>CAZIEA010000113.1:0-8199 GCA_964538495.1 uncultured bacterium | reverse complement strand
GGAACTCGCCGCGCAGCGCGATCTGGGGGCTGAGGAAGAGCTCGAGCCCGCCGCAGGCGTGGTAGGTGAAGCAGTTTTCGAGCACGAAGTCGTCTAAGACGGGAGCGATGTCCGCATCGTTGAAGCTCCAGCCCGCGCCCCCGCCGACGTAGATGAAGACCACCTCGGCAATGGACCCGCCGAGCCGGAGGGTTCCGGTCACCGGGATGAACTGGGTCTTGAGACTGCTGTCGATCTCGTTCTTGGGCTTGAAGTAGTCGGCCCCGAGGTCGAGCTTGACGTTGTCGCCGAGGGCGAAAACGATTCCGCCCCCGCCGCCGAAGACATCGTCCGTCTTCAGGTCGTCGTCACTGAACCTGAGGGCATAAAGACCGTGGGCCTCGAGCCCGAAGGTCGTCTTAGTGGTGGTGCTTCCCCCGGACACATCAGTCTGGGCGAAAGCCGGTCCCGCGGCCAAGGCCAGCAGAATCAATACAACGGCCGATATTCTCATTTTTTGCGCTCCTGGTTACTGGTTTCCCGCTGCTGAAGCGGCGAAGATCACTATTTTCCCATAAAGCGGCGGAGAGGCTATACGAGAAAAACCAGCCCCGCCCGGAGGCGGGGCCGGTTTGTTCGTAAATTACCGCTGCAGGGTTTAGAAGTAGACCCCGAGGCCGGCGCGGAGCTGTATGTGGTCGAACTTGATTTCTTCCTTCTCGCCCGAAATCTTATCCTTCCCGTCCGGCCGCAGCCAGAGGTAGCGGAACTCGCCGCGCAGCGCGATCTGGGGGCTGAGGAAGAGCTCGAGCCCGCCGCAAGCGTGGAAGGTGAAGCAGTCCTCGAGCTCAAAGTATTCGTCCCCGGGACCATCATAGGAGTTGAAGCTCCAGCCCCCGCCCCCGCCGACGTAGATGAAGACCACCTCGGCAATGGACCCGCCGAGCCGAAGGGTTCCGGTCACGGGAATGAACTGGGTCTTGATCTCGCTGATGTCTTTGTTCTCGGGCTTGAGATAGTCGCCCCCGAGGTCGAGCTTGACGTTGTCGCCGAGGGCGATGACGATCCCGCCCCCGCCTCCGAAGACGTCGTCCGTCTTCAGATCGTCGTCGTTGAAAGCTATGGCGTAGAGCCCGTGGGCCTCAAGCCCGAGGGTCGTCTTGGTGGTGGTGCTTCCCCCGGACGCGGTAGTCTGGGCGAAAGCCGGGGCCGCCGCCAGCACGGCCGCGATCGCCAGCGTGATGATTAATGTCCTCATCACCTATCCTCCTTGGTTGCCTGTTTTTTTCTCAGAAATAGAAGGCGAGACCGATTCTCGCCTCCATGTGGTCGAAGCTCACGTCCTTGCTCAGCATATCCATGGGCTTGTTCTTGATGTCAGGTTCGATGAAGGTGTAGCGGTACTGGAGCTGGAGGGCGAGGTTGCCCGTGAAGAGGTATTCCAGGGTGGCGGCGGTGTACCAGACCAGGCAATCCTTGGCCTCCATCTCGTCGCCGGAGGCGGAGTTGAAGCTCCAGCCCGTGCCCCCGCCCAGGTAGAGGAAAAGGCAGTCGGTGACGGGCCCGCCCACGGCGGCCCCGATGGTGACGGGGACGAAACGGATCTTGCCCTGGTCCTCGGAGACGGGGCAACGCATCTTGGGGCGGTAATAATCGGCGGCGAGATCCAACCGGAACCACTTGATGATTTTCCAGGTCAGCCCGCCCCCGCCCCCGAACTCCTCGATGGTATTGAGGTCATCGTGGGAATATTCAAAGGTGTAAAGACCGTGGGCCTCGAGGCCGAACTGGGCCCGGGCGCTGCCGGCCAGCCCGAAAATGGCCAGCCCGAAAAACACCGCCGTCAGCTTCTTCATCGCCACCTCCCTGATGCAGACGTAGAGTTTGATTTCAAAAGTATCCGCTCCCCGGCGGATTCTTGTCAACTGTCTTATGGCCGGATCGCCGGGCGGGATTTTTTGAGCCGGGTGCCGGCCAGGGCCGCTGCGAAAGCCAAGCCCGCCAGGCCCCCGGCCCGGGCGCTCCGGGCCAGCTCGGCCGCGGGCATGAAGCTGACGTCGCTCCACCAGAAGAGCCGGTAGTTTTCGGGCTTAAGCGGCAGGTAAAAACGCATCAGGAAAAGTTGCAGAAGGACCAGGAGGATGAGGACCGGGGGGGAAGCGTAGATTTCCCGATGCTGCCGGATGACGGCGGCCGCCACGCCCCCGAAGACCCAGAAGACCAGGCTTGCTCCCAGGTAGGCCGCCAGCCACGGCGAGCGCCGGAGTTCCCGCCCGGCGGCGGGCGCGCCCAGGAGCAGGATCACCCCGGCCGCGCCGAAGGCGTTGAAGAAGGAGTAGATCATCCGGGGCCAGTGGATCAGGGCCATCCGGCCGAAGTAGAGCCCGTGGGCGAGATAGCCGAAATCGCCGTTGCGCGCGGGGATGAAAAGCCGCAGGGAGACGAAAAGGGCCAGCGGCGCCGCCGCCAGCAGCGCCGTCCGGCCCAGAATCGGGAAATCGAGCCCCCGCCCCGGCCGTCGCCGGAAGAGATAGTGGGCGGGAAGAAGGGCGAGAAAATATTCGCGAGTGCAGGCGGCCGCCAGGAGGCAGAGGAGGAAAGGAAGGTCCCGTCCGGCCAGAAGCGCCCAAAAGGCCGCCGCCAGGATCAAGTAGTAAGCGCTGTCGACGTGGATGGGGTTGTAGAAGGCGAAGCGGACGTTGACCCAGCAGGTCAGGAAGAAAAAGACCGCCAAGCCGGTCTCCGGGGCGCGCAAACCCATCCGGCGCAGGACCCGGAGAAAGACCAGGGCGGCGAGGCCGGCGGCCAGGGCGTTAAAAACCGTGTAAACGTCCAGGGGGTCGCCGGGGACGAAATGCAGGATCCAGGCCGGAAGGATCCGCCAGGCGTAGGGGGCGGTCCGGACCGAATCCGCGGGGGAGAAAGGGGTGCGGGTCATGGCCAGGTAGAAACCGCCGTCGTAGCCCGTGACCCGGACCGGGGTCAGGAGCCAAAGCAGCCCAATCAGGGCGGCCCAAAGGGCAGGCTGAAGGCTGAAGGAACTGCCGCCGCATTCACATGTAGACATGTAGGGCATGTAGAAGGGATCAGGGTTCTGGGTTCAGGGTTTAGGCGCGAATCGGTATCGCTATCGCTATCGGTATCGGACGCGCAAAGCATCACGCTGTTTCGGGTTTCTGACTTCGAATTTCGAATTTGGCGTCTCCTGACTCCTGTTTCCTGTATCCTGAATCTCGACGGATTACGGATTACTGATTACGTGGGGTTCCTGAACCCTGAACCCTGAACCCTGAACCCTTCCCCCCCCCTCCCGCTTCCGGGGGAATTCCGCCTGCCTCCCCGGGGAGGAGGCTCCAGCGGCCTTTCTGCCGCCGGACTCGGAAGGGCCGGTCGAAGGCCCGGCTGAGCAGGTCCCCGGTCATGACCCGCCCCGGTTCGCCCTTGGCCAGGGCCCGGCCCGCGCGCAGGAGCAGGACGCCCGTGACCCAGGGGCCGATTTCCTCGATATGGTGGGTAACCAGGAGCAGAGTGGGGGATTTGTGGGCGCTGGCGACCGCCTGCAGCCCGAGGAGGAAATCTTCCCGGGCGGCGGGGTCGAGCCCGACGCAGGGTTCGTCCAGGATGAGCAGGCGGGGATTTCCCACCAGGGCCCGGGCCAGGATCAGGCGCTGTTTTTCCCCCTGGGAGAGCAGAGCGGTTTTCCGCTCCGCGATTTGTGCGCAGCCCACCGAAGCCAGGGCGTTCTCCGCGGCCGCGCGTTCCTCTGGCGTGAAGTCCCGGTAAAGCCCGAAGCTGGCGTCGAGGCCGGAAAGAACGGTTTCCAGCGCCGAGTCGGAGGGGTGGAGCCGTTCCTCCAGCGCGTGGCTGACCAGCCCGATTTCCCGGCGCAGCAACCGGAGGTCGCAGGCGCCGTATTCCCTGCCCAGGACCCGGACTTCGCCTGCGCTCGGCCACTCGTAGCCGGTGATGACCTTGAGCAGCGTGGTCTTGCCCGAGCCGTTGGCCCCGAGCAGGGCCCAGTGCTCGCCCGCTTCGATCCGCCAGTCGATCCCCCGGAGGATCCGGACGTCCTCGCGCCGGAGGCTGATCCCCCGGAGCTCCAGCACCGAATCGCTCATAAGATCCGCCCCGGCCGAAGATTCCGGCATTCACATGTAGGCATGTAGGGCATGTAGAAAACCAGGCTGAGGGCTGAAGACTGAAGGCTGAAGAAACTGCCGCCGCATTCACATGTAGGCATGTAGGACATGTAGTTAAATTCGAATTTGGCGGCTCCTGACTCCTGATTCCTGTTTCCTGATTCCTGTTTCCTGACCCGCTGCTCTATGCTCAGTCTTGAGGATAGGTTAGTATGATATCCGCGCGGCCGGGGGAAAAGGGGAAACCGCCCCGGGAAAGGAGCAGGAATGGAAAAGAAGGGCGAAGATTTCATCTGCCGGGGAAGTTGGCTTTCCCTGAAACGGGTGCTCTACCGGACCCGCTCCGGCACGGCAATGGAGTGGGAGGTGATCGTGCGCAGCCGCCAGGAGACGGTGGTGATCATCGTGGCCCGGCTTGTCCCCTCGGGGCGGCACCTGCTCATCCGGCAGTTCCGCCCCGGGATCAACCGCCCGGTGATCTCGCTCCCGGCCGGCTGCGTGAACCCGGGGATCGACCCGGCCGGCCACGCGGCCCGGGAGCTCAAGGAAGAGACCGGCTACCTCGGGCGGGTGGTGCGCGTGAGCCCCCCGCTCAAGATCAACCCGGCGGTCCTGGACTGCGACCTGCGGGTGGTGGAGATGGAGATTGCGGAAACGGACCCGGCCAATCTCCGGCCCCGCCAGGAACTGGAGCCGGAAGAGGAGATCGAGGTGGCGCTGGTCGAGCCCGGCAAGCTGGAGGAATTTTTCCGGGCCGAGGCGGCAGCGGGCTGCGAGATCGACGCCGGCTGCTGGCTGGCCCTGCGCGGCGCGTCGGGTTGAATTGCGAATTCCGCGAAGGGCCGGATTACGGTTCACGGATTACGGTTTACGGAAGGATCGGGGGAGACGGAGAAGAAGAGCTTGCCCGAGGCCGGGATCGGGCCCTCGGCCAGGACCGCGCCCTTTCCGTCCCGGATCAGGAAGCGCCTGGTCCCGTAGGGGTACTTGAGGAAGGTCGCCCCCAAGTCCGGCAGAGGATAGGGGGTCCGGTTGATCAGCGTGACCTCGAAGGTGTCGCCTTTCCGGGCGGTCTCGACCCGGAGTTTCTCCCGGCCCAGCCACCAGCGGCTCAACTCTCCCAAGGTGCAGCACCAGGTGTTTTCCGCCAGGACGATCCCGAGGAATTTTTCCAGGATCAGGAGATCTTCCGGTCGGGCGGCCTCGCCGATGAAGGTGTGGTAGACGAAGACCCCGTTCAGGGCGTGCAGGCGGCGGAAGAGCCGGACGCTCTTGTCGAATTTCCGCAGGGGATTGATCTGGTTGGTGAACTCCAGGAGGTCATAGCCGGAGGGATGGTAAGGGTAGATCAGGCCTTCGGTCAGGGCCGGCCGGAACAGGGTGCCGAAAGTTCGGGGCGGAGTAATGGTGCTGGAGGAATAGAGATAGTCGCAGGTCTCCAGGACCCGGAAGGTGTCGGGGGAGGTTATGAATTCCGGGGCCCGAAAACCGAAGGGGAGAAACCCCAGTTCGGTTAACTGGTCGCGGCCCTGGAGGATCCGTTCCTTTTGCTCGTCGTAGGGGAGGGATTCGAGTTCGGCTCCCGCCTTTTCCGGGGGCAGGGTGTGAAAAGTCCCCTCCTGGGCGATCTCGTGGCCGTCGGAGGCCAGCGCCTCCAGCTCCCGAACGACCTCGGGCGAGTCCTGCAAGAGGTAGGAACCGGCGTAGGCGGGGATGACGAAGAAAACGCCGCGCACCCCGCGTTTTTTCAAAAAAAGCCTCAAAATGGCGATATCCTCGGGCTGGGCGGTCGCCTCGATCCCGGAATTGGTGAAGACCGTGGCGGATTGGAATCCGTGGGGATAGATGTCCAGCTCGAAATAACGATTCCGGGTAAAGAGCACCGGGGGGCCGTAAATGTAGTCGCGGGCGATGAAGAAAGTGTTATAGACGATGTAAGCCGCTCCAGCCAACAGGACCGCGATCGGCAGCCAAAGGAGTTTTTGTTTCAGGGTTGCGGACACGGGATTTTCTCCGTCGGTCCGGGCCAGGGGGCCGGGCCGGAGGCCTTCTCCCCGGGGTAGGTTCCCTTTTCCCAGAGGGCCTGGAAGTAACGGGCGAAAAATGCCGCCGTCTCCGGTTCGCTCACAAGCAGGCTCGACTCGTTGCGGATCGCCAGCGCCGAGTGCCCCCAGTTGGCCGATCCGACCAGGACCCGGTCGTCGGCGATCACGAGCTTGGCGTGGGTGGTGACCTCCGGGAGGTCGAGACGGACCTTGACCCCGCCCTTTTCCAGCCGCGCGGCGGTCTCGCGGTTGACCTGGTTGATGCCCTGGTTGTAGTCGCTTTCGTCCAGAACGACCCGGACCTCGACGCCGCGGCCGGCCGCTTCGATCAGCGAGTCGATCAGGCGGTTGGGCTGGGAGTCGGCATAGCGGGCGTTGTAGCTCATTCCGTACATGACTACCCAGATCCGGCTTTTGGCCTCCGTGATCAGTTCGGCCAGAACCGGGAAATGCTGGCGGTTGATTACCGTCCGCAGGAGCGGGCCGCGGACGGACTCGTCCCGGGGTTCCCGGGAGCTCTCGGCCCAGAGCTGCTCGAAATATTCCCGGAAGAAGGCGCCGATCGGCTTGTCCTCGACGTAGATGTTGGTCTCGTTGTTGTTGAGGATCGAGTTGGCGGAAAGGTTGCTGGAGCCGAGCAGGACCTTTTTCCCGTCGGCCACGAAGAGTTTGTTGTGCAGCATCTTGGCGGGAGTGTCGAGCCGGGTCTCGATCCCGAATTGGTTAAGATACTTGTGGCTGGTCCGGTTAAAGGAGATGTCGTCCTCGATCAGGCCGCGGACCTTGACTCCCCGTTCCCGGGCCGCCCGGAGCGCGTCCTGGACCTTTTTCACTTCCGGGTCGTAGTGAAACTCGAGTTGGACGAACTCGATGCTCCTTTCCGCTCCCGCGATCAGATCCAGAAGACAGGGAAGATAGTCCCGGTTCACCACCGGGCGGATGAGCGCCGGCCGATCGGCCTCCCCGGCGACGGGGCGGGTTAAGGCGAGAAGCACCCCGGCCAGGAGCAGGATTTTTTTTGCCGTGGTCATGGGTTCTTGCCGGGTCTCCCGGGGGTAGGTCAGTCGCTGAAACGGAAGCGCAGGATGGTCCAGAAGGCGATCAACCCGTCCTTCCAGGTGATCTTTTTCCCTTCCTGGTAGGTTCTCCCGAAATAGGAGACCGGGACCTCGTAGATCCTCTGCCCGGATTTGACCATCTTGGCGGTGATTTCGGGTTCGAAGCCGAAGCGGTCCGACCTGATCGTCACTCCCTCCAGGGCGGAGCGCCGGAAAACCTTGTAGCAGGTTTCCATGTCGTTGAGATTGACGTTGTAGAAGACGTTGGTAAGCAGGGTGAGGAGCTTGTTGCCGCAATAGTGCCAGAAATAGAGGACCCGATGGGGGCCGCCCAGGAACCTGGCCCCGTACACCACGTCGGCCACCCCTTCCCGGATGGGGGCGAGAAGCTTGGAATACTCCCCGGGATCGTATTCGAGATCGGCGTCCTGGATGATGATGACATCGCCGGAAGCGCTCGCGAACCCGGCTCTCAGCGCCGCCCCCTTGCCCTGGTTGGCCTCCTGGAGGACAACCCTGACCCGGGGGTCGGCGACGGAGCGCAGGAGCTCGCGGGTGGAATCGCTGCTGCCGTCGTCCACCACCACCACCTCGCCCACCGTTTCCTGGGCCAGGACCTTCCGGAGGAGTTCGAGAACGGTTTTTTCCTCGTTATAAACCGGGATGACCACGCTGACTTTCATCGCTTCTCCCTATCCACGAATTTCACGAATTCAACCGCTTTGTTCACATGTAGGCATGTAGAACATAAGAGCATGAAGGAAAAATCTGTGTAAATCTGTGTAATCTGTGGAAAAGAAATAATCTGCGTAATCTGCGGAATCTTAGTTTCGGTTCGCGTGGATTGGCGAGATTCGCGGTTCAATTGGTGCGGCAGTTCCTTCAGCCTTCAGCCTTCAGCCTGGTTTTTTCACCATGAAGGACATGAAGAGCATGAAGGAAAAATCTGTGTAAATCTGTGTAATCTGTGGAAAAGAA
>CAZIEA010000112.1:7797-8353 GCA_964538495.1 uncultured bacterium | reverse complement strand
GGGCGTGGGGGTGGGGCGGTAATTGATCAGGTCCGTGATCGCCCTGGCCTCGGCTTCCGAAAAATCGCCGCTGATCGCGATGGCATTGGGATGGTACCGGGGCCGGAGTTCGAAGACATTTCGGATCCGGCCGTTCCAGACCAGGACGGCGGAGCGGCCAATGTTTCCCAGCACTGCTTCGTCCATGGCCGCGTTTCCCGGCCGGTTGAGCCTGATCTGGATCACCGGGCGGCCGCCCTGGACGTTCCAGCCGGCCCGGAAAAAACCGTCCTGAGTGAGGTAGGGCCTCTCCTCGGTGACGACCCAATCGGTCTGGTTTTCCCAGGAAGCTTTTCCCGCTTCCGACCAACAAAAAACCCGGCCCGGGCGGGCAAAGTAAAGAGCCAGGTCGAAAGGGGTTCCCCGGGGTATCGGGGTCGGGGTCGGCTCCCCTGCCTCGGCCCCTCCGGGGACCAGGAGCGCCGCCAATGTCAAGGCGGCCGGAAACCTCACGGAAGCTTCTCCAGCGCCACCAGCCGTTCCCGGGCCGGCGGGCAGAGCGAACCCGGCTTTGCGG
>CAZIEA010000112.1:5534-7787 GCA_964538495.1 uncultured bacterium | reverse complement strand
GGCCCGGTAAATCCGCTCGAGCCGGGAGGGGGCGAGTCCCGGCCAGAACGGTTTTTTCAGTTCGGCGAAGCTTTCGAAATCCAGGAGGTATTCCGGGGCCGGCCAGCGTTCCCGCAGGGCTTGTTCCAGGCTCATGCCCTGTTCCCCCAGGGCGGCCATGTCCCGCCAATAGGAAACCAGCTCGTGTCGATGCAGCCCGGGGTTGAAGGCCCGCGCCCCCCCATCGTAGATCACGCAGCGTTCCAGGGCGGTGAGGGCCGGGTCGAACTGCTCGAGTTCGAATTCCGGGGCGAGCAGGGCCGCCTTCCGCATCAGGTCGGTACCCTGGAGCTTGATGCTGGCCTCGGTCTTGGAGTCGGCGAGGTGAAATTTGCCCTCGAAATAAAACAGGTAGGTTTTGTGATATCCCGGGAAGGAGCAACGCATCAGCCGGTCGAAGTCGAGCAGGGCTTTTTCGATCTTGTGGCAGCCGACGGTGAAAAAAACCAGGTTGCGGACGGGCTTGCCCAGGTTTTTGGCCATTTGTCCGATGATCTGGAGACCGTTGAGCATGGTCACCCCGGTGGCTACGATCTCCCCGATGAAGAGGGTGGATTCCGCCGGGAGCTCGATTTTCCGGTAGGCGTCCTCCCGGATGAACCAGCGGCCGTAACGATCCCGTTCCCGTTGGGAGGTGATAAAGGAGGAAAGGTGGGAGTTGAACCCCCAGGCGTCGGCCAGGGCCTCGCGGAGCCCGAAGTTGAGTCCGGAACGCAGAAAGTTGATCACTCCGGCGCCCGTGTCCGTCATCCGTTCCCGCTCGGCCTGGTCCGGGAAGCGGGAAAGGACGGCGGTCACTCCCTCCTGGAGGGCCAGGGTGAAGTCGACCCCGGCGATTTCGGCCCGGTTCAGTATCCGGCGGGTAGGCGGGGTGGAGGCGCAGTAAATTTCCAACCCCGGGGCGCAGCGGCTTTGGAGCCGGTAAAGCGAGATCTCCGGCTCCTCCAGGACCAGACTCAAACTATTGATCGGTTCGGGTTTCACGGGTTTAACCGCGAATCTCGCGAATTCACGCCAACCTAAACTAAGATTACGCAGATTTCCGCAGATTAATTCTGTCCACAGATTTCACAGATTAACTCAGATTTTTTCTTCATGATCTTCATGGTAAGAAAAAAGTTTTCTCTGTGGCCTCTGTTTCTCTCTGTGAACTCTGTGGTGAGGAAGTTAGGCTGCAGGAAACCGCGAATCTTGCGAATTCACGCCAACCTAAACTAAGATTACGCAGATTTCCGCAGATTAATTCTGTCCACAGATTTCACAGATTAACTCAGATTTTTTCTTCATGTTTCTTCATGGTGGAAAAATAGGCTGAAGGCTGAAGGAACTGTCGCCACATTCACATGTAGACATGTAGAACCGAGTGGACGTTATGGACGAAGTGGACTTAGTGGACCGGCTCCTGAACCCTGAACCCTGAACCCTGTTTGCCGGATTACGGATCACTGATCACGGATTACGGGTTTTCCTGCCTCCTGAATCCTGTCTCCTGTTTCCTGTTTATACCGACATTATAGCTTACCAGGGCCGGGAGGCTGAAGTAATATAGTCTTACTGCCGGGGGCGAGCTCCGGAAAGACAAGGGGTGAAAAATGAGCGTGATTGCCCGTAGCGAGCTGGTCAGGTTGATCCGGGAAGGAGTGATCGGGATCGAGCCGTTCCGGATGAGCCAGGTTGGCCCGGCCTCGGTCGATCTGCACATCTCCAACCGGTTCTGGGTCTACGACAAGGTCCGCGATATTTTCCACGTCACCGACCGGGCCGACTACCGGAAGGTGACCCGGGAGGTTACGGTCCGGGAACATTTTCTCCTCCTGCCGGGAGAGTCGGTGATGGGGATCACGGTCGAGAAGATCACTCTTCCCGAGAATATCTGCGGTTGGCTGGAAGGGAGGAGCCGTTTCGCCCGCCTGGGACTGCTGGTCCACATCACCGCCAGTCTCATGCAGCCGGGGATCTCCAACCACCAGATTCTGGAAATGTACAACGCCAGCCCCATCCCCCTGGCCATCCATCCCGGCACCCGGATCTGCCAGTTCGTGTTCGAATACACGATCGGCAAGGGGAAATACCGGGGCCGCTTCATCCGGCAGTGAGCCCGCCTTCCCGCCAGTCCGGCCGCCGGGGCGGGGCCCGCGGGCGCCGGGAAAAGCGGACCCCGGCCCTCCGGCCCCGGCCTTCCAGCGGGCGTGCCGCCCTGGAAGAGATGATATT
>CAZIEA010000112.1:3836-5524 GCA_964538495.1 uncultured bacterium | reverse complement strand
CGCCCGCCGCGGCGGCGCTCACCTTCGGCGAGATCGCCGCCGGCCTGGGGCTGGGGGGAAAGGACCGGGCGCGGTTGCGGGAAACCCTCCTGGAACTGGAACGGGCCGGCAAGCTGGAGCGGACCCGGCACCGCTGGCGTTCCGCGCCGCCGCCGCCGAGCTTGAGCGGCGTCCTGGAGGTCAATCCCCGGGGTTTCGGCTTTCTCCGGGCGGACGAGGGGGGCGCGGATATCTATATCCCCGCCGAGGGAATGGGGGGCGCCTTGCACCGGGACCGGGTTGAGGTCGAGTTGGACGACGCCGGCGGCTGGCTGGGGAGCAAGGCTCGCGGCCGGGTGGTAGGGATCCTGGAACGGGGGGCGTTGGAAATCGTGGGGACCGTTATCCGGGAAAAGGCCCTCCGCCGTTTCCTCCCCGACAACCCCGCCTACACGGTTCCCATCTACCTGCCCCCGGGGGACAAGGGAGGGGCCGGGGAGAAAGTGGCGGTCAGGCTGATTCCCGGGACCTGCCCCGGCGACATCCGGGGGGAAGTGATCGAAGTGCTCGGGAGTCTTTCTGATCCGGCCGTGGACACCTTGGGGGTGATCCGGGGCGCGGGACTCCCCGAGCGGCACGGGCCCCGGGCGCTGGATGAAGCTGGGCGTCTTCCCGGGGAGATTACCCCTTCCGACCTGGCGGGGAGGGAAGACTTGCGCGGTTTGACCGTCTTTACCATCGATCCCCCCGATGCCCGGGACTTCGACGATGCCGTTTCCCTGGAGCAGGACGGGGAGGGGAATTCCGTTCTTGGCGTTCACATCAGCGATGTTTCCCATTATGTCCTTCCGGATTCCGCTTTGGACCGGGAAGCCCGGGAGCGGGGGACCAGCGTTTATTTCCCGGCCCGGGTTCTTCATATGCTCCCCCCCGTTCTGGCTACCGGGATCTGCAGCCTCCAGGAAGGCGTCGACCGGCTTGCCCTCTCGGTTTTCCTGACCTACGATCCGGCCGGCCGGCTTCTGGGGCGGCGCTTCGCTTCCTCGGTGATCCGTTCCCGGCGCCGGTTCACTTATCCCGAGGTGGCCCGGATCATCGAGCAACGTCTCCCCGCCGAGCGGGAAAAAGCTCTCTCCCTGGCGGCGAAGCTTTCGGCGATGGCGGCTCTGGCCCGGCGCCTGAAGACGGCTCGGTCCGCCCGGGGCGCCCTTGACCTCGACCTGCCCGAGGAGAAGGTCGTCTTCGATCCCGCCGGCCTGATCGAGGAAATATACCTGGAACGATCCGACGTCTCCCATTCCCTGATCGAGGAATTCATGATCGCCGCCAACGAGGAGGCAGCCAGGTTTCTGGCCCGCCGCCGGGCGCCTTTGCTTTACCGGGTGCACGAACCCCCCGACGGGCAAAGCCTGCGGGAGTTCGCCGAATTCGCCCGCGGTCTCGGGCTTTCCCCGGGGAGGTTGGGCGATCGCCGGCGGTTCCAGGCCTTTCTGGATTCTGTCCGCTCCCTCCCCCTGGGCTACGTGGTCCAGTCCGCTTTCTTGCGTTCCCTGCGCCCCGCCGCTTATTCGGCGGTTAATTCCGGGCATTTCGGCCTGGCCGCGGGCGAGTACGCTTATTTCACATCCCCGATCCGGCGTTACCCGGATCTGGTCACTCACCGCCTGCTCAAGGCGGCCATGGCCGGGGACCCTTTCCCGGATCCGGAA
>CAZIEA010000112.1:1105-3826 GCA_964538495.1 uncultured bacterium | reverse complement strand
GCCCTGGCCCGGCTCTGCTCCCGAACCGAGCGCCGGGGGCTGGAAGCCGAGCGGGAAATGCTGCTCTTGCGCAAGCTCCAGTTTTTCCGTCAGGGACTGGAGAGGGGAGAAAAGAGGTCTTTTCCGGGGATAGTGGTCGCGGTGAAAAAACCCGGGCTTTTCGTCCACCTTAACGATTACCTGATTTCCGGGTTTCTGCCCGCGCGCTCCTTGTCGGCCGGCCGCGGCGTCCGCCGTGGCGCCTTTTCCCTGGGCGACCCCGTCCGGGTCCGGATCAAGAAAGTGGATTTGCGCGAGCGCTCGCTGGAGCTGGCTCTTGCTCCCTGAGCCCGTTTCCCGCAAATTTCACGGATTGTTTTTTCCACAGATTTCACAGATTTTCCTTCATGTTCTTCATGAGCTTCATGGTGAAAAAAGGGCAGGCTGAAGGAAAGGCCGCTTTATTCACCATGTAGGACATGTAGAGCATGTAGGGGGCAACTGCAGGCTGAAGGAGTGGCGGAGAAGTAATCAGGGAAATCAGAGTTAATCAGGGGCAAAAGTTCGCGTCTCCTGACTCCTGACTCCTGTATCCTGGTTTCCGACGGATTACGGATCACGGATTACCGGTTTAAAAGGCAGGCTGGATGCTGATCGGAATCGAGGGGTGTGAGGCATGAGGCGCGGCACTATGAGATTCGGGCGCGGCTGGCTTTGGGCTATCCTGGCCTTCGCGTTCGCCCTGCGCGCCTGGGGGCTTACCTACGGTCTCCCCTGTTCCTGGGTTCGGCCGGACGAGGACCGCCTGATTGCCGTCGCGCTGCGGGTGGGATTTTCCCGCCCCGATCCCGGCTATTACATCTGGCCGAGCCTGCCGTTTTACCTGGCCCGCCCCCTGCTCGAAGCGGTTCGGGCCCTGGCGGGCCCGGAGGCGGCACCCGAGGCTCTCACCTCCGCCTGGATTCTTTCCCTGCGTTGGAGTTCCTGCCTCCTGGGGGTTCTGGCGGTCTGGCTGGTCTTTCGGCTGGGGGCTAAGCTTTTCTCCCGGGAAACCGGCCTGGCCGCGGCGGCTTTCTACGCCTTCGCCTTTCTCCCGGTCCGGGAGGCCCATTTTGCCCTGCTTGACGTGGCGCTGGTCGTGGTCTTGCTTCTGGCTTTTTTCCCGCTGGCGTCCCTGGCCGGGCGGGGAGCCCGGAGGGACTATCTTCTTTCCGGCCTTCTCATCGGCTTGGCGTCCGCGACCAAGTATTACGGGATCTGCTTGGTCTTCCCGCTCCTGGCCGCCCACTTTTCCTCTCCCCGCGCTCGCTGGGGAAAGCTTTTTGCCGGCCTCGCGGTCCTGGCCGGGACTTTTCTGCTCTGCAATCCCTGGATCCTGCTCCGGGCCGGGGCCTTCTGGAAAGAAGTGGGAGAGGGGATTTTTCTTTCCCAGTTTTCCCGGGGGTTCGAACTCGTGCCTGGGGCGGCGGGGATGAGGGGGGGAATTTATCACCTGGTTTTTTCCCTGCGCTACGGGCTGGGCCCGCCCCTGGAAATCCTGGCCCTGGCCGGAATTTTTTATGCTCTGGCGGCCTCGCGGCGCTCCGTCCCCTGGCGGATAGTGGCCGCTTTTGTCTTTTCCTTTTACGGGGTTCTGGCTTTCCAGAAGTCCTGTTTCCTCCGCTACACCATGCCGCTCATTCCCTTCCTGGCGCTGGCCGGCGCCGAGCTCCTGGTCCGGTTCCTGCGCCTGGTTCCCGGGGGGAAAATTCTCCTGCCCCTGGCGGTTTTCCTGGTTGCCCTGGAGCCGGGGTTGCGGGCGCTGGAGTTCGACAGTTTTATCTCTTCCCGGCCGGACAGCCGTCTGCTGGCGGGGGAGTGGCTGCGCCGGGAAAAGCCCGCGACGCGACTCCTGCTTTTTCCCTCTCCCCTGATTTTTCCCCGCCCGCTGGGATTCGAGCTTCAGCCCCGGGCGGTCTGGGAATCCCCGCCCGCCCGCGCCGAGGCGGTCCTGGCCCTGGAGGGCACGGGGGGATGGCTGGTGGCGGACGAGCATCCCCTGGAATACTCCAGTTTCCGCCCGGGCGGCGCGGCGGAAACGACGGCGGGCTTGCGGGAACTCTACCGGGCCGAGGGGAGCGGCGCCCCGGGAACGGTCTTCGACCCCTTCGACGCCTTTTATGTTCCGCTGGCCGGGTTCTCCCGGGCCGTCCGGCCCGGCCCCACCCTGGCAATTTACTCCCTTCCCTGAAACCGCCTTCCGCGAATTACACGAACTTAACCGCGAATCTCGCGAATCTCCGCCAACTGCAACTAAGATTACGCAGATTGCGCGGATTATGGGTTGAACTACGAATTCCGCGAATTACACGAATTCAGGCGACTGCTTACTGCTGCCTGCATACTGTTTACCCCGGTTTTCCTGAACCCTATGCTCTATGCCCTCTGCTCTATGCTGAAGCATGTCCACAGATTTCACAGATTATTTTTTGTGCTCGTACTCGGTGTGAGGTGTGGGGTATGAGGTTTGGCCCTGAAAGGCAGGCTGAAGGCTGAAGGGACTGCCGCTACATTCACATGTAGGCATGTGGAACCGAGTGGACGTTATGGACGAAGTGGACTTAGTGGACCGGCTCCTGAACCCTGAACCCTGAACCCTGAACCCTGTTTACCGGATTACGGATCACTGATTACGGATTACGGGTTTACCTGAACCCTGAACCCTGTTTACCGGATTACGGATCACTGATTACGGATTACGGG
>CAZIEA010000112.1:0-1005 GCA_964538495.1 uncultured bacterium | reverse complement strand
TTTACCTGAACCCTGAACCCTGAACCCTCAACCCGGTATACTGACGCTAGGCTCCATGCCCTCTGCTCTATGCTGACACCGGAACCCGGGAGAGAAAAATGGACGCGATCAAGATCATGCCCTGCCTGGACATGAAAGAAGGGAGAGTGGTGAAGGGAGTGAATTTCGTCGGGCTCCGGGAGGTCGGCGATCCGGCGGAAAACGCCGCTTTTTACGACCGGGAGGGGGCTGACGAGCTGGCCATGCTCGATATTGCCGCT
Organism: uncultured bacterium; assembly: GCA_964538495.1. Classification (GTDB taxonomy): domain Bacteria; phylum Auribacterota; class Erginobacteria; order Erginobacterales; family DAOSXE01; genus CAZIEA01. The sequence goes on along the minus strand of CAZIEA010000112.1, from coordinate 745 downwards.
ACGTTGGAAAATCGTTCCACCCGGCTCCAGTGGGTTCGGGATGTTTCGGCGGCGATCTCGATCCCGCTTACGGTAGGCGGCGGAATCGCTTCCTTGGAGGACATCGAGGCGGTCCTCGGGGCCGGGGCGGACAAGGTTTCCATCAACACCGCCGCCGTCCGGGATCCGGAATTAGTCCGGCGCGCCGCGGCCGCTTACGGCGCGGGAAAGGTAATCGTGGCCATCGACGGGAAAAGAAACCCCGCCCTGACCTCCGGGTTTGAGGTCATGGTTTCCGGGGGGACCAAGCCCACGGGCCTGGACGCTTCGGAGTGGGCCCGGCGCTGCCGTGACCTGGGGGCGGGCGCTCTTCTCCCTACCAGCATGGACGGGGACGGGACCCGCGCCGGCTACGACCTCGAGTTCACCCGCGCGGTTTCGGGAGCAGTCGATATTCCCGTGATCGCTTCGGGCGGGGCCGGGACCCTGGAGCATTTTTACCGGGGGGCGACGGAAGGGGGCGCCCGGGTCCTTTTGGCCGCCTCGGTCTTTCATTACCGGACCCTGAGTATTGCCCAGGTGAAGCAATACCTGCGTTCCCGCGGCCTCCCCGTCGCCTCCCGCTGAAAGAAACCGCGAATCCACGCGAACCAAAACTAAGATTTCGCGGATTACCGCAGATTATTTTTGTCCACAGATTACACAGATTAGCTCAGATTTTTTCCTTCATGTTCCTCATGGTGAAAAAAAAGGGCAGGCTGAAGGC
>CAZIEA010000111.1:0-8354 GCA_964538495.1 uncultured bacterium | reverse complement strand
AATCATGCACGGTCAACTAACCAAAAGGTGTCAAACGGAAATCAGGACGTGACAGTGATCAGTGATCAGTAATCCGGCCCAAACCAGGATACAGGAAACAGGAGTCAGAATTCAGGAGCGCTGCTTGAATTTAATGTCATTGCGCGCCCCGAAGGGGCGAAGCAATCCCCCCACACCCTCAGTGCTTTAAGAGATTGCTTCGTCGTCCCTCGCTTCGCTCGGTCCTCCTCGCAATGACGTGAACAGACCGAATCTTGGCGTCTTTGCGTCTTGGCGCCTTTGCGTGATGCCAGCGGCCCCTACCTCAGCCTTCAGCGGCAAGCCGCGCCGGAGGCGCGGCGATACTGCAAGTCCCGAGCGCAGCGAGGGACGATACGACAAGTTCCGAGCCCAGCGAGGAACGATACTGCAAGTCCCGAGCGCAGCGAGGGACGATACGTCTTGAGCTTGGCCCTTGCCATTGAGGCGCTTTATCTTATAAATTAAGGTTTTGTGCGATTTAGGACCAACCCGAAACCAACATGGAAACGCTAATGGATGCCGACAGACTGAAAAAACTGCAAGCGCAAGCCCTGGCCAAGGCTTCGGCCATGGCCGGGCCGGAACCGGTGCTCAATCCCAAGGCCAAGAAGATCCCGGTCTGTGAGCCTACCCTCGGCGGCAACGAGCGCAAATACGTGCTCGAATGCATGGACACCAATTGGATCAGCTCGCGAGGGCGTTTCGTGGACGAGTTCGAGTCCGGGTTCGCCGCCTATTGCGGCGTCCGCCACGGCATCACCACCAACTCCGGGACCACGGCCCTGCACCTGGCCCTGGCCGCCGCCGGAATCGAGGAAGGCGACGAGGTCATCATCCCCGCCTTCACCATGATCTCCACCGCCAACGCCATCAACTACCTGGGGGCCCGCCCGGTCCTGGTGGACGCCGAGGAAAGGACCTGGAACCTCGACCCGCGCAAGATCGAGGAAAAGATCACCGACCGGACCAAGGCGATCATGCCCATCCACACCTACGGGCACCCCGCGGACATGGACGCGATCGACGAGATTTCCCGGCGGCGCGGGATTATGATCGTGGAGGACGCGGCCGAGGCTCACGGGGCCGAGTATCGCGGGAAAAAGGTCGGAAGTTTCGGGAAAGTTTCCGCCTTCAGTTTTTACGCCAACAAGATCATCACCACCGGAGAAGGCGGGATCGTGATCACCGACGACGACGAACTGGCCGAACGCACCCGGACCATGCGCAACTATGGCTTCACCCGGGAGCGGCACTTCTGGCACAAGGTGGTGGGCTTCAGCTACCGCCTGACCAACCTTCAGGCCGCGATCGGGTTGGGGCAACTGGAACGGGTGGAGGAGCTGGTGGCCGCCCGGATCGCCCACGCCCGCCTCTACTCCTCCCTGCTCAAGAACGTCGAGGGGATCACCGTTCCCTACCAGTCCCCGGGAGTGCGCGCGGTTTTCTGGATGTACGGCATCCTGGTGGAGGATTCCTACGGGATTTCCCGGGACGCCCTGCGGCAAAAGCTCGCCGACGCCGGGATCGAAACCCGCAGTTTCTTCATCCCCATCCACCTGCAGCCGGTCTACGCCTACCTTTACGCCGACCAATATCCGGTCGCGGAAAGCCTGGGAACCCGGGGCTTCTACCTCCCGTCCTCCAGCGGCCTGAAGAACGAGCAGATCGAGTTCATCTGCGAAGTGATCAGGAAGGCCCGGGGGGGGAAACGCCGATGAGCTCTTTCACGGCCGCCGACAAGATCAAGGATCTGGACGAACTCGCCTCGATCCTGGAAAAAGAGCGCGCCGCGGGCCGGACCGTGGCCCTCTGCCACGGGGTTTTCGACCTCCTCCATCCCGGACACATCAAGCACTTCGAAGCCGCGGGCAAAACCGCCGATATCCTGGTCGTTACCCTGACCCAGGACAAGTACGTGGGCAAGGGGCCGGGGCGTCCGGTCTTCAACCAGCGCCTCCGGGCCGAGACCATCGCCGAGATCGCCTGCGTGGACTACGTCGCGGTCAACGGTTGGCCCACCTCGGTGGAGACCATCAAGCTCCTCAAGCCCGACCTCTACATCAAGGGGAGCGACTACGCCAAGCGGGAGGACGACCTGACCGGCGAGATCAACCGGGAGGAGGAGGCGGTCCGGGCTCACGGCGGCAGGATCCACTTCACCGACGAGATCACCTTCAGTTCCACGGAACTGCTCAACATCCACTTTAACGTCTATCACGAGGAGGCGGACGAGTTCCTGCGCGATTTCCGGACCCGCTACGGGGCCGAGCAGGTGATCGGGATGATGCAGTCGCTGAAAAAGATGAAAGTCCTGGTGGTGGGCGACACCATCATCGACGAATACCACTACTGCGTTCCGATGGGGAAAGCCTGGAAAGAGACCGTGATCGCCACCCGCTACGTCAACCAGGAATCCTTCGCCGGGGGGGTGCTGGCCTGCGCCAATCACATCGGCGGGTTTTGCGACCGGGTCGGCCTGGTCACCTGCCTGGGAGAGGAAAACTCCCGGGAGGATTTCATCCGCGCCCACCTGAAAAAAACGGTGGAGCCCCGTTTCTTCTACCGCCAGGACGCCCCCACCGTGGTCAAGCGCCGCTACGTGGACCACGCTTTCCTTTCCAAGATCTTCGAGGTCTGCTTCCTCAACGTCCAGACCGCGGGCCAGGAACTCGACCGGAAGGTCTGCGCCCACCTGGAAGAGGCCTGCGGAGCCTACGACCTCGTGATCGCGGCCGACTTCGGCAACGGTTTCATCAGTCCCGAGATGGTCGAGGTCCTCTGCCGGAAATCGAAATTTCTCTCGGTGATGACCCAGACCAACTCCGCCAACTGCGGTTTCAACCTGATCACCCGCTACCCCCGGGCCGACTACGTCTGCATCGACGAGCCCGAGATCCGGCTGGCCCTGCACGACAAGTTCGGCAAACTCGAGGACATGATGATCGAGGTCTCCCGCCGCTTGAAAGCCTCCCGGGTCACCGTGACCGGGGGGCACCGGGGATCGCTGGGCTACACCGCCGGAGAAGGTTTCGCCCAGGTCCCGGTCTTTTCCAAGGAAGTGGTGGACCGGATCGGGGCCGGGGACGCCTACCTCGCCATTACCTCGGCCGCGGTGGCAGCCGGGTTTCCGATGGAACTGGTCGGTTTCATCGGCAACGCCGTAGGCGCCTTGGCGGTAAAGATCGTCTGTAACCGGGAATCGGTCGAGCCGGGCCCTCTCTACAAGTTCATTACCGCCCTGCTTAAGTAGGGGTCACCGCGCCAGCGCGCCCAGGGCCTGAAGGATCCCGGGGTGGGTTGGGGCGAGCTCCCGGGCCCGCTCCAGGGCCAGCCGGGCCTCGTCCCGCCGCCCTTCCCGCAGGAGCAGAACCCCCAGGTTGTAGGGAAAAGCGGGGTCGAGGGGATGGTCCGCGGCCCCAATCCGGAAAAGCGCTTCAGCTTCCTCCGGACGGCCCTGGCGGAAGACGGCGATCCCCAGGTTGACGGCGGCGGCGGCGGATTCGGGGTTGACCCGGAGGGCTTCCCGGAACCAAGCCGCGGCCGGAGCGGGTTCCCCCGCTTCCAGATGCCAAGTCCCCAGGTTGTAGAGACCGGCCTCATAATCCGGGTCGAGAACCGCCGCCCTTCGGTAGTGTTGCCGTGCCCGCTCTCTTTCCCCCTTCTTGAGCAGGATGTTGCCCAGGTTGTTGTGGGCCCGGGGGTTGAAGGGGGCAATCTCGAGACAGGAAGCCCAGATCCGTTCCGGATCGGCGTAATCGCGGTTGCGCGAGTCGGTCCTCAGACCGAACAGAATGACAACCAGGACAAGGGGCGCCCAGGCCCAGGCGGGCTTCCGGAGGCTTTGACGCCAGAGCGCCCACCAGGTTCCCGCCAGCGCGGCCGCGCCCGCCAGGGGCAGGTACATCCGGTGCTCGAAGGCCAGGTCCTCCAGGGGGAGAAAGCTCGAAGTGGGCAGGAGGGTGAGGAAAAACCAGAAAATCGCGTAGCCGAACGCCGGGTGTCGCTTCAGCCCCCACGCGGTCAGAACCACCAGCCCAGAAAGAATCGCGAGAGATCCTCCGTCAACCGCCGCCGGGCGCCAGTTGTAGTTCAGACAAAGCCGGTCCGGGAAGAGGGTCAGGCGCAGATAGCGCAGGACCACCGCGGGCTGGGTGCGGAGATATTCCAGCGCGGAGTAGCTCTTGATATCGGCATAGTCCGTCCGCCAGACCAGCCAGCCCTGGAAAATCCAGCTCCCGAACAGAAAACCGTAAAACCAGCCCCGCTTCCGGAACGACTCCCGGAAATTTCCGGCCAGAAACAAACGGTCGTAAACCAGGATCGCGATCGGGATCGTGACCGCCGTAGCCTTGGTCCCCACTCCAAGAAAACAGCAGAGGAGCGCAAGCACGCGCCAGAACCCAGGCCGGGACGAACCCGCCCCCCGGATGAAGAGATAGAGCGTAAGCAGATAAAACATCCCAGAGAGCGACTCGCAGCGTTGGGTGATGTAAGTCACGCTCTCGGTCTGGAGCGGGTGCAGCCCCCAGAGCAAGGCCGCCGCCAGGGCCGCCGCCGCGGCCGACCCCACCGGGAGCGGCCCCGCCGCCCCTTTCCGGAGAGTCCGGCGCACGATTCCGTAAAGGGCCAGAGCGGCCGCCAGGTGAATCAGGAGATTGACCAGGTGGTAGCCGAAGGGGTTCCTCCCCCCCAGCAGGTAGTTGAGCCCCAGGGAGGCGGCCGCCACCGGGCGGTCGCGCAGCGGGCTGTCGGGCGGGGCCCGGAAGAACCCGCCCGCCGGACCCAGGAGTTCGTTTTTCAGGACCGTGGCCTCGTCGTCGAAGACAAAGGCCCCCCCCAGGCTCCCCCGCCAGGAGGCCGCCAGAACCAGGACCAGGATCAGAGGGTACCAGCGCTCCCTCACAACTCCCCCTCCCCCGGCGCCTGGAGAAAAGCCAGGCTTTCGGGATCGCCTGGCTCGAGTTCCAGGATGAGGCGAAACTGCTCGGCGGCTTCTGCTTTTCGCCCGGCCGCCGCCAGGGCGCGGGCGTACTCCCGCCGGATCCGGGTGTAGGCCGGGTCGAGGGAGAGGGCCCGGCTTAATTCCGGCAGAGCCTCGTCGAGGCGGCCGGTAACAATCAGGGCCTCGGCCAGGTTGCGCCGGACCCGGGCCGAGTCCTTGAAGCGCAGGGCCCGGCGGTAGCTCTCGATGGCGCCGGGCACGTCCCCGAGTTTCTGCCGGGCCACCCCCAGGTTGACCAGGGAGTCGGCATAGCCGGGGGCGATCAGGACCGAATCGGAAAATTCCTCGGCCGCCTCCCGGTAGCGCCCGGAGGCAAAATAGGAAAGCCCCCGGTCATTGTGCCACTTTTCCGGAGAGACATCGTAGCCGGTGAGGTTGAGGGAAAACACCCCCCAGAACAGGACAATCCCCCCGCTCCACCCGGCCAGGGCGCCCCAGCGGCGGGCCCGGAAAAAACCGATCAGCCCGGCGGCCGCGTTGCCCCCAAGGACCAGCAGGACCGGGAGCACGGGGACCCGGTAGCGGGCGGCCACGGCAAAAGGCCAGACCGAGAGAAAATAAACCAGGATAAAAAGCCCCCCCAGGACCGCGAACCGCCGCCGGGGGTCGCCCCGGACGGAGCCGGCGAGGGCCAGGGCGAATCCGGCCAGTCCCAGGGCCAGGGAAAGCGGCCAGTTGAGCGGGGCCGAGAGCACCCGGGAATGGAAACGCTCCAGCTCGATCTCGCGGACGTTGCGGACTTCCCGGGGCCCCCAGAAAAACAGGGCCTTGCGCCCGAGCAGGGCCAGGAATCTCCCGGGGTTGCTCTTGATCCAGGCCAGGGCCTCCTCGGCCAGGATCCCGGAAGCCGCCCGGTGTGACAAGCTCCCCGGACTCATTCCCCGCTCCATCTCCAGATTCCGGACGATCCGGGGCCAGTCGAAGGGAGTGCCGATCTCCCCGATTCCCGGGATGTGATGGGTAGTCCCGTCGCTAAGCTCGTTGTTGGCCACCAAGAGGCTGATCCCGAAGTTGGTGGCCAGAGGCACGAACTCTTCCGAGAGCCGCCAGTTGCGGACCGCCCCCGGGACCAGGGGCAGAAGCGCCCCGGCCAAAAACAGCGCTACGACCGCGAGCGCCCGCCGGGACCTGATCGTCCCCAGAAGCCAGGCGGCCGCGGCCGGGGCGAAAAGCAGAACATTGCCCCGGAAAAGGGCGAAAATCCCCAGGAGAAATCCGGCGGCGAGACCCGCCCCGGGGGCGGGACGAGCCGCCCGGGTGAGCGCAAGCAAGAGCAGAACCGCGAGCAGGACCGTGGCCGAGACATCGAGCAGTTCCCCCTCGAAGTAGACGAGGATCCAAGAAGCGGAAGTCAGCAGCCCCGCGGCCATTCCCGCCGCCTCGGAGAACCAGGCCCGGCCCAGGCGCCAGGTCCCCAGGGCCGCCGCCAGGCCCAGGACCGCCTGGAAGATCCGGGGGGAGAGGGGATGGGTTCCGGCCAGGCGGAAAACCGCCGCCAGCAGATATGGGTAGCCGGGGGGCCGATAGAAGGGGTGCCGCCAGACCTCGGGATCGTCCCGCCCTTCGGGCGCCTGCCAGACCCCGGTGGCCAGGCCCCGGGCCCAGTAAAGGTGGTAGGCCCCGTCGATCCCCGGCCCCAGGTAGCCGGGGTTGGCGGGAAGCTCGCGCAGGTAAAAAATCCGGGGCACGAGGGCGGCCAGCAGGACCAGCGCTCCCCCCAGCGCCGCTCGCGACCACTTGTTCTTGTATCTTCTTTCAGTCATCCGGGGGTGAGACAAAGGGTTCAGGGTTCAAGTGCCGGTAAAATCGTAATCCGTAATCAGTGATCCGTAATCCGGCCCAAACCAGGATACAGGAAACAGGAGTCAGGATTCAGGAGGCGCTGATTAACCCTGATTCCTCTGCTTACCTCTCCGCCACTCCTTCAGCCTGCAGTTACCCCCTACATGATCTACATGTCCTACATGGTGAATAAAGCGGCCGTTCCTTCAGCCTTCAGTCTTCAGCCTGTTTTTTTTCACCATGAAGAACTTGAAGAAAAAATCCGTGAAAATCTGTGGAAAAAATAATCTGCGTAATCTTAGTTTACGTTAGCGTGGATTCGCGAGATTCGCGGTTAATCGTAGTTCAAATTCGTGGAAAAAATTTAGGGGGCCGGGGGAAGCGCGGGGTCGAGTTCGCGGGCGCGGCGCAGGCTTTCGCGCGCCGCCTCCTCCTTTCCGGCCGCCCGCAGGGCCAGGCCCAGGTTATAATGTCCTTTGGCATAGCCGGGGTCGAGCCGGAGGATCGCCTCGAATTCCGCGATGGCCTCCCGCGCCCTTCCCTCCCGGTAGAGAAGCGCCCCCAGATTGAGCCGGGCGGCCCGGTAGTCCGGGTCGAGCTCGAGCGCCCGCCGGAAACAGCCTTCGGCTTCGGCGCCTTGCCCGGCCCGCTCCAGAGCCACCCCCAGGTTGTAGTGGACCTGGGGCTGGTCGGGGTCGCGCCGGACGTACCCCCGGTACAATTCGACCGCCGCGGCCGGTTCTCCCTTCTCCGCCAGCAGGTTGGCCAGGTTGACCCGGGCCTCGGTCAACCCGGGGTCAAGCTCGAGCGACCGCCGGTAAGCCACGGCCGCCTCCCTGAGCTTCACCTGCCGCTCCAGCGCCTGTCCCAGAACGTGGTGGGCACGGGGATGGCCGGGCTCGCTTTCCAGGACGCGCCGGATCTCGATCAGGGCCTCCCCCTCCCGACCGGGCCGGAGCAGAAAAGCGGCCAAGCCCAGGCGCAGCTCGGGCAAGCCGGGCAGGATCTTCAGGGCCTCCCGGAATTCCTCCTCGGCGTCGGCGGGCTGGCCAGCCTTTTCCAGGGCCAGGGCCAGGTTGAAGTGGAAACCGGGCGTCCCGGGCCGGATTTCCAAAGCCTTTCGGTGGGCGGCGATCGCTTCCTCCGCCCGACCCAGTTCCGCCAGGGCCAAGCCCCGGTTGTTGTGCGGCATCGGGTTGCGGGGATTCACGGAGATGGCCAGCTGAAACAGGCCAAGCGCCTCCTCCAGTTTCCCCTCGTCCAGCTTGATCACCCCCAGATTGTTGTGGGCCATGTCGGCGGCGGGATTGCGTCTCGTGGCTGAGATAGATCCCGGCCTGAGAGCGGGTCAGAGCCAGGAAGGCCAGGAGAATCCCGGCGGCCGCCGCCATCCGCGCCCGGGACGGAAGGAGCTTCCGGCCCAGGGCGGCGGCCAGGACCAGGGGCGGGATGGCGGCCAGGTAGGCATAGTGATCGGCCACGAAGGAATAAATCTGGGCGTAAAAGCTGATGAACCCCAGCGCGGGCAGGAGCAGGACCGCGTAAGCCC
>CAZIEA010000110.1:0-8387 GCA_964538495.1 uncultured bacterium | reverse complement strand
GGACATGTAGAAGGGTTCAGGGTTCAGGGTTCAGGGTTCAGGCGCGAATCGGGGTCGGTATCGGAATCGGTATCGGGCGGTATCAGGCTGAAGGAACTGTCGCCATATCACGCAAAGACGCCAAGACGCGGAGAAACGATTCGTCCACAGATTTCACAGATTTTAACTTCATGTTCTTCATGCCCTTCATGGTAGGGAATTAAGCTGAAGGCTGAGGGAACAACCACTTTGTTCACATGTAGACATGTAGGGTATGTAGAAAGGGTTCAGGGTTCAGGCGCGAATCGGGGTCGGTATCGGGCGAAATCAGGCAGACACGGGACCGGGGAAAGATGAAATACCTGTTCCGGGAAATCGTGGACATGACGGCGATCGAGGAGGCGATGAGCCATTTCCACAACCTGACCGGAATTCCCTTCAACATCGCCGATAACGACGGGGAACTGCTCGCGGCCGTCGGGGCCCAGGACGTCTGCATGAAATTCCACCGGGCCTGCCCGGAAACCTTGCGGAAGTGCCGGGCGGCGGAAAAACTGGCGGAGGACGCCGCCAACACCGACGAACCTTACCTGGTCTATGAATGCGACAACGGCCTGATCCACGCGGCCAAACCGATCTTGGTGGACGGCATCCACCTAGCCACCGTCTTCCTGGAGCAGTTCTTCTTCACCCCGCCGAACTTGGATCTCTTCCGTGCCCGGGCCCGGCGTTACGGCTTCGAGGAAGACCCTTACCTGGAAGCAGTCCGAAGGGCGCCGGTCATTCCCCGGGAAAAAGTCGCCTTGATCATGAGGTTCTTCGCCCGCCTGGGGACGCTGATCTCCCAGGCGGGCTTCCGGGAAAAGATCACCCGCGAGCTCATCCTTTCCGCCCGGGAGAGCTGGCTCTGGGAAATCGGTGCCGATCTCAGGTACCGCCGGGTCGAGGGCTATTCCAAGCGGATACTCGGCTACGACCCGGAGGAGATGACGGGCAAATCGCTCCGCGAGTTCCAGGCCGACCGTGAGGACCGTTTCCCGGAAAATGCGCTTATCCCCAGGCCGGACGGGGAATGGGACCTCGGGCTCCAGACCAAGCGCCGCCTCCTGACCCGGGAAGGCCGGGTCATCAGCGTCCTTTCCAACGCGGTGGCGATCTTCGATAACCGAGGGAAACTGACCGGATACCGCGGGATCGACAAGGACGTCACGGACCGGGAAAAAGCCCAGGAGCGACTTCGGGAAAGCGAACGCCGCTTTCGCCAATTGTTCAATTCCATGGACTCCGGTTTTGCACTTCTGGAACTGTTGTATTCCGACCGGGGCGAGCCGGAAGACGCCAGATTTGTCGAGGTCAATCCCGCTTTCGCGCGAGTTACGGGCATAACCGCGCCGGGCGGGTTGGCCGGGAAAAAAGTCAGCGAAGTCTCCCCTTTGTTCCTGGGGGAAGACTTGCCGGCGATGGCCCGAACCGTGGCGACCGGGGAATCGATATTCTTCGAAAAACATTCCCCCGATCTCAACCGCCATTTCCGGTTCAACTGTTATCGGCCGGAACGGGGTCTGGCGGCCTGCCTGATCGATGACATCACCCGGATCAAGGAAGCCGAACAGGCGGTCCTGATGAGCTCTCGCCCGGAAATTCACGGGACGGGACGGGATACCGCCGAACTCATGAGGATCCAGCAGCGGCTCGACCATGCCCGGAAAGTCGAGGCGGTGGGAAGGCTGGCCGGGGGGCTGGCCCACGAGTTCAATAATTTTCTCCATGCCATGCTCGGTTACACGGAACTCCTGGAGGCGGATCTGGCCGGAAACCCCGGCGCCCTGCGCAAACTCGGGCGGATCCGGGAGGTCGGCTACAAGGCCCGGGACCTGATCAAGCGGCTCCTCAACTTCAGCCAGATGCAGGTTTTCAGCCCGCATCCCTGCGACCTCAACCGGATCGCGGAGGAAGCCCTGCTCATGCTCAAGCCGTCCTTGGGAGAGGAGATCGCTATCGACTTCCGGCCGGCGCCGGGTCTCCCGGCCGTCATGACCGACCCCGTCCAAATCAACCAGGTGCTGGTCAACCTCTGCCTAAACGCCCGGGACGCCATGAACGCCAAGGGTCGGATCACCATCAGTTCCGGCAGCGAACGCGCCGGGGAAGACGACTCCCGGGAAGAATCGGTTTTCATTTCGGTAGCCGACACCGGGCCGGGAATCCCCCCCGAATTGTTGCCGCACATCTTCGAGCCGTTTTTCACCTCCAAAGAAATCGGGAAAGGGACCGGCCTGGGGCTTTCCACCGCCTACGCCATCGCCAGGCGCCACGGGGGCGATCTGACGGTGGACCAGCCTGTATCCGGTGGAGCGGTTTTTACTCTCCGGCTTCCAGCTCTCCCCGACCGGGCCGTCCCGGCGCCGGAAAAGAAGAAGCAGTCCCGGCCGGGGAAAAAAAGGGCGGGAACGATCCTCCTGGCCGAGGACGACTCGGCGGTCCGGGAACTGACCGCCCGAATCCTCTCTCGGGCCGGCTACAAGGTGGTCGCCGCCCGGGACGGGCGGGAGGCGCTCTCCATCTTCGAGGACAATCCCGACTCCTTCGACATCCTGATCCTGGACCTGATCATGCCCGAGATGAACGGGAGGCGAACCTACGAGGAAGCCGCCCGGATTCGTCCTTCCGTCCCGGTCCTGTTTTGCAGCGCCTACGGGGACGACCTGGTCACGAGCAAGCTCCTGGATGATCTCCCCGGCCGCTTCCTCCGCAAGCCCTACTCCTCCGGGGAAATCCTCGAGGCCATCGAAAAAATCCGCGGCCGGGGAAAACGGAAACGTTGACCGGGAACTCCGGTCCGGCCGGGAACGGCGGAGGGCCTCAGCCCTTCTGCGACGCGGCGGCCAGGCACTCGCCGGAAGGCTCAAGTTCGAAATCCGCGAAGACCTCCGGGGCGATCTCCTTCATCATCCGCAGGATCTCAACAAAGACCCGGCGGATTTCCCACTGCGCCTTCTTCTCCCCCCGCAGGACGATCATGTGCCGGAGCTGGCGGAAATTGGCGGAAAACACGATCTCGCTCACGACGGCGTTAGGGAGGATGAACCTGGCGTCCTCCCCCGGGATGCCCAGTTCCCGGAAACGGCGGTAACTCCCGCGCACGGTTTCCACCGCGGCCGCGAAAAGTTCGGAAGCTTCCGGGTTGGCTTGGATGCTCTCCGGAACCACCACCTCGAAATTCTCCTCGTCTACATAGCGCTGGGACTGCTGGGAGAAGGAACAAAGTCGGTGCCGGACCAGCTGATGGGTAAAAGCGCGGGTGCAGCCCCGGATCCGAAAGACGGCCGCGGCGTGTTCGAGCACGGAAAGATGCCCCATCCGGATCAGGTTGCGGATCAAGCGGGCGTCGGAGGCGGGGGAGGAACGGCCGAAGGAAAGGTAGCAGGTCCGGGCGGCGGCGGCGATCACCTTTTCCGGCTCGGGAGTGACGCTGAGCAGGCTGATCTCCATCCCCTACCCCACCCGGTAGTCGCCGGCGCGGCGGTCGGCGAGTTCCCCTTGCTTGGACCGGTTCCAGTTGTCGATCCGGCTGAAATACCCGACCACCCGGCTCAAGCCGTAGACCTTCTGAGAGCCGCAGGAGGGGCAGGCCCCGAGCAAGCCGCGCGCGGTCCGGTCGCAGGAAAGACAGATGGTGAATTCGGGGGAGATCGTGAGCTGGGCCGCCTTGGTCTTTTCCCAGGTCTTGGTTACCAGGCTTAAGACCGCCCCCGGATCGGGTTTCTGTTCCCCAATGAAGGCGTGGATGATCGCCCCCGACTCGATCATGCCGTGGAACCGGCTCTGCTTCTCGATCCGCTCCGCGAGACTGACCGGGGCCGCGGCGGCCAGATGAACCGAGTTAGTGTAATAGTACTGGTCCTTCTCCCGGTTCCCCTTCACCACGGTTTCGGATTCCGGGTACTCCCGCAGGTCCACCTTGGCCAGCCGCCGGGCGGCCGACTCGGCCGGGCTTTCCTCCAGCGTCACCTTGAGCCCGCTGGTCTCGGAGAGTTTGCGGGCCTTGAGGTAGAGATGGGAGACAATGCGCAACCCCAGCCGATAGGCTTCCTCGTCCTCGTGGAGCTGGCGGCCGGTCAAGTATTGCACGCACTCGTTAAGCCCGATCAACCCGATGATGTAGGTCGCCTCGTTCAAGTCCACGTAAGGCCGACCGTCGGGGGCGGCTTTGCCGATCTCCCAGAGGGGCAGGCCGGGCCGGGCCATGAGGCGGGAAATGAACTCTTTCTTTTCCAAGTGCGCCTGCAGGCACAGGTCCATGCTCTGTTCGAGGTCGGCGACAAACGTCTCCCAGACTTCGGCGGGATCGACGAGAGCCCGACGCAAGGCCCGGTAGGCCGCCTGCGGCAGGTTGATGGTGATGTTCTGGAACCCGCAGAAGCGCAGGGATTCGGGGTGCTCGATCATGCGGGCGTCGGTGACCTTGGTCCGGAGGCGACAGCAGGCCGAGAGGGTAATCTCGTCGCGGTCGAAAATGAAGTAAGGAGTCCCGTTCTCGGAGGCGATCTCGCAGGCGAAGCGCAGCAGTTCGTACTGCTCGGGGTCGGAAAAGGTCTCGGCGTTGATGTGGAAATCCATCTTGGGGAAGGCGAAGATGTGGCCGTGAGCGTCCCCGGCCCGCCAGACCTCCATCATCGCCCGGGCAAAGGCCAGGGCCTCTTTTCTGTAGTCCCCGTAGGTCTTGCCCGTGTAAGTCCCGCCCGGGCCCAGGGCCGGGACGTTCTTGAGGTGGGCGGGGATCCCGGTGTGGACGTTAGCGTCCAGGAAGAGGGCCTGCCCGCCCCGGGAGAAGGCCGACTGGGACAGGGAAAAGATCAACTGCTGGGCCTCCTGCCGGACCTGCTCCGGGGTCAGCCCGGTCAGGAAAGGAGCGTAGAAGACGTTGATGAACCCGATCCCCAGGGCCCCGGCGTAGTAAGCCTGCATCGCCGCCAGAAAGGTGTTGAGCTGCCCGGTCAGGCTGCGGGCGTGGCGGGCCGGGGCGGAGACGATGTCTAGGTTGTCGAGCTTGAGCCCGAACTTCTTGATGTATTCCAGGGAGTGGGAGCTGCAGTAGACCCGGACCGGGTAGCCGAGATCGTGCAGGTGGATCCGCCCGGAAAAATGGGCCTGGGCCACCTCCGGGGAAAAAACGTGCCGGAGGGCGTACTGCTTAAGGGTAATCTCGGCGATGGCCAGGTTCACCGCTTCCGGGTTGTGGGAGGCGATGTTGCTGTTTTCCTGGCTCTTGGCGAAGATGAGCTGCTCCAGGTCCAGGACCGGCACGCCCATGTCGGCCTGCCCCGAAATCCGGGCCCCGTAGCCGGCCCGCAGCAGCTCGTTGTCCACCAGCTCCCGGATGAAGGCGGTGGTCACCTGCGGAAGGGAGGATTTCAGGAGCCGCTTTTCCACGGTGTGGGCCATCTTGCGGGCGGCCTTTTCCTCCAGGCCGGCCTGGGTCCGCAGGGCCGTGACAATCTTGTTCCGGTCCCAGGGCAGGAGTTCCGAGTCCGACTCGGCCACCACCATGAGCGAGAGATCGGTGGAGTCGGTCTTGCCCCGTTTGGACTTGACCACGCGGATCAGGCTCTCGGCCTCCTGCTTGCGCCGGCGCAGGTCGGCATAGGCCAGGGCCACGCCGGATTCGCCCGAGGAAGAGGCCACCCGCTCCACCGCCCCGGCGATGGCGGCGGTGAGCAGGGTCTCCCCGGGGAGAAAGTTGTCCCGCAGGTATCCTTCCACCCGGTCGGCGAGCTCGCGGGCCTTCTTGCGGTCGCCGCGGCCGATCATCCGGCCGGCCTGATAGATGCTCTCGGCGACTTTGCCTTTGCGGAAGGGGGCGATCCTCCCGTCCCTTTTCTTGACCGAGTTAATGTATCCCATCTTCTCTTCCCTCGCCGCGTTAAGGTTCTCAGCTTAGAGCCTGCAGTTTCGAATTTCGTCATTCGAATTTCATCTACATGTCCTACATGGTCTACATGGTTGAAAAGGCGGCCATTCCTTCAGCCTAACTTCCTCACCACAGAGTGCACAGAGGCAACAGAGGGCACAGAGATTTTTTTCCTTGCCGTGAAGAGCATGAAGAAACATGAAGGTAAAATCTGTGTAATCTGTGGACAGATCGGTTTTCCTGGCGTCTTTGCGCCTTTGCGTGAGAAAAGCAGATTTTCTACATGTCCTACATGTCTACATGTGAATAGAGCGGCAGTTCCTTCAGCCTGCGCAGGCGCTGCATTTGCTCTGCCGAAAAGGGGCGGATCCGGTTGTAAGCCCCATCCAGGCAGTTCCCGGGACGAAAGTCCCGCAGGACCCAACGGGCGCCCTCGCCCAGCCAGCGGGCGATTTCGCCGACGTCCTCCTCCTCCAGCAGGCCCGGGACCGCCGTGGTCCGGTATTCCACCTCGACCCCCGAGCCGTTGAGCAGCTCCACCGAACGCCGGATCTTTTCCAGGTCGGCCTCCGTCCCGCAGGCCCGGTTGTACTTGCTCCGCTCGGGCGCGGCCTTGATGTCCATGGAGACCGAATCCAGCAGTTCCTCTCCCAGCATTTTTTCGAGAAAGTCCGGGCGCGAGCCGTTGGTGTCGAGCTTGAGGGAGATCCCGGCGGTTTTCAGCCCCCGCAGCCAGCCCGCCAGGCCCTGCTGCAGGGTCGGCTCCCCCCCGCTCACCACCACCCCGTCCAACCAGCCCCGGCGGGAAAGAATCCGCGCCGCCGTTTGCTCCGGGTCCAGGTCCGTCTCCCGGTCCTCGACCAAGGAGGGATTGTGGCAGAAGGGGCAGCGGAAATTGCAGCCGGGAGTGAAAACCACCCAGCTCACCCGCCCTCCCCAGTCGGAAAGGGAGTTTTCCGTGTAGCCGACCACGCGCACCCGGTCATTCCTCGAATTCAAGGGCTTGGCGGAGCTCGGCTTCCCCGGGAGCGCGCCCTTCCCAGCGGGCCGTCTCCCGCCCGGAGTGGAGGACGAGGACGGTCGGAACCTCCAGGGCGTTGCGCAAGGAGCCCTCGATCAGACCCTCTACCGAATCCAGGTCGTAATCCCGGTCATCCGCCCCGGCCCGACCGGAAAGCACGGCATCCAGGACCGCCCGGGCCTCCAGGCAGACCGGGCACTCCTTTTTCCCGAAATAAAGAACGCTCCGGGCGGCCGGGACTTCCGCGGGAGCATTCCGGGCCGGACCGGCCAGGGCCGCCCGCAGGAGAGACCGGTCCAGCCGGCAGACCCCGTCCCGACAGACTGACGTTTGCTTGCTCATAAAAACAGACCTCGCCTCCGCTGGTGCCGCAGTTTTTCCGTGCCCGGCCGGCCGGCGCCGGCCGTCTCCCCGGGGGGATAGTTCCCCGAAGAGTTTTCCCGCCTTCCTTAAGGACCGGGAGTCCCCGAAGGCGGAACCCGGACTCGAAAAGAGCCTTGTTGCCCGTTTCTTGGCCCTTTTTTGAGTCCGCGGGGATGGTCCCATCCTCGGGAAAGCACGTCAAGAGGAAAAGCGAAAAATTAAAATTCCGGGAGCGATTGTAAAGGCATTTTACAATCCTGCGCACCTTGTCTGCTCGATCCGCTTGTTAGGCAGACGTCAAGCCGCGAGCGCATCAGCAGTCGAAGAGGGACCAGCATTTCCTGTTGCGGAGCCGCTCATCGTCGAGCACAAGGTCACGGATCTCGACAGGAAGCTGCGCACGCTGCCACCGGCACTCTGCACGACCCACGTCGTCGCGATCGTTTTGATCTGCCGCTGCACAGACGGCCCTGATGGCATACGCGGCTGCGCCGAGCTCGTGATCTGCCATATGGGCCACCGCCACTGCGTGACCGGCCGCGCGAGCCGCTTCCTTGGCGGACCCGGACGCCTCTCTGGCCGCATCGTGTGCGGCATAGGCCGCGGTGCGCGCTTGAGTCATCGTGATCCCACCACGCGCCCACGCGCGTGCTTGCTCGATCGCCCGACGCGGACGCTCGTCCCCGGGATGCGCTTGCTCGAAGAGGTGCAGCACGTGCTCCGCGCAAGCCGCAGCCCACACCGCAAGAAGGCGATGATCGGCGTCCCTAAGGGTGCCACCGCGGCGCACGGTGACAAGCCGGGGGTCTCGGCTCCCCTTGTTGTACATGATCAGCGTGTCCATTTTGGCCCTTGTTCTGCCTAACTCGGTCTTGAACACTCCTGAATTATGTATTGTGTCCCCGGAATTCTACATGGCCTGCATGGTTGAAAAGGCGGCCTTTCTTTCAGCCTGTCTTTTCAGCGCCAAGCCTCAAACCGCACGCCTCACACCGAGTACGAGTACGATAATCTGTGTAAATCTGTGAAATCTGTGGACAGATCGGTTTTCCTGGCGTCTTTGCGTGAGAAAAGCAGATTTTCTACATGTCCTACATGTCTACATGTGAATAG
>CAZIEA010000109.1:0-8397 GCA_964538495.1 uncultured bacterium | reverse complement strand
GCGCGGCTTGCCGCTGTCGCGTTCACATGTAGGCATGTAGGGCATGTAGAAAGGCAAATTCGAAATCCGAATCCCCGAAACTCGAAACATCGCCCTTAAAGTTCTGCGGGGTGGAGGAATCAGAGAAATCAGAGTTAATCAGGTCAAAAAATTACGCCTCGGGGTTGCTATCGAGATCGGGATCGCGCCGGCGGCAGATGGCCGCTGCTGATCCGCCTTGCCCATCGGGTTATTGACGCCACGTGCTGGAATGTGTATATTGCATACACATGATGGAGGTGCATGAGTGAGAACGAACGTTGTTATTGACGACAAACTGATGTCGCAAGCCCTCCGCTCCAGCGGATGCCGCACCAAGCGCTCGGCCATTGAATCGGGCTTGCGCCTTTTGGTTCAGGTCAACATCCAGAAGAAGCTTAGGTCCCTCAAAGGCAAAATCGCTTGGGAGGGCGATCTTGCAGAGATGAGAAAGGACTAAAGTGGTCATTGTAGATACTTCAAAACAATCGACGTGCTCATCGGCACGTTCTGCGCCGAGCACGGGCTGCAGCTTATTCACCACGATTCGGACTTCGACTTGATGGCGAAACATATCGGGCTCGACATAATCTGACCCCAACAACGTGCCAAAACGCCCGGATAATGCGCCCGCGGGCTTTTCGCGACTGACGGATCGAGTCAGTGAGCCAGCTTGACCGTGGTCAAACGGTTCAAGCTTACGCCGGCTTCCGCGGCTTCCACGGCGAGTTCACGGTGGAGGCGGGGGGGGACGCGAATCATGAACTTGCCGCTGAAATTCCGATCGGCCAGGGGTTCGGGGATCGGCTCACGGGATTTCTTCATGTCGGCCACGGTGTCGGCGACGACGGCGCGGATGCCGCGCAGAGCGGCCTCGGGTGAGGACGCCAGCCAGCTCAAGCTCGGGAATTCCGCGCAGAGCCCGATATGTTCCTGATCCTCATCCGACCAGGTTACCCGGTAGGTATAGTGGTCATCATTAGCAGTTTTCATGCCCCATCCTCTCGATCGCCCGAAGAATTTGTCTGATGCGGAAATATTCGTCGGATCGGTCCGATCGGGCGGATCTGGCTGAAGGCTGAACTGCAGGCTGAAGGCTGAAGACTGAAGGAACCTACGCCTTTATCACGCAAAGGCGCCAAGACGCAAAGACGCCACGAACCGATTCGTTCACGGATTTCACAGATTGAACTACAGGCTGAAGGCTGAAGACTGAAGGAACCTACGCCTTTATCACGCAAAGGCGCCAAGACGCAAAGACCGATTCGTCCACAGATTTCACAGATTTTTCCTTCATGCCCTTCATGGTGAAAAAAAACAGGCTGAAGGAACCTACGCCTTTATCACGCAAAGGCGCAAAGACGCAAAGACGCCAAGATAAAACTACGAATTACGCGAATTTAGGCGACTGCTTACTGCTTACTACCCACTGCTTACTGGTTTTCGCGTCTCCTGTCTCCTGTCTCCTGACTCCTGTCTCCTGTTTCCTGTATCCTGGTTTTCGACGGATCACTGATCACGGATTACGCGATTTACGGGGGCAGGGCTGAAGCCCTGCGCTACGACGTGTCCTGAACCCTGCCTACGGGTTCAGCGGCCGGGAGCCTTCCCGGAGAGGATGGTTTCGGCGGCTTCCGCCAGCTTGGTTCCCGGGTAATCCCGGGCCACGAGCGCTAAGGCCTCACGGGCCGCGTCGGGATTCCCGGAGCGGAGTTCGGCCAGCCCCAGGCAGTAGAGGGCGCGGGCCCGTTCCCCGCAGAAGGCGAAAGTTTTCAGCATTTCCCGCAGGTCCCGGGCGCTCCCGGCATAATCGCCCCGCTGCCCCCGGATGTAGGCCAGGACGAAGACGGCGTTGTCGAGCAGGGAGCTGACGTTGTCGGGGTCGGCGCGGGCGATCTCCCGGGCCATTCGTTCGGCCTCCGCGGTTTGCCCTTCTTCCAGGTGGAGGCCGGCCAGCATCCAGGCGGCCAGGAGGTCGCGGGGGTCGGAGGCGAGCCTTTCGCGCAGGCGGGAAGGGGAGGTTCCCAGTTCCAGCGCGCCCAGGACCGTTTCCTGCACCCGCGCGGGGGTGAGAGCGCCGGCTTCCCGGGAGATCACCTTGCCCCCGGGGGACAGGCAGACCCAGGCCGGGGCCCGCTCGACCCCGAGGGAGCTGAAGGTGTTGGGGTTTTCCCGGTAATCCGCCCAGACCGGGATTGTCATCTGGAGGGCGTCTATGACCTGCTCGTGGGAGAGGACTTCCCGCTCGTAGCGGGCGCAAAGCTCGCCGCCCTGGCGCAGGTAAACGGGCGGCTTCCCGCACCGGCCACCGGCCGGACTCGTCCCGCCGGGGGTCGGTCCGGGCCAGGCGCCGGAGCAGGGGCAGGGCCCGGCGGTCGCCCGAGCGGCCCAGGGCGTAGACGGCGGCCCAGCGGACTTCCCAGTTGTCGTCGGCTGCCAGGGGCCGCAAAACCTCAAGCACGTCCCGCTTCCCCAGCATCCCCAAACCCAGGGCGCTGACGCGCCTGAGATCGTAGCCGGCTGAGCCCAGGCCCTCCCGGAAAACTTTTTCCGCCGCCGGCCCGCCGATCCGGCCCAGGGCGTAGGCCGCCGAGTGGCGGACCAGAAGCGAGTCGTCGCGCAGTTTGGCCCGCAGGGCCTCCACCGAATCCGGCCCCGAATCGGCCAGTTCCAGGCAGGCGTCGGAACGGATCTCGGGGTCGGCGGAAGATAGTTTTTCGGCCTGTTCCGGGGTAAGCGCCCAAGCGGCCGAGGCCAGAAGCAACGACGAGAGCAAAAGCGCTTTTTTCATATCCGCATCTTCTCCAGTTCCTCTTCGGCGGGGGTAAGGACCGAAATTGTCTTAGGCGGGGTTTCCTCCCCGGTCCGCCGCCAGGAAATTTCCAACTCTTGACCCTCGCTCCCCTTGCTGTAACGGGCGCAGATCCCGGCGGCGGCCTTGAGGTCCGGGAGGTTTCCCGCGGACCCGCGCAGGAGAACGAGGCTTCTCTGCCGGTCGGGGGTTTCCAGGAGGATGTCCCCGCTTCCGGCCAGCTTCTCCAGGCGCCGGTTTTCCTTGCGCTCCCGGCCGGAGACGGCCTTGGCCCCGGAAGGGAGGCGGAAGTGGCGCCCTACCCGGAGCAGGTCCAGGGCATCCCGCTCCCAGCCCTCGAATTTTTCCAGCTCGCTCAGCCTCCGGCAGAACTCGGCTTCGGTCAGGAGGCATCCCCCCGAGGGGGTGGCGTATTGGCGGATCCCGTACCTCCGGGCCAGCTCGAACTGCCGTTTCCGCGAGCGCCCGGAAATATCCAGAAGTTTTTCCCGGTCCACCCAACCCCGTTCCTCCGGGATCGTGGGAGGCAGGATTCGGGCGCAGAGCGGGCGCAGGAGCAGCCCCGGCTTTCCCGCCCGGGCCACCACGTTCATCATGGCGCGGGTCTGGGACTTGGGGCGCTGGCCCAGGACTTCCCCGGTGGCGACGAAGTCGCCCCCCAGTTCCGGGATTCGGGCAAAGGCCTCGGCGACCATGATGGCGTGGCAATCGGCGCAGGGGTTGAGGTTTCTCCCCAGGCCGTGGGGAGGGTTCCTGATTGCCTCGAGCAGGGGATCGGTGATGTCGAACTCGAAAAATTCTATCCCCAGGTTGCGGGCGCTCCGCCCCGCCGCCTCGGGGGAGAAAAAGGGGCTCGAGAACCCGACTCCGACTACTTCCAATTCCTGGTCGAGCAGGAGCCGGGCGGCCAGGATGCTGTCGAGTCCTCCGGACAAGAGCGCCAGCGCCCGCATCCTCAATCCCGTCCGCCCGATGGCTCGATTCCGTTCATATTTTTGGCCCGCCTGGGGCCGGGATTCTAACAAAACCGCCTGGCCCCCGGAGATTTTTCGCGCGCCATTTCACCACAGAGCACGGGGAAAATCTTCTTTTACCATGAAGGGCATGAAGGAACATGAAGAAAAAAATCTGTGAAATCTGTGGACGAATCTTTTCTTGGTGTCTTGGAAATTGGGTTGCGGGCCGCAGGCCGCCTTGTGCCATAATGATCGCGCCCGCCGAAGTAGCTCAGTCGGTAGAGCGGCTGATTCGTAATCAGCAGGTCACCGGTTCGATTCCGGTCTTCGGCTTTCCCGCCGCCCGTTTCTCCGGCGAAAGGGGCTCAGGTCAGGCCCGCCGTCGCCGGAGGCGGGTCGAGGGGATGGAAAGCATCTCGCGGTACTTGGCCACGGTGCGCCGGGCCAGGGTGATTCCCTGCTCCCGGAGGCGGCGGACGATTTCCTGATCGCTTAAGGGCTTCCGGGGGTCCTCCCCGGCCACCAGGTCCTTGATGTTTTCCCGGACCGAGAGGCTGGAAACGTCCTCCCCGCCGGGGCCGGAGAGGGAGCCGGAAAAGAAGAAGCGCAGGGGGAAGACCCCGCGCGGGGTGAGCATGTACTTGTTGGCCACGGCCCGGCTCACGGTGGACTCGTGGCGGCCGATGGCGGAGGCGATCTCGCCCATTTTCAGGGGCTTGAGGCTCCGGGGCCCCTCGTCGAGAAATTCCTTCTGCCGCCGGACGATTTCCTCCGCCAGCAGGCGCAGGGTCTCGCGCCGCTGGCGGATGTTGTCGATCAGCCACTGGCCGGCCTGGATCCTTTCCCGGATATACTTGCGGGTCTCCTCGTCGAGCGAGCCGCTTTCGAGCATTTCCCGGTAGCGCCGGCTGATCCGCAGTTCGGGCAGGGTGTCGTGGTCGAAGGAAACCCGGTACCGGCCGTCTTCCTCCCGGGCGACATGGATTTCCGGGGTCACGTATTCGATGTTGGTGGCGGCGAAATCCCGGCCGGGATTGGGCTCCAGGCTGGAGATGAATTCGGCCGCCCGGCGGACCGCTTCCAGGTCCGCCCCCAGGATTCGGGCGATCTCGCCATAGTCCCGGCGGCCCAGGGCCTCCAGATGCTCGGCGATGATGGGCCGGGCCAGGGGGTTGGACGGGCGGCGGTGGTTGAGCTGGATCAAGAGGCATTCCCGCAGGTCCCTGGCCCCGACCCCGGAGGGGTCGAAGTGCTGGATCACTGCCAGGACGTGTTCGAGAGCCGGCTCCTCCGCTCCGATCCGCCGGGCGATGTCCCCGAGCGGGGTCTGGAGATAGCCTTTTTCGTCGATTTCTCCGATTATCTCCTCCCCGATCCGCACCTGCTCCGGGGTGAGTTCGCTCGTGCGCAACTGGCGCAGGAGGTGTTCGTCCAGGGTCTCGGCCCGGGTGAGGGAGTTTTCCCAGAAATCCCGGGTTTCCTCGTCCTGTTCCTGGTCGCGGTTCTGCCTTCCGGAGACCCGGTAGTGTTCCTCGATGTCCCGCTCGCGGTCCAGGAGCCGGGAGAATTCCTCGGCGAAGTCGAAATCCCGGTCGGCGAGGGGTTCCCGTTCCTCGTAGCGTTCCTCCTCGGGACGGGTTTCGGGCGGAGCGCCTTCCTCGGGCCCGGACAGTTCCAGGGTCGGGTTGCGGTCGAGTTCGTTCTGGATGGTGGTTTCGAGCCGCGCCAGGGGCAACTGCAGCAGGCGCAACGCCTGCTGCATTCGCTGGGTGAGCAGCAGGCGCTGCTCCAAGCGGGGAACTTGTTCGATCTTGAAATCCATGAGGGTCCAGGACGTTTTTTGCGAATTACACGAATTTACCCGCCAACCGACTGTCCTCGGATTTCACTAATTAAAACCATTTTTTTCCCACAGATTACACAGATTTTCACAGATTTTTCCTTCATGGTCTTCATGGTGAAAAAACAGGCTGAAGGAATCGCCGCATTATCACGCAGCCGATTACCCCACACCCCATGCCCCATTCCTCAGATTACGGATTACTCTACCATCCGGGGAGGGGATTTTCTACAATCGCCCGGCTCGTTAAGAGGCAAGGAGGAGAGGTGCTCAAGATCTGCGTGTTGGCCAGCGGTAGCTCCGGAAACTCGACCCTGATCAGGGCGGAAAAGACCGCCGTCCTTCTCGACGCCGGCTTAAGCGCCGCCGCCCTGATCGGGAAGCTGGGAACCCTGGGTCTGACCCTGGAGGACCTGGACGCCGTCCTGATCGGGCACGACCACGGCGACCATACCCAGGGGCTCAAGGCGCTGGGGAAGCGTTGGGGAGGGCCGATCTACCTGAATCGGGAGACGGCCGAGGCGGTGAAGGAAAAGGCCCCGGGGCTGGGCAACCTGCATATTTTCCAGAACCAGCACACCTGGGAGATCGGGGATATCCGGGTGTCTCCTTTCCCGGTGGAGCACGATGCCCTCAACCCGGTCGGGTTTGTCCTCGAGTGCGGCGGGGTCAGGGTGGCGGCGGCCACCGACCTGGGTTTCGTTACCCGTCCGGTCCGGGAGGCATTCCGGGGAGTTCACGCCGCCATCATCGAGGCCAACTACGACCCGGGCCTCCTCCTCAACGGCTCCCGACCCTGGCACCTGAAACAGCGGATCAAGAGCCGGCGGGGCCACCTCTCCAATGGGGACGCGGCCGATTTCCTGGGCGAGGTCTGCGGGGAGACCGTTTCCGACGTCTTCCTGGTCCACCTGAGCCGGGACTGCAACCGCCCGGATTTGGCCCTGCAGGCGGTGAAGGAAGCGTTGGCCCGGAAGGGCAGGCCCGATGTCCGGGTCCACCTCACCTATCCCGATCGTCCCAGCCCGGAAGTCGCTATCGCCTCTATGTCCCCGGGAAAGATCATCGCTCCCGCCGGACAGTTGGAGATGATGCTTTAAGGCGGGTGTTCGTCAGTCGAACGCTTGACAAATACAAGCAATATGATAAACTTTTATAGAACATTTCGACAACCGGAAGAATCGGTTGTAACCTGAAGGAGGAGGTGAGCGATGAAGACCGGATGGGTACAGGCGATTCTGGGAGGTTTGCTGGTCTGGGGAGCCTCGGGCGCCTGGGCGCAAGGAACGGCCCCGGCGGCGGGCAAGACCACCATCCCCTCGGCGGAGAATAAGTTTTACGTCGGGGCGGGGGGGCTGCTGGCCATCAACCACATCGATTACGAGTACGACTACGAAGGGGAATTCGTCAAGTTTGACGACTTCGACAACTCCTGGGGGCTGGACCTCAAGGCCGGCTATTTCCTCATCAAGTACCTGGCCCTGGAGGCCAATTTCGCCTATGCCCACAAGTTCAACTCGAGCATGGACTACAATGTTCCGCCTGTTTCAGGTTCGTTGGATGTTGATATCAACGTGATGACCTTTACCATCAACGCCAAGGGCTACCCCCTGCCGGAGGGGATGTTCCGTCCCTTCGTGGTCCTGGGCCTTGGCTACGGTCGGGCTAAGGCCGATGCCAAGTTAAGCGGCGGCTGGATTGGGGAATGGGACCTGGGGAGCGAAACCTACACCGGGGCGATTTTTCGCGGGGGCGTCGGGCTCGACCTCTTCTTCTCAGAGAAGTTCGCCCTTGAGCTGGAGGCGATCTACAACCGGGGCTCGGGCGACCTTTCCGACATCCCCGTCACCCAGATCGGGGTAAACGCCCTGCTCTTCTTCTGACCTGACCGGAAATCGGGAAGCGTCGGGCCGTTTTCCCGGCGCGCATAAACCGGCCCGGGGATCTCCCGGGCCGGTTTTTTCCGGCCCGCCCGGGAAAAGCGGTTGGCCCGACAGGGGGAAGCTTGCTAAAATCAACTGTTCGGCCGAGGTCTCGAACCGGCCGTTTTTTCCGGGCCCGGAAGGGAGGGGGGATGGCAAAGGTTACGCTTGAGAACGTCAGGAAGGTCTATCCCGGGGGGGTGGAGGCGGTCAAGGGGGTGAGCCTCGAATTCGCCGACCGGGAGTTCACGGTCCTGGTCGGGCCTTCCGGTTGCGGCAAGTCCACCTGCCTGCGCATGATCGCCGGGCTGGAAACCGTGACTTCCGGGACGATCACGATCGGCGACCGGGTGGTCAACGATATCCTCCCCAAGGACCGGGATATCGCCATGGTCTTCCAGAATTACGCTCTTTACCCGCATATGTCCGTCCGGGACAACCTTGCTTTCGGGCTGAAGCTGCGCAAGTATCCCCGCCGGGAGATCGAGCAAAGGGTTGAGGAGGCGGCCGCGATCCTGGAAATATCGGCGCTGCTGAACCGCAAGCCCAAGGCCCTTTCCGGGGGCCAGCGCCAGCGGGTGGCGCTGGGGAGGGCCATCGTGCGCAAGCCCCAGGTCTTTCTTTTCGACGAACCCCTTTCCAATCTCGACGCCAAGCTCCGGGTCCAGATGCGGACCGAGATCGGCAAGCTCCACCAGCGCCTGAAAACCACCATGATCTACGTTACCCACGACCAGGTCGAGGCCATGACCATGGGGGACAAGATCGTGGTTCTCAAGGACGGCATCGTGCATCAGGTGGACGACCCGATCTCGCTTTACCTGCGCCCGGTCGACCGCTTCGTGGCGG
>CAZIEA010000108.1:285-8415 GCA_964538495.1 uncultured bacterium | reverse complement strand
GAAGGAATCCCCCTCGAGGTGGCGGCGGCGGATGGGATGAAACAGAAAATCGTGGGCATGAACATCGACGAGACCCGGCAGGTCGAGGTCCCGGCCCGGGCCGGGGACCTTTCCGGGGCTCCGCGGCGCGCCGAGGTCCGGTTGCGGGAGATCAAGCGCCGGATTCTGCCCGAACTCGACGACAAGCTGGCCGCCTCCTGGGGTCCTTTCCGGAGCCTGGAGGAGGTCAGGGAAAAAATCGGCGCCATGATCAAGGCCCGGAAGGAAAGGGATGCCCGTTCCCGGCTGGAAGAGGAGGCGCTGGATCGTCTCCTGGCTGCCCACGATTTTGACCTGCCTCCGGAAGCCCTGGCTTCCCTGACCGCCGGTTTCATGAAAATGTTCCAGGACGCCCTCCGGGGAAACGCCGGCTCACAGGATGAGCAGGCGCTGAAAACCCGCGCCGCCGAACTGGGGGAGCGGGAATTGAAGACCATTTTCATCCTCCGGGAAATCGCTGCTCGGGAACAGATCGTGGTTTCTCCGGCCGACTTGGGGCAGGAGATTGCTCGGGAAGCCGCCGAACTGGGAGAAGAAGTGTCCGCCTATCGGCGACGCCTGGAAAACGAGGACCGGATCGGGGCGATCGAGGACAGGATCGAGCGCCGTCAGGCGCTCGATCTCGTGCTGGAAGCCGCCGAGATAGAGGAGGCCGGCAATGAATGAAAAACGCGCGCAACTGGTGCCCATGGTAGTCGAGCAGACCGGAAGGATAGAACGTTCCTACGACATCTATTCCCGGCTGCTCAAGGACCGCATCATCTTTATCGGGACCGCGATCGACGACTATGTCGCCAATCTGGTCGTGGCCCAGATGCTCTATCTGCAAATGGAGGATTCGGAAAAGGACGTCAATCTTTACATCAACTCCCCGGGCGGCTCAGTCACGGCCGGTCTGGCCATTTACGACACCATGCAGTTTGTCCGCTGCGGGGTTACCACCTATTGTCTGGGGCAGGCGGCCAGTATGGCGGCTCTTTTGCTGGCGGCGGGGACCCCGAAGAAGCGTTTCGCCCTTCCGCACGCCCGGATCATGCTGCACCAGCCCTGGGGCGGGGCCGAAGGCTCGGCCATCGACATCAGCATTCACGCCCGGGAGATTCTCCGGCTCAAGGAGGAGTTGAACGGGATTCTGGTCCGCCACACCGGGCAGACCCGGGAGAAGGTGGAGCGCGACGCCGATCGGGATTTTTTCATGACCGCCGCCGAAGCGGTGCAGTACGGCTTGGTGGACTCCGTGATCGAGCGCAAGAACTCCAAATGAAGACGGCCCGATGAGCACCCGGAAGAAAACCCTCCGCCCCGGCCCGGTCTGTTCGTTTTGCGGCCGCCCGGGAACGGACATTAGGCTCCTTACCGGCGTCGGGGCGGCTATCTGCGAAGACTGCGTCCGGGCCGGCCACGATCTGCTCGCGGCCGGGGATGGCAAGCCCCTTCCCGCCGCGGCGCCGGCTCTGAAGAAGGTCCCTACTCCCCGGGAGATCAAGGAATATCTCGACGGGTACGTGATCGGGCAGGATTCGGCCAAAAGAACCATCGCGGTGGCGGTCCATAACCACTACAAGAGGATCATCTCCCGCCGGGGGCCGGAGGACGGGGTCGAGATCGAGAAAAGCAACATCCTGATGATCGGTCCGACCGGCTCGGGCAAGACGCTCTTGGCCCGGACTCTGGCGCGCTTTCTGCAAGTCCCTTTTGCCATCGGCGACGCCACTACGGTCACCGAAGCTGGATATGTCGGCGAGGACGTGGAGAACCTGGTGCTCAATCTCCTGCAGGTCGCCGACTACGAAGTCGCCCGGGCGGAGACGGGGATAATCTATATCGACGAGATCGACAAGATCGCCCGCCGGGCCGAAAATGTCTCCATTACCAGGGATGTCTCCGGAGAAGGAGTCCAGCAAGCCCTGCTCAAGATCCTGGAAGGCACCGTTTGCAACGTGCCGCCCAAGGGCGGGCGCAAGCACCCCCACCAGGAATTCATCCGGGTAAACACCGCCAACATTCTTTTCATCTGCGGGGGGGCATTCACCGGTCTGGACGAAATCCTGCGCCGGAGGTTGGACCGCCGGGTGATCGGGTTCCGGGACGACGAGGCCGTTACCTCCGGGGCCCGGGACCGGCTTCTGGAGCAGACCGAGCCGGAGGACCTGATCAAGTATGGAATGATCCCGGAATTTGTGGGTCGACTCCCGGTGGTTACCTCCCTCTCGCACCTCGAGGAGAGCGACCTCATCCGGATCATGACCGAGCCTCGCAATGCCTTGCTCCGGCAATACCGGAAGCTCCTGGCCATGGAGGGGCTGGAACTGAGCCATGACCCGGCCGCGCTGCGGTTGCTAGCCCGGGAAGCCGTTCGGAAAGGGACCGGGGCCCGGGCGCTCCGGGGCCTGCTCGAAAAAATCATGGAAGAAGTGATGTACGAAGTTCCCTCCGGGAAGGCCCTCAAGGAGTTTGTTCTCTCCAAGAAGTTGGTGCGCAAGCATATCGAACCGGGGCGCTGATGCCGAATCCAGGTGAAAAAATCTCCGTCCCCCGGCACGTGGCCGTAATCATGGACGGGAACGGGCGCTGGGCCCGGGCCCGGGGGCTTCCCCGTCTGGAAGGTCACCGGGCGGGGGCCGAAGCGGTCCGGAAGATCACCACTGCCTGCGCCGAGCTGGGGGTCGGTTATCTCACCCTTTACACTTTTTCGGCGGAGAATTGGCGACGCCCGCGCGCGGAAACCTCCGGCCTGATGCGCTATCTCCGGCATTATCTCAAGGCCGAACTTCCGACCATGCAGGAGAACCGGATCCGTTTTCATTGTATCGGGGACGAGGCCGGTCTTCCGGATGGCGTCGTGAAGGCTATTGCGCGGACCCGCCGGGCCACCGCGGATAACCCGGGCATGCGCCTGATTCTCGCCCTCAACTACGGCGCCCGCCAGGAGATCGTGGAAGCCGCCAAGAGTTTTGCCCGGGAGGTCAGGCGGGGAACGGTCGATCCCGAATCCCTGAACGAGGAAGTTTTTTCCGGTTATCTCTACACGGCCGGATTCCCCGACCCGGATCTTGTGATCCGGACCAGCGGGGAAATGAGGCTGAGCAATTTTCTTCTCTGGCAGATTTCCTACGCGGAAATCGTGGTTTCGGACGTGCTCTGGCCGGATTTCGGCCGGGAGGAACTGCTGGCGGCGATCGCTCAATATAACCGGCGGGAGCGGCGTTACGGCGGGCATTCTCCCGGGGGAGGAGGCGAGTGCTCAAACAAAGGTTGAGAACGGCCCTGGTGCTGATTGCGGTCCTGCTCGGGGTGGTCATCTTCAGCAAGGACGCTCCTATCCTGTTTTTCGCGGCCGGCAACTGCTTCGTCATCCTGGGGATGCGGGAGTTCACCGCCATGACCGGGGGAATCGGGTGGATCGGGGTTTTGGGCGGGGTTCTGGTCTTTTCTTCTTCCTTCATCTCCGCCGCCGGGGCGGGCTTCATCCCCCCCCACTTTCAGGCTTTCGCCAATCCCGAGTGGATGCATTTCTCGATTTTCGTTGCGATTGCCGGGCTCTTTCTTTTCGAGGCCACCCGGAGGGAGCACCAGGGTTCGGCGGGACGGATCTGCTCCACCCTGGGGGGGATTCTCTATGTTTCCTGGCTCCTGGCCTTTCTTCCCCGAATCAACTATTACGCCTCGGTCCGTTTTCCGGAGCTGGACGGCCGGATGTACGTCTTTTTCCTTTTCCTGGTGGTCAAGGTCACCGACAGCGCCGCTTATTTCATCGGCTCTTCCTGGGGGCGGCACAAGCTGATCGAGCGCCTGAGCCCCAAGAAGACGGTGGAAGGCGCGCTCGGGGGGGTGATTTTCGGGGGGATTTCCGCCCTGGGGGGGAAGTATCTTTTCTCCCTCTCCGAGATCAGCGCGGCCGGGGCGCTCACCCTGGGGTTTCTCCTGGGCGCGACCGCGGTGGGGGCCGACCTGGCCGAATCCCTGCTCAAGCGCTCCACCGGGCATAAGGACTCGGGGAACTCCCTTCCCGGCTTGGGGGGGATTCTCGATTTGCTGGACT
This sequence comes from uncultured bacterium, assembly GCA_964538495.1. Taxonomy (GTDB): domain Bacteria; phylum Auribacterota; class Erginobacteria; order Erginobacterales; family DAOSXE01; genus CAZIEA01. The sequence goes on along the minus strand of CAZIEA010000108.1, from coordinate 4,334 downwards.
CGATTTTCTTCGCCGCGCCGCTGCTTTTTCTCTACATGAAGCTGATCCTCAAACTCTGATGTCCGGGGGAAAAACTAAGATTACGCAGATTTTTTTCTCCACGGATTTCACGGATTTGAAAAACAGGCTGAAGGCTGAAGACTGAAGGCTGAAGGAACCGACGCACCGATTGAACCGCGAATCTCGCGAATCCACACAAATCAAGGCGACTGATTACGGATCACTGGTTACGGATTACGGGAGCAGGGCTGAAGCCCTGCGCTACGACTGCTTACTGATTTTTCTGGCTCCTGAATCCTGACTCCTGTTTCCTGTATCCTGGTTTTTCTGAACCCTGAACCCTGAACCCTCTCTCATGAAAGAAGTGGCGATATTAGGCTCCACCGGCTCGATCGGGACCAATACCCTGGACGTGATTCGCTCCGCTCCCGGAAGGTGGCGGGTTTCGGCCCTGGCGGCGGGCGGGAATATCGACCTTCTGGCGAGCCAGGCGCGCGAGTTTTCCCCCTCCCTGGTGAGCGTCCGGGGGCCGGAGGAGGCCGAGAAGCTGAAGAAACTGCTGAGGCGCGGCCCGGAAATCCTCTGGGGGAGCGAGGGGCTGAGGGAAGCCGCGGTCTCCGCGGACGGTGACGGGGTCGTGGTGGCGGCCATTCCGGGAATCCGGACTCTCCGGCCGGTGCTGGCGGCGATCGCTTCCGGTCTCGCCGTCGCGCTCGCCTCCAAGGAGGTGCTGGTCGCGGCCGGGGATCTGGTATTGGCGGCCGCCCGGGAAAAGGGGACCGCCATTCTCCCGATGGACAGCGAGCATTCCGGGGTTTTTCAATGTCTGCGCGGGGTCGAACCGGCTCAGGTGGCCCGGATTGTCCTGACCGCCTCCGGCGGCCCCTTTCTCTCCACGCCCTTGGAGAGGCTGAAATCGGTTACCCCGGAGGAAGCGGTGGCCCATCCCCGCTGGAAGATGGGGAAAAAAGTCTCGCTGGATTCCGCCACCATGATGAACAAGGGACTCGAGGTGCTCGAGGCCGGCCATCTCTTCGGGTTGCCGGTTGACCGCATCGAGGTTGCCATCCATCCCCAGAGCCTGGTTCACGCCCTGGTGGAACTGGTCGACGGGGCGCAGATCGCCCAGTTGGCGAACCCGGACATGCGCCTTCCCATCGCCTACGCCTTGAATTTCCCCGAGCGGGTCCCTCCCGCCTACGGGGCGCTGGATATCCGGGAAGCCGGGGCCCTGACTTTTTCCCGCCCCGATCCCGAACGCTTCCCCTGCCTGGGGCTGGCTTACCGGGCTGGAGAGGCGGGGGGGACCATGCCTGCGGTTCTCAACGCCGCCAACGAAGAAGTCGGAGAGGCTTTCCTGGGGGGGAGAGTCGGTTTCCTGGACATTCCCCTTGTGGTGGAGGCGGTCATGTCCCGGCATCGGCCGGTCCCGGTCCGGGCCCTGGAGGATGTCGTAAAAGCCGACGAAGAGGGACGCCGGAACGCGCTGACCCTGATCCGGGAAAGGGAAGGAAAACGATGAATCTGGATTTACCCCTTAATCTCCTCCGCTTCGGTCTGGTTCTCGGGGGGATGATCTTCATCCACGAACTCGGGCATTTTTTAGTCGCGAAATGGCGCGGAATTTACGTTTTTTGTTTCTCTCTCGGGTTCGGCCCCAAGCTTCTGGGCTTCCGGCGGGGGGAAACGGAATATCGCCTCTCCCTGATCCCGCTCGGGGGTTACGTTCGGATGGCGGGGCAGGAGGACCTGCCCGGCAAGGAGACGGAAGGGAAGGAAATTCCCCCGGAGCGGAATTACCTGCACAAGAAAACTTGGGAAAAAGTGGCGGTGATCGCCGCCGGCCCCCTGATGAACATCCTGGGCGCCTTTCTGATTTTTTCGGTTCTTTACCTGGCCGGCTTCCGGGTTCCTTCCTACAGCTTGAGTTCCCGGATCGGTTGGGTGGAGGATTCTTCCCCCGCGTCCGCCGCCGGAATCCGGCCGGGGGACAAAGTGGCCGCCATCGACGGGGAACCGGTCTCCGGCTGGGAGGACGTGAGCATGGCGGTGCTCTTGAGCGCCGGCCGGCCGCTCGATCTGGAGTTCGTCTCGGGGGAGTCTTCCCGGGCGGTTCGGGCTGTCCCGGCTTCCATTCCCGGGAGCCGCTACCCGGTTCTGGGCATCCAGCCTTACGCCGAGGCGGTGGTGGAGGAAATTCTTCCCGGCTTGCCCGCCGGCCCTGCCGGGATTCTCCCCGGGGACTGGATCCGGACCCTGGACGGGGAAGAGGTTTCCCTACGCATGTTGGTGGAAAGAGTTTCCGCTCTTCCCGGCGGGGTAGCGGTCCTGGGAATCGAACGGGGCGGAAAGTTCCTGGAGATCTCCGTCCCCGTGGGGACCAGGGGGGCCATCCCCGGGGCCGTGATTTACGCCGGCCGGATTTATCCGGAAAAAGTCTCCGAAGAGCGCTGGGTCGCCGGGGACCTGATCGTTTCCATCGATGGGGAGGCTTTGCTCCCGGAGCGGGTCGCCCAAGCGATCGAGTCCGCCCCCGGGCGGGAACTCCGGCTGGAAATCAGTCGGGAAAAGGATGGGGAAGCCGCCGAAATCTATCAGGATTCCGTCGCCGTCCGGCCCCGGGGGATGCTCGGGGTCAAACTCGGGGTGCGCCAGGTCAGGGACGCCGCGCCTTTTCCGGAGGCCTTCATCCGGGGTGCCGAGGAAACCTTCAAGCAGGGGCGCCTCTGGGTGGTGAGCATGATCCTGCTGATCCGGGGAGACATCAGCCACCGGGAAATCGGGGGCCCGATCATGATTTACTTGGCCACCGAGGAAGTGGCCCGGCACGGGCTGGCGGAGTTGCTGCAGTTCGTGGCCAGGATTTGCGTGATCATCGGCCTGGTCAACCTCCTGCCCCTGCCGATCCTGGACGGGGGCAACATCGCCATCGCCGTCTTCGAGGGGATCCGCCGCCGCCGCTTGAGCGAAAAGACCCTGGCCGCCATCCAGTACGTGGGCTTGACGATCCTGGCCGGGTTGTTTCTGCTGATCTTTTACAACGACATCGTCTACCGGCTCCTCGGTCTCGAGTGAACAGTTCACTTTTTTCTTCATGTTCTTCATGGTGAGAAAAACAGGCTGAAGGCTGAAGACTGAAGGCTGAAGGAACCGCCGCACCAATTGAACCGCGAATCTCGCGAATCCACACAAATCAAGGCGACTGATTACTGATTACGGATTACTGATTACTTTTTGCGGGGGCTCCTGAATCCTGACTCCTGTCTCCTGTATCCTGGTTTTCGACGGATCACTGATTACGGATTACGATTTTCCTGAACCCTGAACCCTGAAATGCATAAACGGCGCCAGACCAGACAGGTAATGATCGGGAAAGTCCCGGTGGGGGGCGGCGCGCCCGTTTCCGTTCAGTCCATGACCTGCACCGACACCCGCGATCCCGGGAGTACCCTGGAACAGATCCGGGCTCTGGAAAAAGCCGGGTGCGAGATCGTTCGCTGCGCCGTTCCCGACGAAACCGCCGCGATGGCCTTGCGGGAGATCTGCCGCGCGAGCCCGCTGCCGGTGGTGGCCGATGTCCACTTCGATCACCGCCTGGCCTTGTCGGCGCTCTCGGCCGGGGCGGCCGGGCTCAGGATCAATCCCGGCAATATCGGCGCCGACTGGAAAGTCCGGGAGGTGGTGGCCGCCTGCCGGGAACGGGAAGCGCCGATCCGGATCGGGGTCAATGCCGGTTCCCTGCGGCGGGAGGACGCCGCCGCCCACGGGGGGGTAAACTCCCGCTCCTTGGCGGAGAGTGCGCTGCGGGAGGCGGACCTGATCGAAAAATCCGGCTACGGGAAGATCAAGATCTCGGCCAAGGCCTTCGACCTGGAAACCACGATCGGGGCCTACCGGCTGCTGGCGGAAAAGACCGATTACCCGCTGCACCTGGGAATCACCGAGGCCGGGCCCCTGGTCCCCGGATTGATCCGTTCCGCGGCCGGGATCGGGGCGCTGTTGCTGGAGGGGATCGGGGATACCATCCGTTTTTCCCTGACCGCCGATCC
>CAZIEA010000108.1:0-275 GCA_964538495.1 uncultured bacterium | reverse complement strand
CCGTCGAGGAAGCCCGGGCCGCCCGGGAACTTCTCCAGGCCGTGGGAGCGCGCTCTTTCGGCCCGGTGATCGTGAGCTGTCCGACCTGTGGGCGGACCCGGATCGACCTGATCGGCCTGGTGGGAAAAGTCGAAAGCGCTCTGGCTTCGCTTCCCGATCCCGCCCGTTATGCCGGGGTCAAGATCGCGGTGATGGGTTGCGCGGTCAACGGTCCCGGCGAAGCCCGCGAAGCGGATTTTGGCATTGCCGGCGGCGATGGGGAAGGACTGATCTTC
>CAZIEA010000107.1:0-8465 GCA_964538495.1 uncultured bacterium | reverse complement strand
TCAGGTAACGGATTACGGTTTACTGATCACGGATTACAGTTTTTTTGAATCCTGACTCCTGTTTCCTGTATCCTGGTTTTCGACGGATTACGGATTACTGTTTACGGATCACGTGATTTCCTGAACCCTGAACCCCGAACCCTACCCTATGCTCTATGCCAATATGGCCATGGCGTCCCCGTAACTGAAGAAGCGGTAGCCCTCCCGGACCGCCTCCGCGTAGGCTTCAAGAATGCGCTCCCGGCCGGAGAGCGCCGCCACCAGCATCAGGAGGGTGGAGGCGGGGAGGTGGAAGTTGGTGACCAGGCTGAAGGGCCAAAGCCGGAACCGGTAACCGGGGACGATGAAGATGTCGGTCCAGCCGCTCCCGGCCCGGACCCGGCCGTCCTCCCCGGCGGCGCTTTCCAATGCCCGCACCGTGGTGGTCCCGATCGCCCAGAGCCGCCCCCCGGCGGCCAGGCGGTGGTTGATCCGCGCGGCCGTTTCCTCGGAGATCTCGTAATACTCCTCTTGCATCCGGTGGCGGCGGGGGTCCTCCTCCCGGACGGTCTGAAAGGTGCCGTAGCCGACGTGGAGGGTGACGAATTCCCGCTCCACCCCCTGCTCCCGCATCCGTTCCAGCAGTTCCGGGGTGAAATGCAGCCCGGCGGTGGGGGCGGCCACCGCCCCGTCCACGGCGGCGTAAACCGTCTGGTAGCGCTCGGCGTCGATCCGGGCCACTTCTCCGGAAAGGTCCGCGGGCGAGCGCCGGATATAGGGAGGCAGGGGAATTTCGCCCCGTTGCCGGGCGTAAGCCGCCGGGTCCGGGATCCCGGTAAAATCCATCAGCCAGCCGCATTTTCCCCGCCCCCGGACCGTGCCGGAGGCGGACCGGTCGAAAGCCACCACGGTCCCGGGCCGGGCCCGGCGGGCGGGACGGACCAGGACTTCCCAGGCCCCCTCGGGGGCCTGGTGCAGGAGAAGGACTTCCGCCCGGCCTCCGGTGTCCGCGCGGACGCCCCGCAGGCGAGCGGGAAAAACCCGGGTATTGTTGAAAACCGCCAGGTCCCCCTCCCGGAAATACTCCAGCAGCTCGGGAAAAAGCCGGTGCCGGATCCGCCCGCCTTCCCCGAGGACCAGGAGCCGGGAATCTCCCCGCCGCGGACTCGGGCGCTGGGCGATCAGCTCGGGAGGCAGCTCATACTGAAAGTCGCTCAGGCGCACCGTCCTCCCCCCCTTTCCTCTTCTCCTTGCCGGCAAAACGCTCGTATTCGCTGTAAATGCACCCGCAGTAAGCCTGCTTGTAAAGCCCGTGCTCGGCAGTAAGGGCCCAGTGTTGCTTCCAGCCCGGACGGAAATCCCGGTAGAGAAAAGCAATCCCCCCGTCCGCCCCCGCGGCTTCGCCGGTTTCTCGGATCAGTTTGTGGTCCTGGTGCACGCTGATCAGGAGGGTGGAGGTGAAGGCGTCGTAGCCGGAGCGGGCCGCGATCTCCGCGGTCCTCGAGAGGCGGAGCCGGTAACAATGCCGGCACCGGTCGGCCTCCCGGAAAGCGGTCTCCCGGAAAAATGCCGCCGCTTCGTAGCCGTCGGGGGCCAGGAGCCGGCGGCCGGTCCGCTCCGCCAGGCCGCGCGCCGCTTCCAGGCGAGCCTGGTGCTCCCGGAAAGGGTGGATGTTGGGATTATAAAAAATCCCGTCCGCCTCGATCCCCTCCCGCTCCAGTTCCTGGAAAGGCCAGGTAGCGCAGGGGCCACAGCAGATGTGGAGCAGGACCCGCAATTTTCGCCGCCCCTAAAACAGCTCTTTCTGGCCCGGCTCGAGCCCCAGATGCCGGTAAGCCAGAGGGGTGGCGACCCGGCCGGTCCGGGTCCGCTTCAGGTAGCCCTCCTGGATCAGGAAAGGCTCGTAAACCTCGGCGATGGTGTCGGCTTCCTCCCCGATCGCCACCGCGATCGTCTCGATCCCGACCGGCCCGCCCCCGAAGCGGCGGATGATGGCCTCCAGTACCCTCTTGTCCATCTCGTCTAGCCCCTTCTCGTCGATCCCGAGCATGCCCAGGGCTTCCCGGGAGATTTCCGCCGTCACCCGGCCTTCCCCCCGGACCTGGGCGTAATCCCGGACTCTTTTCAGAAGACTGTTGGCGATCCGCGGGGTGCCCCGGGCGCGGCGGGCGATCTCGAGCGCGCCCCCGCCGTCGATGGCGATTTCGAGCAGGGAAGCCGAGCGCGCGACGATCTTTTCCAGGTGATCGGCCGGATAGAAATCCAGCCGGTTGACCAGCCCGATCCGGCTCCGAAGCGGGGAAGTGAGCAGCCCGTAACGGGTGGTGGCCCCGATCAGGGTGAACCGGGCCAGGTTGAGGCGGACGGAGCGGGCCGAGGGGCCCTGGTCGATCATGATGTCGATGACGAAATCCTCCATGGCCGAGTAGAGATACTCCTCCACCACCTGGGAAAGGCGGTGAATCTCGTCGATGAAAAGGATGTCCCCTTCCTTGAGGTTGGTCAGGAGACCGGCCAGATCCCCCGGCCGCTCGATCACCGGGCCGGAAGTAAGCTTGATCCCCACCCCCATCTCGGCGGCCACGATATGGGCCAGGGTGGTCTTCCCCAGCCCGGGAGGGCCGAAAAAAAGCAGGTGCTCCAGTGGCTCGCCCCGCTCCCGGGCCGCCTGGAGGGTAATGCTCAGGCGTTCCTTGACCTTGTCCTGGCCGATAAAATCGGCAAATCCCCGGGGGCGGAGCGCCCGGTCGAGATTTCCGTCCCTCTGGGAAAGAGCGGCGTTGATGGGGCGCTCGCTCATCCTTCTCCCCCGCCCAGGAGCGCGACGCATTCGCGCAGGATCTCCCCGGCCCCGGCGGCACCCAGCCGCTCCTGGACTTCCCGAAGAGCCCGGAGCGATTCGCCCCGGGAAAATCCCAGGGTGGCGAGCGCGGCCAGGACATCGGCCGGCACCCCCGGCTCCACCCCGAAGGGAAGACCGGAGATTTCGACATCGAGTTTGTCCTTGAGTTCGAGAATTATCCTCTCGGCGGTCTTCTTCCCCACCCCCTTGACCCGGCTCAGGGCGGCGGCGTCCCCGCTCAGGATCGCGGCCTGGACGGCCACCGGGTCAAGCCCCCCCAGGACCGCGAGCGCCAGGCGCGGGCCCACCCCGGAAACCCCGATCAGGCGTTGAAAAACCTCGCGCTCGGACTGTTCCAGGAAACCGTAAAGCGTCTGCTCCCCCTCCCGGACATGGTGGTAAACGTGCAGGGTCACCGTCCCGGCGGCAAGCGCCAGCCGGCCGGAAGAAGCGGGAGTGAGGGGGACCGGGTAGCCGCCCCCGCCCGCCTCGATCACGCAGCGGTCGAGCCCGCGGGAAACCAGCGCGCCCTTGAGATAAGCTATCATCGCCCCCGCCCCGGGGAATTCTTGTCTTGCAAGCAAGTCAGGGCCAGCGCCAGGGCGTCGCTGGCGTCCAGGGGTTCCGGGGCCTCTTTGAGGCCCAGGAGCGCCGTCACCATTGTCTGAACCTGGGTCTTGTCGGCGGCGCCGTGGCCGACCACCGCTTTTTTCACCGTGCGCGGGGAGTAAGTCTCGACCGGCAGAAGCGCTTCCGCAGCCGCCAGGAGGCAAATCCCCCTGACCTCCCCCAGTTTGAGGGTGGAACGGATGTTCTTATGATAAAAAACGTCTTCCAGCGCGATCAGGCCGGGACGGTGCTGCCGGATCAGTTCGGCGACGGCGCGGTAAATATCCCGGAGCTTTTCCTCTGGAGCGCTCCGGGCCCCGGGCCGGATGCAGCCGAACCCGAGGACTTCCGTCTCCTCTCGGGTTCCCTGCAGCACCCCGTATCCGGTGGCCGCCGTCCCCGGGTCAATGGCCAGAACGCGAATCACACCCTCCCCGGGAGAAGCGCTCAATCCCCGATTTTCTCCAGGATTTCGTTGGGGATGTCGAAATTGGCGTAAACATTCTGGACGTCCTCGTACTCCTCGAGAGCGTTGATCAGCCCCAGGAGCCGCCGGGCGTCCTCCTCGCCTACGGCGATATAGTTCTTGGGAATGCGGGAAACCTCCGCCCCGGACGGGGCGAAACCGGCGGCCGTCAGGGCGGTTTTCACTTTCTCCAGGTCCCCGACCGCGGTGTAAATCTCGAAATTCTCCCCCTCCGGGCTGAAATCCTCGGCCCCGGCCTCCAGGGCAGCGGCGAAGAGTTTCTCCTCGTCCATTCCTTCCTTGGCCACCGTAATCAGCCCCTTCATCTCGAACATCCAGGCCACGGAACCGGGCCCGCCCATGTTCCCTCCCCTCTTGTCGAAGATGTGCCTGACCTCGGCGGCAGCCCGGTTTTTGTTGTCGGTCAAAAGCCGAATCAGGACCGCGACTCCGCCGGGGGCGTACCCCTCGTAAACCAGTTCCTCGTAGGTCACTCCCGGGAGTTCGCCCGTGCCCTTCTTGATCGCCCGGTCGATGTTGTCCAGGGGCATGTTGGCCGTGCGCGCGGTCTGGACCACCGTACGCAGGCGGGCGTTGCTCTTGATGTCCCCGCCCCCGTCGCGGGCGGCCACCGTGATCTCTTTGCTCAAGCGGCTGAAAAGCCGGCCCCTTTTGGCGTCGGCGGCGCCCTTCTTATGCTTGATGCTGGCCCACTTGGAATGTCCGCTCATAAATTATTCCTCATGCTCCTGCTTCGAGGCGCTGATTACCTTGGCCGCGAGGGCGGCGGGCACTTCCTCGTAACGGTCGAATTCCATCGTGAACGCCCCGCGCCCCCCGGTCATGGAGCGCAGCTCGGTGGAATACTTGAGCAATTCGGCCATCGGGATAGTGGCGTTGACCACCTGATTTGTTCCCCGGGGCTCCATTCCCAGGATCCGGCCGCGCCGGGAATTAAGGTCGCCGGTCACCGGGCCCATGTAGTCGGTGGGGATGGTGATGGCCACCCGCATGATCGGCTCCAGGAGAACCGGGCGGGCTTCCCGGCAGGCTTCCTTGAAACCCTGGCGGCCGGCGACTTGAAAGGCGATGTCCTTGGAGTCCACCGGATGGGTCTTGCCGTCGTAAACCGAAGCCGTGACATCCACCACCGGAAAACCGGCCAGGGGCCCCTTCTCCATGGCCGAGAGGAAGCCCTTTTTCACGCTCTGCACGAGCTGGGCCGGGATGTGGCCGCCGACCACCTCGTCCAGAAAGAGCAGTTTCCCTTCCCAGGGCAGCGCAATCAGTTCCTTGCGGGCCCTCCCGATTTCCGAGGAGTCCTCGTAGCCGGGAACATAAGGCTGCACGTACATCCAGACCTCGGCGAACTGTCCGGCGCCCCCGGTCTGCTTCTTGTGGCGGTACTTGGTCTCCCCCCGACCCTTGATCGTCTCCTTGTAGGCTACCTTGGGTTCCCGAAGCTCGATCTCGATCTTGTAATTCTTCCTCAGGCGGTGGATCGCCACCTGGAACTGGACGTCCCCCAGCCCGGCCAGGATGAACTCCCCGGTCATGGAATTGCGCTCCAGCTTGACCGTGGGATCTTCGGCCATAATCTTGGCAAAAGCCTCCCCAATCTTGTCCTCGTCCCCCTTTTCCTTGGCATAAACGGCCGCCAGGGTGGTGGGAGAGGGAAAAACCACCGGGGGAAAAGAGTAATCCCGGCCCGGCGCGCACAGGGTGTCGCCGCTGACGGTGGTCTTGAGCTTGGGCAGGGCGACGATGAACCCGGGAAGCGCCGCGGGGACGCTCTTCTGTTCCTTCCCCTTGAGAATGAGAACGGCCCCGACCCGTTCCCGTCCGCGGCTTCTGGGGTTATAAACCTCGGAGTCCGCGTTCAGCGTCCCCGACCAGATCCGGACATAGGAAATCTGCCCGACGTAGGGGTCGGTCACGCTCTTGAAAACCCGGGCGCAAAGGTCAGCTCCGGGCGAAGGCGGCAACTCGGTCTCGCCCAGGCGCCGGGCGCCACGCTCCAGGGGGGAAGGGAAAAGGTCGCAGATTCCCTTGAGCAGCTCTTCCACTCCAACCCCGGAAAGGGCCGACCCGGTGAAAACCGGGGCGACTTTGCCTTGGGTGAAAGCCCGCTGAAAGCCGGTATTGATCTCCTGCGGGGTAAGGGAGCCGCTGCTGAAGTATTTTTCCAAAAGGGCGTCGTCCGACTCGGCCGCGGAATCCACCATAGTCTGGCGGACCTTGGCCAGCCTCCCCCGGAAAGCCGGGGAAATTTTTTCCGAGATTCCCTCGGCGCTCAAGGGGTAAACCGCCGAAAAGGAGGGGGGATCGCCGTCCGGGAGCAGAAGCGGGACCAGGGTCCTTTGCGCCCCCGCTTCCAACGCCTCCAGGGCGTTCATGTAGTTGGCGTGCTCCTTGTCCATCTTGTTGATAAAAAAGCTGATCGGGAGGCCCTGCGCCCGGGCCGCCTCCCAAACCCGCAAAGTCCCCACCTCCATGCCCGCCACCGCGTCCACCACGATGAGCACGGCGTCAACCGCGTCGAGGGTGACCGCGACCTCTCCGAAAAAATCCGCGTAACCGGGAGTGTCCACCAGAAAAATTTCCTTCCCCGAGAACTCGCAATGGAGGGGAGCCAGGCGGATGCTGATCTTGCGCTCCTGCTCCTCGGAATCGGTATCGGAAAGGGAAGTGCCCTCGTCCACGCTCCCCTGCCGGGTGACGGCCCCGGCCTTGAACATGATCGCGTCCACGAGCGTCGTTTTCCCGGAGCCGTTGGCACCGATGATCCCGATGGTCCGGACGTCTTTGATTTGGGAATCAGCCATGTTGTTACCCCGTGTTATCGGCTTAAGGTTGGTTCGTTGGCATAAGCTTTTTGGGTCTCTTCCGTTTTGGGTGGGTTGACGCTTGAGGGGAGTCCACAGATTTCACAAATTTTTCTTCATGCTCTTCATGAGCTTCATGGTGAAAAAAAGAAAATTCCTCTGTGCTCTCTGTTGCCTCTGTGCGCTCTGTGGTGAAATGGCGGAAGAAATCTCAAGCATTACCCACACAAAGTGGGAAAGAACAATTTTTTTTTATATCACAGCGCCGGCAGGGAAGGCAACTCCGTACCGGCGTCAGGCCCGGCCCAGGTATTCCCCGGTCCGGGTATCGATCTTGATGGTCTCCCCCGCCTTGATGAAGAGCGGGACCTGCGCCTCGAGCCCGGTCTCGAGCTTCACGGGCTTACGGACATTGGTGGCGCTGTCGCCCTTGACCCATTCCGGAGCCTCCACCACTTTGAGATTGACGCTGGAGGGAGGCTCAATCTGGATGGGGGCCTCGTCGGAAAAGATCACGTCATAAGCGATACCTTCGACCAGGTAACCGGTAACGGGATCCACCAGTTCGGGGGGGAGAGTGAGCTGGTCGAAGGAATCGGCATCGATAAAAATGTAACCGCTCCCGTCGCGGTAACTATATTCCAGCTTGCGCCGGACCAGGGGGACCATTTCCACGGTTGCGTTCGAATTGAACCGGACCTGGTTGGAGCGGCCGGTCCTGAGGTTCCTCAGCGTGGCCTGCACGAAGGCCCCGCCCTTGCCCGGCTTGACCCGGTCCACATCGAGAACGATATGGATGTCCCCTCCTTCCCGAACGGCGTGTCCCTTCCTCAAATCGTTGGCAATCGCCATTGATGTCCTCCTCCTTCACCGATTTTCGTCTTGAGGCTTCTCAGGCCGGGATATCCCAATGCAGCACTTCCCGCCCCTCTTTGACCGGGGGACCGGCGTAAAGGGGATACCCGGCCCGCTGTTCCAGATAGAGATTGGCTTCCTCGGCGGCGGCGCAGGAAGCGGCGTCCTTCCAAAAGGTGACGGCCAGCACTTCTCCCCGCTCCGGCCGGGGAATGAGATAGAGCCCGCCATAGCCGGGAGAGTTCCGGATCTCCGGAACCAGATATTCTCGGTAGAGCTCCTGGATCTCCCCCAGCTTCCCCTCCTGGGGGCGTATGGTCAGAATCTGGGCATACATATCATCCTCCCCGCCGGGCATTCAGCCCGCGCCGAAACCGGGTTTTGAGAGGGGAGAGTATACCGGGACGGCCGCGGCTTCTCCACCTAATTAGCGTAAGGCACAGAGAAAACTCTTTTCCCACCATGAAGACCATGAAGGACATGAAGACCATGAAGAATAATCTGTGAAATCCGTGGACGTTTTAGCATAGAGCATAGGGCATAGAGCATAGAGCCAGAAAATCACGATTATCCCAGCAACCTGAACCCCGAACCCTGAACCCTTCTACATGTCCTACATGCCTACATGTGAATGCGGCGGCCTTTCCTTCAGCCTTCAGCCTAACCTCCTCACCACAGAGCTCACAGAGAAAAACAGAGGCCACAGAGAAAACTCTTTTCTCACCATGAAGACCATGAAGGACATGAAGGAAAAATCTGTGAAATCCGTGGACGTTTTAGCATAGAGCATAGGGCATAGAGCATAGAGCCAGAAAATCACGATTATCCCAGCAACCTGAACCCCGAACCCTGAACCCTTCTACATGTCCTACATGCCTACATGTGAATG
>CAZIEA010000106.1:0-8510 GCA_964538495.1 uncultured bacterium | reverse complement strand
GGCCAGACCTGACCCCGCCAGGAGGCAGACCGCCCCCAGGGCCGCCAGGCGGGTGAAACGCCCTGCGACTGCCAGTTTCCGGGGCAGGGGCCGGCGGAACCGCCCGAGGCGGCCGGCCAGTTCCTGGGCGCCGCCGAAGGGGCAGGCCCAACGGCAGTAGAAGTTCCTCCCCGTAATCAGGTTGACAGTCAGGGAGAACAAGACCAGGACCAGGGGAAAAATCCCGAAGGCGGCCACGAGCCGGCCCGGGGAGAGCCGGGCCCAGTTCCAGAAAAGCCCCAAACTCAGGCTCGCGTTCTCGGCTATCCCCAGCCCCCCCAGCACCGCCGCTAGGGCGAAAACCCGGTAACCCCGGGGAAGGCGGGGCAGAAAAAAACCTCCCAGGGCCAGGGCCAAGGCGGACCAGGCCAGGATGGCTTCCAAGATGCTGTAGCGCCCAGAACGCCCGGCCGAGGCGGAAACAGGCCCCGCTCCGAGTTTCCGGAGCAGGTCCCGCACGGAGGCGCTCAGGGCGGAGGAGGTGATGGTGGCCCCGCTCACCGAATCCACCGGGACTTCCGCCGCCGCCGGCGGGAGCAATCCATCCCAGACTTGCAACAACCCGGAGGTCTCGACCAGCTCTAAAAAATCCGGGGTTTCCCGGGAGGGGAGCAGGACGATCCCGGCCACCCGGCCTTCCCGGTCGAGCCCGAGCCGGAAAGGAACCGGCCCGCCATAGCCGGCATGCCCCGCCGCCGCCGCGCTCCCGTCAACCCACCAGCCCAGAAACTCCCCTTGGCCGCCGAGAACTTCGGCAAAAGGCTCGGCGGCCCGGAGACTTTTTGCCGGGGGGAAAAGCTTCCGCGCCCACTCGAGTTCATCCCCCGCAATCCGTACCTCCGGCCGGGGGACGGAAGGGGGAAAACCGCGCAGGAGAAAAGCCGCCGCCAGCAGGGATGCCGCCGCCAGCAACCTGGGCAGGATGGCTTTCACCCCTCCCCCCGGGTCAGATGTCCCAGATGGTCTCGGTCAACCCGTCGCCCTCGGCGCCCTCCAGGAACCCTTGGAGACGCCGGGCCCGGGTGGGATGCCGCATCTTGCGCAAGGCCTTGGCCTCGATCTGCCTGACCCTTTCCCGGGTGACGTTGAAAATCTTGCCGACCTCCTCCAGGGTCCGGGAAGACCCGTCGTCGATTCCGAAACGGAGCCGGAGCACTTCGGCTTCACGCCGGGTCAGAGTCTTGAGAACGTTGCGGAGCTGCTCCCGGAGCAGAACGTAGCTGGTGGCGTCGGCCGGGGACTCCGCCCCCTTGTCTTCGATGAAATCGCCGAACTGGCTGTCCTCCTTGTCTCCCACCGGGGTCTGGAGCGAAATCGGGTGCTGGGCGATTTTGCGAATGTTGCGGACTTTGTCCACCGGGAGTTCCATTTCCTCGGCGATCTCCTCCGGGGAAGGCTCGCGCCCGGTCTCCTGGAGAAGTTTCTTCGAGACCCGCATCAGCTTATTGATGGTCTCGATCATATGCACCGGGATCCGGATGGTCCGGGCCTGGTCGGCGATAGCCCGGGTTATGGCCTGCCGGATCCACCAGGTGGCATAGGTGGAAAACTTGAAGCCCCGGCGGTACTCGAACTTGTCCACGGCCTTCATCAAGCCCATGTTCCCTTCCTGGATCAGGTCCAGAAAGGAAAGCCCCCGGTTGGTGTATTTCTTGGCGATGGAAATAACCAGGCGCAGGTTCGCCTCCACCATCTCGCCCTTGGCGCGCTTGACCTCGAGCAGGGCGGACCGCAACTCCGCGTAGATGGCGGCGAAATCCTCCAGCAACATCTGGTTATGCTGCTCGATGCGCCGGAGCTTGCGCCGCTCGTTTTTGAACTCGTTTCTGGCCTTGGCGCCGGAAACGCCCTCGAGTTTGTCCATCCGGATCTGGACTTCGCGGATCCGGGTATATTCGCGATAAATCGGCTCGAAAATCTCCTCGATGATGTTCTGCTTGAAAAGGAGCTTTTTCAGGAGCCCCTGGAGAGCGACATATTCCTTTTCCAACTCGGCGCGGGCGGCTTCCCGCCGGGATTCCTGGACGCGGAGATGCTTGAGTTCCCCGGACTCCTTCTTCACCACCGCCGCCGGACGGACCAAATCGGGAGCGCGCGGCGAAAGACGCTTGCCCTTGAGCAATCCCCGGATTCGGGTCAGTTCCCGGATCGCGGATTCCGGGTCCAGGGCGGGAAAAACCGACTTGCTCTCCCTGTCCCCGGCGGAAGAGAGGATATTCCAGAGATCCAAAACCAGTCCCGCGACCCGCGCCGCCCGGCCTTCCTGCCCGGAGAAGTCCAAAGCCGGTCCCGACCCCTTTTCCACTTCGGCGGCCAGGAAATCGGCCGCGTCACGCAGGGCCTCGATCCCGGCGGGAGGCGGGCTTTTTCTGGCCAAACGCCCGGCCAGGCGCCGGACACCGCCCAGGAGCAGGGAGACATCAGGCGCCGGCATGAGTTTGCGCACCAGGTCGTAGGGGACCTCCCTCTCCACCAGGAGCGTCCGCAAGGAGCCGGCGAGATGCACCACCCGGTCGTGCCGTTCCGGAACGGCGGCGGCGGTGGCGGTCTCCTCGGCCAGCAGCCTGTCTTCCTCGATCATCTTTTCCGCCCAGGAGCGGGCATACCGGACGGTGTTGGAATCCGCGAAATCCCGGAGCGAATCCCGGACTTCCAGGGCGATTTTCCCGGGAGATTTGCTCTTTTTGAAAATTTTCGCGACCCGGGCGGAGGAAAGCCCGGCCCGCAGCGCCTTGGGTTTGAGTTCCGCGGCCATTTTTGCCAGCCGCCCCGGGCGGGATCCGGCCCGGGAAGCCCCGGCGGCGGCGGCGGCGATCGCCTTCATTTCCAGCCGGATTTCCTCGATCAGCTTCCCGATCTTTCCCCCCGCAGTCGCGGGACGGAACGGGATGGGAATTTCCCGGATCAGTCTTTCCGCGCCCGCGAGAACCGCCGCGGCGGAAGCGGCCGGGAAAACCCGCTCGAATTCCTTTTGCGGAACCGGAAGGCCGCGCAAGGCATCGCGAATCCGGAGGACGGCGTGGATCAGAGCGGCCTCGTGCGCTTTCGTCCAGGCCAGCGTTTCCAGGAAAATCCGGCCCGCGTCGTTTTCCTCGCCGAGCTGGCGGACCGTATCCTCGATCCCGGGGGCGCGGGAAAGGAAATACCGGTCGCCGCCTCTACGCCCGAGCAAAGCCGCGGCCGCGCGCTGGATTTTCACCGGATCAATTTCCGGGAATACCGCCTTCAGGTCCAGCCCCTCCAACTCCAGCCGCTCCAGGCCGTTCCTGACCTCCGCCAGGGTCCGGCGAATTCGGTCTTCGCCCTGGGCGATCCGCAGGGACTGGGTCCGCTTGGCGCTGAACTTCCCGAACCCGACCCGGATCTTTTCCTGGATTTTTCTGCCCTCTTCCAGGCGCCGGGGAAGTTCCTTGAGGTATTTTTCCCGGCTGGTCCCTTTTTTCTCGGCGACGATCCGGTCGAAACGCTCCTTGCCGCTCAAAAGCCGGCGGGCAATCAGGAACATCTCCCGGGCGGATACCCCCATCCGCAGGGTCAGGCGGTAGACATTGTTCTCCGCCTTCTCGATCCGCTTGGAAATTTCCACTTCCTGCTCGCGGCTCAAAAGCGGGACCTGGCCCATCTGGCGCAGGTACATCCTGACCGGGTCGTCAAGAATGTCGTAAACTCCCGAGTCGGCCTTTTCGGCGGCCTCCTCGGCATCCCCGGCCAGGCCGGAGACTTCCAGAATCTCGATCCCCGATGCCTGAATGAAAGACCGGATGTTTCCCATGGCCTCGGCGCTGACCACTTCCTCGGGAAACTCCGAACTCAAGTCCGCCAGGGTGATGAACCCCTTGTCCTCGCCCAAGTCGACCAGGCGTTTGATCCTTTCATTCTTGTCGTCCAGTATCTTCATGTTTCGTATTTTTCCTTAAGCCGGCGACGGACGGTCCTGGCCTCGTGTTCCAGGGCCAGCCGTTCCTTCTGCGCCCACCCGGGATTGCCGCCGGTTTTTTCCTCCACGGCAATGGCCCGGTCCAACTCCCGGCACCGGGCCCGCAGCGTATTTCTCTTCAAGTAAGCCAGATAATCGACCACCTCCGCCATCCCGGCTACGGAATCGGTGTCCTCGAAAAGCCATCGGGCAATCAGTTCCTGCAACCCATCGTCCCGGACCCGCGCGGGCAGTGTCCGGACCAGCGGAAACTTTTCTTCCCGGGCGAGTTCAAGCATTTTCGCCGCCAGGGGACGCAGCCGGGGAGTGAAGTCGGCGGGATCGATGTCTTTTTCAACTAATTTTATTATTTTATCATTATGAATCAACAACCGCAAAAGATTCTGCTCATTTTTTTCCTCCGGAAAATCGACCCTTTTCTCCGGGACCGGACCGGGAACGGGAGGAAGGGGAAGGAGCTTGCCTTCCTCGCGCAGGGCGCCGGGGGAAATCCCGAGCGCCACGGCGACTTTGTCCAGGGCCGCCTCGCGCAGAATCGGGCTTTCCATCCGGGCAATGGAGGCCAGCATCTGCCGGGCCGCGTCCTGGCGTCCGCGATCTCCCAGACCGGCGTTTCTTTTTTGCAGGATTTCGAGTTTATAGTCCAGCAGGGGAACCGCCTCCCGCACCAGCTTCCGAAAAGCATCCCCGCCCGCGGACCGGATGAAACTATCCGGGTCCTCCCCGGAAGGAAGCACCGTAATGAAAACCTCGATGCCCTCGGCCAGAAAGATGTCCAGGCCCTTGAGAGACGCTTCCAGCCCGGCGGAGTCGGCGTCGAAAGCCGTGATTACCCGCGCAGCGTGGCGCTTGAGCAGCCGGGCTTGCTCCGGGGTGAAGGCGGTGCCCTGGGAACAGACCATGTTCTTGATGCCCTCCTGGTGGGCGCGAATCACGTCGAGGTAACCTTCCCCGAGAATGATCTCCCCGGCCGCCGCGGCGGCCGCCCGGGCCAGGTCGAGGCCGAACAGCACCCGGCCCTTGTGAAACAGCTCCGTGTCCGGAGAATTAAGATACTTGGGCGTGGAATCGTCGAGGGTCCGCGCCCCGAAGCCGATGGTTTTTCCCCGCCCGTCCCGGACCGGGATCATCAGCCGGTTCCGGAAACGGTCGTAGTAGCCCCCCGAATCCCTTTCCAGAATCAGCCCCCCGGCCAAAATTTCCTCCGCCCGGTACCCCTTGGCCAGGGCATGGCGGTAAAAACCGTCCCAGGAGGGCTGGGCATAGCCCAGGCAAAAGCTTTCCGCGCTGCTCGCGGAGACCTCCCGGCTCTCCAGGTAGCGCCGGGCGGCAATCCCCATTCGTGAAGAAATCAATCCCCAGTGAAAAAATCCGGCGGCCAGCTCATGCAAGGAAAGCAAGCGCTCCCGGCGGCCGGCCGCGACGGGGTCGGCCTCGGGCATGGACACCCCGCCGCGCCGGGCCAGCTGCCGAAGCGCCTCGGGAAAGGACCTCCTTGCGCATGACAAAGGCGATGACGTCCCCCCCCGCCCCGCACCCGAAACAGTGGAAGGCCTGGCGCTCCGGGCTGACCGTGAAGGAAGGGGTCTTCTCGTCGTGAAAAGGGCACAAGGCCTTGAAGCTGCGCCCGGCGCGCTTGAGCGGAAAGTATTCCGAGACCACGGCGACGATATCGACGCCGGATTTCACCTGCTCGACGATGTCCCCGGAAAGCTTCACGAAAACCTAACCGGAAAAACGCCAGGTCAGCGGGCAACCCGCCTGAACCCCGAACAGGGAATAACCCCGAATTCCCTCCCCCCCCCCAACCGGTCCAGGAGCAGGTTCATTCCCAGGCTGTCGCTGGCGCTATGCCCGGCCACGACCACGTTCAGGCGCTGCTTGCGCGCCTGCTTCAGGAGATTCTCGCTCATGTGCATTACCACCATGGTCCCTACCCCGGCCCGGGCCAGGGACTCCGGGGCCGACGGGGAGCCCTCGGTTCCCCCGGTCATGTCCACGAATATTTTCCCGGGGCGGCGGGAAATCTCCCCGCAGATGCAACGAGGCAGCGAGCCTTCCCGGGCCGCGCGATCATATTCCGGGATTTCCAGCAGGCTCTCGATAACATCCCGAACCGTTCCCGGGGAAGCCGCCTCGAAGCGTTCCTGGAGGAAGGAGGCCACGCAGTTGTCGGCGGGCGTGTGCGCGCAGGCGAAAGGGAGTTCCAGCAGTACCGCGGCGTCCACGGCCCGGAAAAGGTTGGCGGGCATAATCTTGCGCTCGACCTCTCCGATCCGTTCCTGGAGCGCGGCCTCGGCCGGAACCAGGGGCACCCCCATCTTGCCCAGAATGTCCGCCTGCATTTCCAGAACCCGGTGAAAGCCGGCCAGGGCCGTGCCCTCAGGGTGGTGGGAAAGCAGCAGGTCCACTTTTTTCCCGCCCTGGCGCAGGCGGTCGGCCAGCAGAACTTCCCCCACCTCCATGTCGATCCCGACCAGGATCGAGGCGACTTCGGTTCCGGAGTCTCCGTTCAGGATCCTGGTGTCGGGATAGGGGTTTTTCAGGCGATCGAGGTCGAAGCGTTCCCGTTCGGCGTCGGAAAGCCGGCGGTATTCTCCCTCGACCCGCGCCAGGGCGGCCTCGACCTCCCGGAAACCCCGCGGATCGGCCTCGATCCCCGCCTTGATCGCCCGTTGCATGAATTCCGCCAGTTTCATCAGTCTCGTTTCTCCGTTCAGCCGGATTAAATTTGCCCCTGTTTTTTTATTATATCCGGCCGAGCAACCCCGTAGCAATCTTTTCCCGTCAGGGAACCGCCCTCGCATTCACATGTAGACATGTAGAAGGGTTCAGGGTTCAGGGTTCGGGGTTCAGGGTTCAGAGGCGAATCGGGGTCGGTATCGGTATCGGAATCGCTATCGGGCGCGCGCAATCATCACGCCAAGGCGCCAAGACGCCAAATTTGGGTTTGTTTTTCTGGCCCTATGCTCTACGCCCTATGCTCTATGCTAAAACGTCCACGGATTTCACGGATTAAACCGCGAATCTCGCCAATCCACGCAAACGTATCCTTCATGCTCTTCAAGTTCTTCATGGTGAGAAAGCCAGGCTGAAGGACCCGCCGCCGGATTCACATGTAGGCCATGTAGGACATGTAGAAAGGCAAATTCGAAATCAGAAATTCGAAACTCGAAACCGCCAAACCGGCGAATGGTTTTGAGAATTCGAATTTGGTTTTTGTTTCGGATTTCTGACTTCGAATTTCGAATTTTAATTAGCGCCAAGCCCCATGCCTCACGCCCCGATTACGATTACGATCACGACCACGATAACGACCGCCCGCGCTGCTATGCGCTTTGCGCTCTGCGCTATGCCGAAAAAGAGAAATCTGTGTAATCTGTGGAAAGAAAGGTAATCAGAGAAATCAGAGTCAATCAGGTGCAAAAGTTCGCGTCTCCTGAATCCTGACTCCTGTATCCTGGGTTTCCGGGTCCTATGCTCTATGCCCGCCGTCCGAGAAAGAGCTGGACCCCGGCCAGAAGGGCCAGGGGCGCGGTGGTGGCCCGCAAAGTAGACGAGCCCAGCGAGATCGTGCGGAAACCGCAGGCGCGGGCGGCCTCCACCTCTCTCATCCCGAATCCTCCCTCGGGGCCGGTCAGGAGCAGGAAGGATTTCGGGCAAACTCGGGCGCATTCCTCCTCCAGAAGGCCGAGCAGGGATTTTTCGCTCTCCTCTTCCCAGGCCAGCAACCGCAAGTCCGCTTCCGGGGGACGGCGGGTAAATTCCGCCCAGACCATCGGGGGCCGGATCAGGGGGGGGCGCGCCTGGGCGCTCTGACGGGCGGCGCTCTCGGCAATCCGCCGCCAGCGGGATACCTTTTTCTCGGCTTCGTCCGGCCGGGCCACGCAGTTGCCCGAAACCACCGGGATGAACTCGTCTATTCCCAGCTCGACCGCCTGCCGCAGCACCAGATCGCAGCCTTGGCCCTTCAGCAGAGCCGGGGCCAAGATCACCCGGCAAAGCCGCGGGGGCAACATCCGGCTGTCGAGAATAACGGCTTCGGCCTGGCGGGCCGAGACCGAATCCAGACGGGCCCGGTATTCCATTCCTGCGGAATCGAACGCCACGATCGTCTCCCCGGGCCGCAGACGCAAAACCCGCGCCAGATAGCGGGCTTCGGCCCCCCGGAAATAAAGCTTCCCGGCCGCCACGCTCCCGGGGGGAAGAAAAAATCTGCGCACGGTTCGCTTATCCTCCCACCAGCCGCCGGAGGCGCTCGAAAAACCCCTTTTCGGAAGGGCGATTGCGCTTTCCCAGGCTTTCCTCGAGGCGAAGCAGAAGTTCCTTCTGTTCCGCCGTCAGGTTCACGGGGGTCTCGACCGCCACCCGGACCAGTTCATCCCCCCGGACGGAGGAATGCAGCCGGGGAATGCCCAGGCCCTTGAGCCGGAATTGCTCCCCCCCCTGGGTTCCCGGGGGGATTTTCAACTCCGTCCCCCCCTCGAGGGTAGGAACGGAAACGGCCCCGCCGAGAGCGGCCCTGGTCATCGGG
>CAZIEA010000105.1:0-8525 GCA_964538495.1 uncultured bacterium | reverse complement strand
GTGCCGGGCGGGGCCGGCTTCATCACGATCCGGGAGGCGCCGTAGCGGCCGGTGATTTCGTGGGGCAGCGTGGTCCCGTTGCGGGGAACCCGGATCATGGCCTTGCGGGCCGACTCCAGGGCCTTGCGGATGGCCTCCGCCACTTCCCCCGCCTTTCCCAGGCCGAAACCCACCCTTCCGTCCTCGTCGCCCACGATGACCATGGCGCTGAAGCTGAAGCGACGGCCGCCCTTGACGACCTTGGCGCAGCGGCGGATATCCACCACCCGGTCGATGAACTCGCTCACGACCTCCGGGTTCCTGCTTTCTCTCTGCTGATTGGCCATCTTGTCTCCTTGCCCCGTTTTCTAAAACTTCAGGTTCCGGGAGCGAGCGCCCTCGGCCAGGGCCTTGACCCGGCCGTGGTACTTGTAGCCGGCGCGGTCGAAGACCACCCGGGAAATCCCCAGGGTCCCGGCCAGATCTCCGGCCATCTCTCCCAGGGCCCGGGCCGCCGCCACCGTACCGGCATTACCAGGGTGCTTCTCCCGGAACACCGCCGAGAGCGTGGATATCGCCCCCAGGGTCGCGCCCTTCTCGTCATCGACAAACTGCGCGTAAATATGCTTGAGGCTGCGGAAAACGCTCAGCCTGGGGCAGGCGCCGCTGCCGGCGACTTTTTTCCTGACCCGGACCGCCCTTCTTTTCCGGGCGCGGGTCTTTTGTTCGGTCGATTTCATCTTGCCTTGTTCCTTAAGCTTAAGCCAGGGCCTTGCCGGCCTTCCTCCTCACCCATTCGCCTTCATACCTGACTCCCTTGCCCTTGTAAGGCTCGGGCGGGCGGAAACGGCGGATGCGGGCGGCCATCTCTCCCACCAGGCCCTTGTCGCACCCGCTGACGACGACTTTCTGGTTCCCCTCGACCTGGAAGACCAGGCCCGCGGGGGGGTCGATCTCGATGGGATGGGAATACCCGAGCTGCAGGAGGAGTTTTTTCCCCTCGAGCTGGGCCCGATAGCCGACCCCGACGATCTCCAGCCGCCGGCTGTAACCGGCGGTAACCCCGACCATCATGTTCCGAATCAGGCGCGCGAACAGCCCGTGCAGAGCCCGGGCCTGCTTGTACTCGGACCGGCGCCGGACCAGAATGGAGCCGCTTTCCTGCTCGGCGGACAGCACCGGGGGCAGAACGATCTCCAGCTTGCCCTTGGGCCCGCTGACCTCGACCCGGGAGCCCGCGAGGTTCACTTGCACCCCCGCGGGGACCGCGATTGGCATATTTCCGACTCTTGACATGACCGCTCCTGAAATTTCCGCAAAAGCCCTTACCAGATGTGACAAAGCACCTCGCCCCCGACCCGGGCGTGACGGGCCTGGGCATCGGTGAGCACGCCCTTGGGGGTGGTGATGATCGCGGTGCCCATGCCCCCGAGAATCAGGGGAATCTCACCGGCGGCGACGTAGATCCGACAACCCGGGCGGCTGATCCGCTTCAGGGACTGGATGGCCCTGGCCCTCTTGGGGCCGTAATGCAGATGAATCCTGATCATGCCCTGGCGCCCGTCCTCGACCAGGGCGTAATCCTTGATATAGGCCTCTTCCTTGAGGATCCTGGCGATTTCCAGCTTGATCCGGGAGGAGGGGACTTCCAGGACATCCTTGCCCCGGCTGTTGGCGTTGCGGATGCGGGTCAACATGTCCGCGATGGGGTCGGTCATCGTCATTTACGTAAAACTCCTTATTACCAGCTCGACTTAGTCACCCCGGGAATCTTCCCCTCGCCGGCGAGTTTCCGGAAACAGATCCGGCAGAGTCCGAACTTGCGCATGTAGCCCCGGGGCCGTCCGCAGTGCAGGCAGCGGCTATGACCCCGGACCCTATACTTGGGGGGGCGGGAGCACTTCGCAATCTTGGATTTTTTGGCCATATCGGTCTGAACCCCTTCAGTCGTTGAGCCTGCGATCGGCGAAGGGCAAACCAAACAGGAAGAGCAACTCCTTGGCCTCTTCGTCGGAATCGGCGGTGGTGACTATGGTGATGTCCATCCCCTGGACCCGGTAAACCTTGTCGATGTCCACCTCGGGAAAAACGCTCTGCTCCGCCAACCCCATGGTGTAGTTGCCCCGGCCGTCGAGCTTGCCGGGCAGGCCCCGGAAGTCGCGAATCCGGGGAAGCCCCACCGAAATCAGGCGGTCGAGGAACTCGTACATCATCCGGCCCCGGAGCGTGACCCGACCGCCCACCGCCATTCCCGCCCTGAGCTTGAAGTTGGCGATGCTCTTGCGGGACTTGGTTATCTGCGGCTTCTGCCCCGCGATCAGGGCCAGGTCCTCCAGGGCGGCCTGAACCGCCCGGGAATCGCCGACGCCCTCCCCCACCCCCATGTTGATCACGATTTTCTCCAGGCGGGGGACCCGCAGGTCATTGGAAAAGCCGAACTTTTCCTTGAGCTTGGGAATGATCTCTTCCTTATACTTTGTCTGCAAACGGGCCATATCCGATTATCCCTTGTCGAGACTTTCTCCGCAGCGCTTGCAGGAGCGGACTTTCTTTCCGTCCTGAAGGACGGAGGTCCCGGACCTGACCCCGCGCTTGCAGGCGGAGCAGTAAAGCTGCAGATTGGAAATGTCGATGGGAGCTTCTTTCTCCACGATCCCGCCCTGCTGATTCTTCTGGGAAGGCTTGGTGTGCCGCTTGACCAGGTTCAGGCCCTGGACCAGGGCCTTTCCCCGGCCGGGGAAAATCCGCAAAACTTTCCCGGTCTTGCGGGCGAAGCGCTCCTTCCCCGCGATCACGATCACCACGTCGTCTTTCTTGATGGACGCACTCATCTCAATTCCTTGTATCCCGAATCACCCCTGGCGATGACTCCGCGTTTAGAGAACCTCGGGGGCCAGAGAAACGATCTTGAGATAGTTCCGGTCCCGCAGTTCCCGCGCCACCGGCCCGAAAACCCGGGTTCCGCGGGGGTTCATCTGTTCATCCACGATCACGACGGCGTTTTCGTCGAACCTCAGCACCGTCCCGTCGGCGCGCTTGATGTCGTTCTTGGTTCGGACCACGATCCCGCGGACCACCTCGCCCTTTTTGACCGTCCCCTCCGGAATGCTCTCCTTGACCGAAGCCACGATCAGATCCCCAATCCCGGCATACCTTTTCCCGGAACGCCCGATCACCTTGATGCACATCACCGAGCGGGCTCCGGTGTTGTCGGCCACCTTGAGCATTGTCTGCATCTGGATCATGGCTTCAGATCTCCACCATGGCCTCGGCGGCGCCGGCCTTGATGACCGCGACCACCCGCCAGCGCTTGGTCTTGGAAATCGGCCGCGTTTCCATGATTTCCACGATATCGCCGAGGCGGGCTTCCTTCTTCTCGTCGTGGGCCTTG
Organism: uncultured bacterium; assembly: GCA_964538495.1. Lineage (GTDB taxonomy): Bacteria > Auribacterota > Erginobacteria > Erginobacterales > DAOSXE01 > CAZIEA01. The sequence continues at coordinate 5,155 of CAZIEA010000105.1, read as the reverse complement.
AAAAGCTTGGCCTGCTTGACTACTTTCTGGTAGCGGGGGTGGCGATAGGTCCTGACCACCCTGACCACCACGGTTTTTTCCATGGCGGCGCTGACCACCTCGCCCCGGCAGGTCTTGCGGACGCCGCGTTTGGTCGCTTCGGTGCTGCTCATTGAGCTTCCTCTTTCTCGATGGTGAGGACGCGGGCAATATCCCGCTTGAGAAGGCCGATCCGGGCGGATTTTTCGAGTTGGCCGCTCACGGCCTGAAAGCGGAGCTTGAAAAGCTCCTCGCGGAGTTCCCGCAGCTTCTGTTGGCGCTCGTCGCCCGACATTTCCCTGATTTGCTTCGGCTTCATTTCTCTATTTCTTTTCTTCCCTGCTCACGAAACGGCAGGGGAAAGGTATTTTGAACGCGCCCAGGCGCAGAGCTTCCCGGGCCAGCGACTCCGTGACCCCGCCCATCTCGAACAAGATCTGGCCCGGCGCCACCACCGCCACCCAGAATTCCGGGGCGCCCTTGCCTTTTCCCTGGCGGGTCTCCGGGGGTTTTTTCGTGACCGGTTTGTGGGGAAAAACCCGGATCCAGACCTGGCCCTTGCGCTTCACGTGCCGGGTCACGGCCACGCGGACCGCCTCGAGCTGGCTGGCCTTGAGCCAGCCCCCGGAGAGGACCTGGATTCCGTACTCGCCGAATTCCAGCGTGGTTCCCCGGGAAGCCTTTCGCGGCAGGGTCCCGCGCTGGGTCTTGCGGTACTTAACCCTTTTGGGCATCAACGCCATTGGCCGCGTCCTCCCCTACCGACAGTTTCTCGCCCTTGTATATCCAGGTTTTCACCCCGATCACCCCGTAAGTCGTGTTGGCTTCCGCAAAACCGTAGTCGATGTCGGCCCGGATGGTCTGCAGCGGGATCTTACCCGTCTTGTAGGACTGGGTCCGCTTCATCTCGGCCCCGCCCAGGCGCCCGGAAGCCTGGATCTTGATCCCCAGCGCCCCGCGGGCCAGGGAATCCTGGATCGTCCGCTTCATCGCCCGCCGGAAGGAAATCCTCCTCTCCAGCTGCCGGGCGATGTTTTCGGCCACCAGTTGGGCGGAAAGTTCGGGAACCTTGACTTCCTTGACCTCGATCACCACCTCGCGCTTGGTCAGGTCGCTCAACTCCTCCCGGATCCGGTCGATCTCGGAGCCGCGGCGCCCCACCACCAGGCCGGGCCTGGCGGTATGAATGGTCACGCGCACCTTTTCCGGGGTGCGCCGGGAGATCGTGATCTTGGGCACGCCGGTGGAGGCGTACTTCTCCTTGACGTAGCGCCGGATCTTGGCGTCCTCGAGCAGGAAAACCTTGAAGGTCCTTTTGTCGCCGTACCACTGCGAATCCCAGGTCCGGTTATACCCGACTCTGAAACCGATTGGATTGACTTTCTGTCCCATCAACGATTCTCCGCTTATTCTTTCTCCGCCGCGGGGGCCGGCTCCCCCTCCGGGGGAATTTCGGCCACCACCACCGTAATACGGCAGGTACGCCGGCGCAACCGCGCCGCCATCCCCCGGGCCCGGGCCCGGTACTTGAACGGCGGAATCAGCGGCCCCTTGTCGGCCGTGGCCGCCTTGATGTAAATCCGGTCCTCGGAAACCTTGCCCGCGGCTTTCAGGTTGGCCGTCGCCGAGGCGATCACTTTCTCCAGCAGGCGCGCGCCCTTGCGGGGCGAAGCCGCCAGTCGGGCCAGAGCCTCTTCCACCCGCAGGGAACGAACCTGGTCGATGACGGGCCGGACCTTGCTGGGCGATTCCTTGAGATATTTGGCTGTCGCTTGCGCCTGCATTTCAGATCACCTTCACTTCTTCTCCGCCGCCGCCGCCATCGCCTTCGACTTCACGCCGGAATGGGCGCGGAAAACGCGGGTGGGAGAAAACTCCCCGAGTTTGTGTCCGACCATGTTTTCGGTGACGAAAACCGGGATGAATTTGTGCCCGTTGTAAACGGTAAAAGTAAACCCGACGAATTCCGGGATGATGGTCGAACTCCGGGACCAGGTCTTGATCGCTTTCCCCTCGCCCGGGCGGGAACCAGTCACCTTTTTCAGGAGCTTGGCATTGACAAACGGACCTTTTCTGACGGAACGGGACATGGCTTACCCTCGTTATTTCGTCTTTCTGGACCTGACCACGTGGCCGGCCGGTTTTCTCCGGCGGCGCGTCTTGCCGCCCTTGGCGGGCTTGCCCCAGGGGGAAACCGGATTGCGCCCGCCGGAAGTCCGGCCCTCGCCTCCGCCCATGGGGTGATCCACCGGATTCATGGCCACGCCCCTGACCTTGGGCCGGCGGCCCCTCCAGCGGGCCCGGCCCGCCTTGCCGTCGGAAAGAGAACTATGCTCCGGGTTGGAAATCTGCCCGATCGTGGCCCGGCATTCCTGGAGCACGCGCCGGACCTCCCCGGAAGGAAGCTTGACATGCGCGAAACGGCCTTCCTTGGCCATGAACTGGGCCGTGGAACCGGCGCTCCGGACCATGGCGCCTCCCGCCCCGGGACGGACCTCGATATTGTAAACCGGGCTGCCCAGCGGGATCTCGCCCAGGGGCAAACGGTTGCCCGGCTTGATTTCGCTCCCGCTTCCGGAGGAAACCATATCGCCGACCTTGATTCCCAGCGGCGCCAGGATGTAGTTCTTGACTCCGTCGGCGTAAACAATCAGCGCGATCCGAGCGCTCCGGTTCGGGTCGTATTCGATGGAATCCACCCGGGCCGGAATCCCGTCCCGCCGACGGGCGAAATCAACCAGCCGGTAACGCCGCTTGTGGCCGCCCCCGCGGCGGCGGGCGGTCATCCGCCCGAGGTTGTTGCGCCCGCCGCTCTTGGTAATGACCCGCAAGAGCGACTTTTCCGGGCGGCGCCGGGTTACTTCTTCGAAAGTCGCCACCGTCATGAAACGGCGACTCGGCGTGGTCGGCTTGTATTTTTTTACACCCATTGTTCCTGGCCTCGGACAACCGACAACCCCGGGACAGCCATCCCCGGGGCTGGGTCGGTCCGTCGTTTCCCTGCAAAGTTGACGATTAAACCACGGCGATCGTGTCCCCTTCCTTGAGGGAGACAATCGCTTTCTTCCAGCTTGGCCTGCGCCCGGCGGCCCGGCCGATGCGCCGGAGTTTTCCGTGCACGGTCATGGTCTTGACCCCGGTGACGGTAACCCCGAACACCTTTTCCACGGCCTGCTTGACCTGGATGCGGTTGGCCCGGGGATCCACCCGGAAAAGATACTGATTCCTCTTTTCCTTGAGCAGCGTGCCCTTCTCCGTGATCACGGGCGCAAGAATGATTTGCCTGGCTTCTTCTTCTCTCACTTGATCGTTTCCATCCATTCCCGGAGGTGTCCGAGCGCCTCGCTGGTGACGACGATCTTCCGGTGGGAGAGAACCGAAAGAGTATTGAGCTCCTTGATCCCCGCCACTTCCACCCCCGGAAGATTGCGCGCGCTCAGGTGAAGTTTCCTCTCCCGGACCGGAAGCACGACCAGGACGCTGTCTCCGGCCCCGATCCGGGAAAGAATCCCGGAGAGCTCGGAGGTTTTCGGAGCGTCCAGCTCAAGTGCGTCCAGTACAATCACCTCTTGCTTGAAAAAACGTTGGGCCAGCGCGGATTTCAGCGCTTTCCGCTTCACCTTCTTGGGGACCGAGAAGGAATAATCGCGGGGATGGGGCCCGAAAACCACTCCCCCGCCGCGCCAGATCGGGCTGTTCACGTCCCCGGCCCGGGCCCGACCGGTGCCTTTCTGCCGCCAGGGCTTGCGCCCGCTGCCGGCCACCGCGCCTTTGGTCCGGGTGGAAGCGGTTCCGCGCCGCTGATTGGCCTGATGCATCCGCACCACTTCCGAGACGGCGCTCTCAGAGACCGCCGGAGCCGTCATGGCCTCGGGGATCTCAACCTCGGCCACCTTTTCCCCCTTGCTGTTCTTGACCTCTATTGTCGACATCGAGTCAATCGGTCCTTTTACACTTTTGCCCGACACGCAAAGTGTGAGAAATTATCCTAACTGGGGTCGGTAATCAATCTTTTTCTTGCGGGGCGGCGCTTTTTTTCTTGATGGCGCCCCGGATGAGCAGGAGCCCCCCGGTCGGACCGGGAACCGCGCCCTTCAGGAGCAGGACATTATCCTCGGGCCGGACGGCGACGACCTGCAGATTCTGGACCGTCACGCGCTCATGGCCGTAATGCCCGGGCATGTTTTTCCCCTTGACGACCCGCCCCGGCGTAGCCGAGGAGGAAAGCGCTCCGGTCCGGCGATGCTCCGGGTGCCCGTGGGTCATGGGCCAGCGGGAAGCGTTACAGCGCTTGATCATGCCGGCAAAACCCCGGCCCTTGCTGAGGCCGGACACGTCCACGAAGTCTCCGGGCCGGAAGATCGAAACGTCCAGCCGGGCGCCCGGCTTGAACGAATCGGGATCCTTCCAGGGAATCTCGCGGGTAACCCGGCAGGGGGGAAGACCGAGCTTGGCGAAATAGCCGCGCCGGGGCTTCTTCAACTTGTCTTCCTTGACCTCTCCGAAGCCGAGCCTAAGCGCGGAGCGCTCGGGGCGGACCTCGAGCACCGTGCAGGGCCCGGCGGAAACCACGGTCACCGGAATCACCTTTCCGTCAGGCCCGAAGACCTGAGTCATGCCTTCTTTTTTTCCCAGTATGCCCGACATATCCGACCCTTTTCTCTTTCCGGCCCCGAAGCCTTAAGTTTCCAACTTGATCTCGACCCCGTCGGGAAGCTCGAGTTTCTTGAGCTCGTCCACGGTCTTGGCCGTGGGCTCGAGGATGTCCAGGAGACGCTTGTGCGTCCGGATCTCAAACTGCTCCCGGGACTTTTTGTCGACATGGGGCGACTTGAGAACCGTGTACTTCTCGATCCCGGTCGGCAGCGGGATCGGGCCCACCACCTTGGCTCCGGTCCTCCGGGCCGTATTGACGATCTCGGAGGTCGACTGGTCGAGAAGACGAAAGTCGTATCCCTTCAGCCTGATTCTGATTTTCTGCCCTTGCACAATTGACCTCTCTTGAACCGTTTAATCGCCTTGATGAAGGGATTCCGCGAATCCGTCCGTTCCCTGACTCCCGGTCCCGCCTATTCCACGATCTCGGTCACGGTCCCGGCCCCGACCGTCCGCCCGCCTTCCCGGATGGCGAACCTCA
>CAZIEA010000104.1:0-8649 GCA_964538495.1 uncultured bacterium | reverse complement strand
GGTCAGGGTCGTTACCTTCCGGCGCCGACAGACCGGCGAGGAAGATACTCCGGCCTGGGGCCGGTTGGGCAGAATCCAACAGTTAAAGGGAGGGACGCCAAGGTCGTGAAAAAGCTCAAAATAACCGTTAATGGCAAGACTTACGAGGTTGAGGTTGAGGAAGTCGCCTCCGCTCCGGCCAAAAAAGCTCCCGCCGCGCCGGCGCCTCCCAAGGCCGCCGCTCCGTCCCCGGCCGCGCCGGCCAAGGTTTCCGCCCCGTCCGCGCCGACCCCGGCTTCCTCTCCGTCGCCCAAAGGGCGCGAGGTCAAGGCTCCCATGCCGGGGACCGTGCTCGAGATCAAGGTTGCCGTGGGAGAACCGGTGGCCGCCGGCGCGGTTCTCCTCATCCTCGAGGCCATGAAGATGGAAAACGAGATCCGCTCCCCGCTGGCGGGAAAGGTGGCCGCGCTCCCGGCCGGCAAGGGCGCCTCGGTCAATGCCGGAGACATCCTGGCCGTGATTGCCTGAAAACCGCTCAGTCCACGGATTACACGAACTTAACCGCGAATCTCGCGAATCCACGCTAACGTAAACTAAGATTTCGCAGATTAAAGTTTGTCCACAGATTTCACAGATTAACTCAGATTTTTTTCTTCATGCTCTTCATGTTCTTCATGGTGAAAAAATAGGCTGAAGGCTGAAAGAACCGCCGCTTCATCGCGCTTAGACGCCAAAAAGGGATGGAAATGGGCAATGTGATCGAGAAGTTTCTCTTGAGCACCGGTTTCCCCGCGTTCACCTGGGGAAATCTGGTCATGCTCCTGGTTTCCTTCCTTCTTTTCTACCTGGGAATCCGGAAAAAATTCGAGCCACTACTGCTGGTCCCGATCGCCTTCGGGATGTTTTTGGCCAATCTTCCGCTTTCCGGGATCATGGCCGCGCCGGCGGGGCAGGCTCCCGGCGGATTGGCCTGGTATTTTTATCTGGGTTTCTCGATCTGGCCGCCGCTCATCTTCATGGGGATCGGGGCCATGACCGATTTCGGCGCCCTGATCGCCAATCCCAAATCCCTCCTCCTGGGGGCGGCGGCGCAACTGGGGGTTTTTCTGACCTTTGCCGGGGCGATTCTGCTGGGTTTCAACGCCCAGGAGGCGAGCTCGATCGGAATTATCGGGGGGGCTTCGGGGCCGACGGCGATCTACCTGACCCAATTGCTGGCTCCGGGGTTGCTGGGGCCGATCGCCATCGCCGCTTATTCCTATATGGCCCTGATCCCGATTATCCAGCCTCCGATCATCCGGTTGCTTACCACCGATAAGGAGCGCCGGATCCGGATGGAACAACTCCGTCCCGTCACCCGGACCGAGAAGATCGTTTTTCCCCTCCTGGTCAGCCTGGTGGTGATCCTGCTGGTTCCCTCGGTCACGCCCCTGATCGGGATGCTGATGCTGGGCAATGTCTTACGGGAGTGCCTGGTGACGGAGCGGCTCCGGGAAACCGCGGCCAATGCCCTGATGAACATTCTCATCATCATTCTGGGAGTGACGGTAGGAGCGACCGCTTCCGCCCAGAAATTCCTCAACCTCCGAACCCTGGCCATCCTGGGGCTGGGAGTGGCGGCCTTCGCGATCGGGACGGCCGCGGGGCTGATCACGGCCCGAATTCTCAACCTTTTTTCCCGCAACAAGATCAACCCCCTGATCGGCTCGGCCGGGGTCTCGGCCGTGCCCATGGCCGCCCGGGTCTCTCAGATGGAGGGGCAAAAAGCCGATCCCAATAATTTCTTGCTTATGCACGCGATGGGCCCCAACGTAGCCGGCGCCATCGGGGCGGCGGTGGCGGCGGGGGTTTTCCTGGCCCTCTTCGGGCTCAACTGAGAAAACTTTCCGCGAATTGCACTGATTGAAACCGCGAATCTCGCGAATTCACGCTAACCTAAACTAAGATTCCGCAGATTACCGCAGATTTTTTTCCACAGATTTCACAGATTTTCACAGATTTTTTTCTTCATGTTCTTCATGAGCTTCATGGTGAGAAAAATATTTCTCTGTGGCCTCTGATTTCCCTCTGTGAGCTCTGTGGTAAGGAAGTTAGACTGCAGGAACTGCCGCTGCATTCACATGTAGACATGTCTTGGCATAGAGCATAGGGCATAGAGCATAGAGTCACCAATTAATCGTACTCGTACTCGGTGTGAGGTGTGGGGTATGGGGTTTGGCTCTGAAAGGCAAGCTGAAGGCTCACACCCCATACCCCATTACACGGATTACGGATCACTGATTACGGATCACGGCTCTTCCTGAATCCCGAACCCTGAACCCTGTATCCTGGTTTTTGGACTCTATGCCCTTTGCCCTCTGCTCTATGCTTGATGTCACGATCACGACAACGATAGCGCCCGCCCGTTCCCGCTATGCGCTAAAGCGCCATGCCGAAAAAGAGAAATCTGTGAAATCTGTGGACAGCGGTTTGGCGTTAACCGGAGAGACTGAAATCCGAGGAAGAAGATGAAACTCGAGTATTTATTTCGGATCCAGAAGATCATCGACGAGGAAATCCGGGTGGTTTACCGCCCCCCCGACCAGGAACTCGACCGCCAGCACCTGGTCAAGACCAAGATTCTCGGGCTCGAGGTCAAAACCGGCCAGCTCGCCAACTTGGTCAAGGCCTATAAATACCCCAACCTGGTAAGCCGTCCCGAAAAGTGGAAACTCCTCTATCGCTATCTGGACTGTTTCAAGTACCTGCTCTCGATCGGCAACGACAACCACTTCAATATCGTCAACTTCGAGCTCGACGAACTGCTCCGGGGTCTTTCCGAAGACGCCAATCGGACTATTCTGGACCTTTTCCTCGCCCTCTTCGACAGCATCACCAACCTGAAGAGGGACCTGGTCCACGACAATTACATCTCCGGCATCAATGTTTACATCGCCATCTTCAAGGAGTTTGTCCTGCTCGGCTACCTGCTCGGGCTCACCTACGAGGATGTTTTTTCCTATTACGACCGGGTTTACCGGGCAATCCAGTCCAAGCGCAACCCTGCCGCCGGAACCGCTTGAGCCGGGGATGGCCATTCTCTCCGGGAAAAGTCCCTGGGGGCGGGAGATCTTCTTCCACCGGGAGATCGACTCCACCAATTCCGAGTTGATCCGGCTGGCTCGTTCCGGGGCGCCGGAAGGGACCGTGGTAACGGCGGAATCCCAGACGGCGGGGCGGGGCCGCCGGGGCCGGCGCTGGCACTCTCCGGCCGGAGGAGGTCTTTGGATGTCGCTTCTCCTGCGGCCGCCCCGTTCCCTGCCCCTGCCCGGCGGGCTCAGCCTGGCGGCCGGTCTTGCCTGCGCCCGGGCGATCCAGGACCGTTTCGGGATCGTCCCGGAGCTGAAGTGGCCCAACGATCTCCTGGTCGCGGGGAAGAAGGTGGGGGGGATCCTGGTCGAGGCCGGAGACGGGGAGGGGGGATGTTTTGCCGTGATCGGGATCGGGATCAACCTGGCGATTGCCCGGTTCCCGGACGAGCTGCGGGACACGGCGGTCTCGCTGGCCGCCGCCGGGGCCGGAGCGCGGGAAGACTTGCGGCGCGGGATACTCGAGCATATTTACGAACTTTATCGCCTGGCCGTTTCCGCGGGATCTCCCGCTCCCCTGATGGAGGAATACCGCTCGATCTCGGCAACCCTGGGCCGGCGGGTTCTCGTCCTGACCCCGTCAGGCGACTGGGCGGGCTTGGCCCTGGACGTGAATTCGCGCGGGGAGCTGGTGGTGGAGGGGGAGGACGGGGTCCGGCGCGAGCTGAACTCGGGCGAGGTCTCCCTCCGGGCATAGAGTCCGAAAACCAGGAGACAGGGTTCAGGGTTCGGGGTTCAGGAAGAGCCGTGATCCGTAATCGGTAATCCGTGATCCGTGTAATGGGGTATGGGGTGTGGGGTATGGGGTATGGGGTGTGAGCCTTCAGCTTGCCTTTCAGAGCCAAACCCCATACCCCACACCTCACACCGAGTACGAGTACGATTAATTGGTGACTCTATGCTCTATGCCCTATGCTCTATGCCAAGACATGTCTACATGTGAATGCAGCGGCAGTTCCTTCAGCCCTCAGTCTTCAGCCTGGTTTTTTTCACCATGAAGACCATGAAGAGCATGAAGAAAAAGTCTGTGAAATCTGTGGAAAGAAATAATCTGCGGTAATCTGCGAAATCTTAGTTCAGGTTGGCGTGGATTCGCGAAATTCGCGGTTAAGTTTGTGTAGTTCGTGATATTTATGGATGGAGGGTTATGAGCTCGCGCCGCTCGGCAAAATGGTATCGTCGGCCGATATTCCGGTTTCTCCGGTTTTTCCGGACTTTCTTCCAACGCCTTTTTCTCGGCCGCAAGGTCTATGCCTTGGTCGGGAAGGCGGGGACGGGCAAGAGCTTCCGGGCCCAGCTGGTGGCCCGCACCCACGGGGTCAGTCTGATCATCGACGACGGCCTGCTCATTCAGGGACAGGAAATTTTGGGCGGGACCTCGGCCAAGGAGGAGAAAACCACCCACGGGGCGGTGCGCCGGGCTATCTTTGCCGACCCCGTTCATGCCCGGGAGATCCGGGACCTGATTTCCCGCTCGCCGCACAAGAAAATCCTGATCCTGGGGACTTCCGATCGCATGGTATTGAGAATCGTGGAACGGCTGGGGCTCCCCGCGCCTTACTGGACCGTGCACATCGAGGAGGTCGCTTCCCAAATGGAACTGGACATGGCCCTGCGCTCCCGCCGCCAGTCCGGTCGTCACATTATTCCGGTCCCCGCGGTCGAGATCAAGAAACGCCCGCGCAACCTCTTGTTGATTCCGATCCATGTCCTGCTCAACCGCGGGCTGAAGATGCGCCGGGCGCGCTTCGAGAAGACCATCGTGCGCCCGGAGTTCAGCGGTCGGGGGCGGGTCAGAATCACCCGGGAAGCCTTGGCCGGGCTGGTCGCCCATTGCCTGGACGAGTTTGACCCGGAGATCCGGCTCCACCGCGTGATCATCAACGACCAGGAAGGCCCGGGGCAAAGGCTTGAGGTCCGGGTTCGCATTCCGCACCAGATGCGCCTGGGCGGGTATCTGCACAGCCTCCAGCAGTATCTCATCCAAAGCCTGGAACTTTACGCCGGGATCGACCTGGAGACGGTGGACGTGGTTGTAGACGGCGTTTACACCCGTCCCGAGGACAAACCCCCGGAGAAGCAGGCTGAAGGCTGAAGGAACTTCCGCCCACATTCACATGTAGGCATGTAGAACCGAGTGGACGATATGGACGAAGTGGACTTAGTGGACCGGCTCCTGAACCCTGAACCCTGAACCCTGAGACCTGTTTCCTGTCTCCTGGATTTCAGACTTTATGTCCTCTGCTCTATGCTGGAACACGGCAATCATAGCGAAAGAATCCGTGTAAATCCGTGAAATCTGTGGAGAAAAAAGCAATAATTCTCGGAATCCGTGGAATGAACCCTGAACCCTGAACCACTTTGATGGAACCCCCGACCAGAAATTTTTGCATCATCGCCCACATCGATCACGGCAAGACCACTCTCTCCGACCGTTTCCTGGAGATGACCGGGGCCGTCGCTTCCCGGGAACACCGGGCCCAGCTGCTTGACGACATGGACCTCGAACGGGAACGGGGGATCACGATCAAGGCTCACCCGGTGCGGATGAATTTTGCCGCCGCCGACGGGCGAACCTACCGGCTCAATCTGATCGACACCCCGGGGCACGTGGATTTCTCCTACGAGGTTTCCCGCAGCCTCAAGGCTTGCGAAGGGGCCGTTCTCCTGGTTGATGCCTCCCAGGGGGTGCAGGCCCAGACCGTGGCCAACTTTTACCTGGCTACGGACGCCGGCCTCGAGATCATCGTCGCCTTGAACAAGGTGGACCTCTCTATTGCCGACCCGGAACGCTGCCGCCGCCAGATTTTTGATTTGACCGGGATCGCCCCGGCCGAGATAGTCAGTGTCAGCGCCAAATCCGGGGAAGGCATCCGGGAATTGCTCGAGCGGGTGATCGAGCGGGTGCCGCCTCCCGCCGGGGACCCCGAGGCCCCGGTCCAGGCCCTGATCTTCGATTCCTTATATGACACCTACCGGGGGGTGATCGTCTATGTCCGGGTCGTGAGCGGGACCCTGCGGGTGCGCGACCGCGTCACCCTGATGAGCACCGGGGCCAATTACGAGATCGGGGAACTCGGGGTGTTCAAGCCGGGCATGACCCCGGTGGAGGAGCTCCAGGCCGGGCAGGTAGGCTACTTCGTCGCCACTATCCGCGAGCCCTCGGAGATCAAGACCGGGGACACCGTGACTCTCACCCAACGTCCGGCTTCCGCGGCGCTTCCCGGGTTCAAGGAGCACCGGCCGGTCGTTTTCAGCGGCCTTTACCCGGTCAACTCCGCCGACTACGAGAACCTCAAAATCGCGCTGCAGAAACTCCACCTCAACGATTCTTCCTTCGTCTACCAGGCCGAGAGTTCGGCGGCCCTCGGGTTCGGTTTCCGTTGCGGGTTTCTGGGACTTCTGCACCTGGACATCATCTCCGAGCGTTTGAGCCGGGAGTACAATCTCGATCTGATCATGACCTCCCCGAGCGTGGTTTACGAGATCACCAAGACCGACTGGGAGGAAATCACCCTGGACAACCCCGTTAACTTCCCCTCGCGCAGCGAGATCATCGAGGTGCGCGAGCCTTTCATCCGGGCTTTTGTCATCACCCCCAACGAGCATATCGGGCAGATCATGCAGATCGCCCGGGAAAGGCGGGGGGAGTGTATTTCCACCGAGTCCCTGGGGTTGAACTCGGTCATCCTCACTTTCGAGATTCCCCTCAACGAGGTGGTGATCGATTTCTACGACCTGATCAAGTCCGTGACCCACGGTTACGGTTCGCTGGATTACGAGCCCATCGGCTACCGTCCCAGCGAGCTGGTCAAGATGGAGATCATGCTCAACAGCGAGCCCGTGGACGCCTTTTCCAGCCTCGTCCACCAGGATAAGGCCGCCTATAAGGGGCGCCGGGTGGTCGAGAAGCTCAAGGAAGTCATCCCCCGCCACCAGTTCCGGATCGCCATCCAGGCCGCCATCGACGGCAAGGTGGTTGCCCGGGAGACCGTTCAGCCTTTCCGTAAGGATGTGACGGCCGGCCTTTACGGGGGGGATCGGACCCGCAAAGACAAGCTCCTGAACAAGCAGAAGGCGGGCAAAAAGCGCCTTCGGATGATCGGGAAGGTGGAGGTCCCCCAGAAAGCCTTTATCGAGGTGATGAAGCTGGAGACCTGAACGGAGGTTTCAGGTGATGAACTTGCGGGTGTTTTTTTTCAGGGTCTTCCAGAGGGTCTTGGCGTCCGGGCAGTCCATCAATTCGTCGCGCCTTTCCTTTTCCCGAAAAGCTTCGGCCAGCCCGGCCAGGAGCTTGAGGTAAAAGGCGCTCGAGGCCAGGGGGATCACGGCGAAGAAGAAAACCCGGGTCAGGCGTCCGGCGGGGGCCCCGAACTTGATTCCCTTCTTTTTCAGCCCCACCGCCAGAGTCAGACAGCCGCCGTCGAAACCGCGGACGTGGGGGAAAGCCAAGCCGTGGTCAAGAGCGGTGGCGATGATCGCCTCCCGCTCCAGGGCCTTGCCGGCCAGGAGATCCGGGTTGGGGAAGCCCACCTCCTCCGCTACGGCGGCCGCCAGTTCGGCGATTACCGCCTCGGGATCTTCACCGGAGAGATCCGGGATCATCAGCCTCTCGGAGGAATACTTGTCGATGCCCAGGCGCGGGAGCTGCTTGCTCAGGAAACCCGGCTCCAAACCGATCTTCTCTCCGGAGTAGGGGTAGAGGAAACGGGCGCAACTCGGGCACTGGTAGATGGTGTCGAAGTGCAGGATTTCCGAGGTTAGGGAAATCGGGAGGTCGATCCCGCATCCGTAGCAGGTACCCTCGATCACGGGCGCTACCGCCGGGGGATCGCGCCGCTGGAGCTTCCCGAAGAGTGCGGCCGTCTCGGAGGGGAGCTTCTGGATCAGGGCGGAGATATCGGTTTCCAGGTCCTCGGTGCGCCCGTTTTTCAGGGAGAGACGGTGTTCGTCGAGGGCGAAATGGAGTTCCTGGAGCTGAATCAACTGATTGAGGATTTTGCGCATGCGGGGTAAAGTTCAACAGTTTCTTACAGTATACTAATAAAAAAGTATTTTCGGAAAGAGAAAAATGAAGGTTGCTGCTTGCTGCGGTCCCCGGTTTCGGAAAACTCTGCGCCTAGTCCTGGGCGTGCTCCTGGGTTTGACCGTTTTTGCTCTCGTGTTAGGTCCGCGCCTGCTCGCGAGCTGGGCGGGGAACAAGGTCCGGGAAAATACGGGTTGGGCTTTGAACTTTTCCGGGGCCCGGTTTATTTTCTTCCGCGGGATCAGGATTTTCGGGATCGAGTTGACCCCCCCGGGCGCTTCCGCCGCGTCCGCCGGCGCCGCCTCCGCTCGACTGGAATGGAGACTGTCTTCCCTCTTGGCCGGCGGGACCGATCTGGACACCCTGGTCCTGGACGAGCCCTGGTGTCGGAATTTTCCCCTGCCCGGAGAGAGGGTTTCCGGCCGCCGCCGTTCCCGGACGGATGGGGCGGCGAGGGGGGCCGTTCCCGACCGGGTATCCCCGCGGTTCCGGATCGGGCGGTTCGAGGCCCGCGCC
>CAZIEA010000103.1:0-8665 GCA_964538495.1 uncultured bacterium | reverse complement strand
GTTTCCGGATCCGCGTCCAGGAAAACCCCGACCCGCCGGATCCCGCTCGGGAGCAGGGGGAGGAGCTCGGCGGTCTTCTCCGGGGCGAGGAAACGGGGGCTTGAAGGGGCGAAGATGAAGCCGGCAAAATCTACTCCCAGTCCCTCCAGGCCGGCGACGTCCTCGGCCCGGGTCAGCCCGCAGATTTTGATCCCAACCCGGCTCACCCGTCCTGTCCCCGGAGACGGCGGATCGCCCCGGCCGGGTCGGGGCTGCGCATCAGCGCTTCCCCGATCAGGACCGCGTCCGCCCCGGCGCGGTGGAGCAGTTCGACTTGCTCCCGGGAGGAGACCCCGCTTTCGGCCACCTTGAGACAGCCGTCCGGGACCAGGGGGAGCAGTTCCAGGGACCGGGAAATGTCCACCTTGAGGCTTCTCAGGTCCCGGTTGTTGATCCCCAGTATGTTCGCTCCCGCCCGGAGCGCATCCCCGAGCTCCCGTTCCCCGTGCACCTCGACCAGGGCCCCCATCCCCAGTTCCTCGGCCGTCTCCCGCAGCCGTCGCAAGTCTTCCGGGGACAGAAATCCCGCGATCAGCAGCACCGCGTCCGCCCCGGCGGCCCTGGCCTCCTGCACCTGGTAAGGGTCGAGAACGAAGTCCTTGCGCAGGACCGGCACGCCGACGGCTTCCCTGATCCGGACCAGGTCCTCGATGCTCCCTCCGAAAAAAGCGCCGTCCGTCAGGACCGACACGGCCGCCGCCCCGCCCGCGGCATAGGCGAGGGCCTGGCGGACCGCCCCGGCACCGGGGGCGATTTTGCCGGAGGAGGGAGAGGCCCGTTTGACTTCGGCGATGATCGAGATGCCCTTCCGGGCCAGGGCGGCGGCGAAGGCCCGGGGGGACGGAGCGTCGCGGACTCGGGCCCGCATCTCCGCCGGGGGGGTCTCCCGTTTTCGGGCGGCGACCTCGGCCTTCTTGACCAGGCGGACGCGATCGAGAAAGGAAGCTCTCACCGCTTGTCCCCTCCGCCCGCATTAGTCAGGTTCACGAGTTTTTCCAACTTTTGGCGGGCGCGGCCGCTGCGGAGCGAGTCCCGGGCCGCCGCGATCCCCGCCTCGAGATCGGCGGCGGCGCCGGAGAGCATGATTACGGCTCCGGCGTTGAGGGCGACGATGTCGCTCCGGGGGCCCGTCTCCCCGGAAAGAACTTCCCGAAGGAGGGCGGCGTTGCGTTCGGCGTCGGCTCCCTTGAGCTCGTCGGGAAGGCAGTGGGAAAGGCCGTAGCGGGTCGGATCCAGCCGAAAGGTCTCCACCCGGCCGTCCCGGAGGCTGGAAACGACGGTGTCGGAGGTGAGGGTGATCTCGTCGAGCCCGTCGCTTCCGTGCACCACCCATGCCCGCTCGCTTCCCAGCGCTCCCAGGACCCGAGCCAGGGTTTCGGTCAGTTCCTCGGCGTAGACCCCCAGGAGCTGGACCTTGGCCCCGGCCGGGTTGGAAAGGGGGCCGAGAATGTTGAAAATGGTCCGGATTCCGATTTCCCGGCGGGGCCCAACGGCGTGCCGCATGGCGGAATGCAGCAGCGGGGCGAACAGGAAAGCCACGCCGGCTTCCTCCAGGCAGCGCTCCATCGTTTCCGGGGGGGCATCGATGTTCACTCCCAGGGCCTTGAGCACGTCGGCGCTTCCGCACTTGGAGGAGACCGAGCGGTTGCCGTGCTTGGCTACGGTCACCCCGGCTCCCGCCGCGACCAGGGCGGCGGCGGTGGAGATGTTGAAAGTGTTGCTCCGGTCCCCGCCGGTTCCGCAGGTATCCACCACCACCCGCCCCTTCGGGGTCCGGATCGCGGTGGCCTTGCGCCGCATGATCTCGGCGCAGCCGCTGATTTCCTCCACCGTCTCGCGTTTAAGACGCAGGCCGGTGACGAAGGCCGAGATCTGGGCGGGAGTGGCTTCCCCGTTCATGATCGCCTCCATGACGTCGGCCGCCTCCCGGCGGGAGAGGTCCTTTCCGGTGATCACTTTGTCGATGGCTTCCCGGATCGGGAACTGCTCGGTTTTCCCGACCAGGAAGTTGTAGAGCAGGCGGCGGCCCTGGACGGTCAGGATGCTCTCGGGGTGGAACTGGACTCCCTCCAGGGGCAGGGTCCGGTGGCGCAGGGCCATGATTTCGCCCTCCGGGTCCCGGGCGCTGATCGTCAAGTCCCCGGGCAGGGACGCTTCTTCCACGATCAGGGAATGGTAGCGGCCGGCGGTGAGAGGGTTGTCGAGCCCGGCGAAAATGGTCTTGCCGTCGTGGCTGACCGGCGAGGTCTTGCCGTGGAGGAGGTTCCGGGCCCGGACCACCCGTCCCCCGAAAGCCACGGCCAGGGCCTGATGCCCGAGGCAGACCCCCAGGATGGGGATCTTTCCCGCCATGCGGCGGATGATTTCCACCGAGTTTCCCGCGTCCTCGGGGCGGCCCGGTCCCGGGGAGATGACGATCTTCTCCGGGGCCATCCGTTCGACTTCCTCGGGGCTGATCCGGTCGTTGCGGCGGACTTCCACCTCGGCTCCCAACTCGGCCAGGTATTGGCTGAGGTTGTAGACGAAGGAGTCATAGTTGTCGATGAGCAGGATCACTTCAGACCTCCCTGGGCCATTTTCACGGCCTGGAAAAGCGCCCGGGCCTTGTTCAAACATTCCTCATATTCCCGGCGCGGGACCGAATCGGCCACGATCCCGGCGCCTGCCTGGATGTAAGCCTTTCCGCCGCGGATGACGATGGTGCGGATGGTGATGCAGGAGTCGAGATTCCCGTTGAAGCTGAAATACCCCACCGCCCCGGCATAGGGGCCACGCCGCACCGGTTCGAGTTCCTCGATGATTTCCATGGCCCTGATCTTGGGCGCTCCGCTGACGGTCCCGGCCGGGAAGGAGGCGGCCAGGGCGCTGAAGGCATCCTGGCCCTCGGCCAAGTCCCCTTCCACGTCGCTGACGATGTGCATGACGTGGGAATACTTCTCCACCGACATGAAGTCCCCCACCCGCACCGAGCCGGGGACCGAGACCCGGCCCGTGTCGTTGCGCCCCAGGTCCACCAGCATCACGTGCTCGGCCTTTTCCTTGGGGTCGGCCTTCAATTCCCCCGCCAGCCGTTCGTCCTCTTTCCGGGTTACCCCCCGGGGGCGGGTTCCGGCGATCGGCCGCACCCGCATCCGGCCCTCGTTGACCTGGACGTTGATTTCGGGAGAGGACCCGATCAGGTGCAGGTCTTCGAACCTGAGGTAAAACATGTACGGCGAGGGGTTGATGGTGCGCAGGGCCCGGTAGATGTCGAAAGGCGCCGCCGCGTTGGGAGTCTGGAAACGCTGGGATAGGACTACCTGCAGGATGTCCCCGGCGCGGATGTATTCCTGGGCCGCCTCGACCGCCCGCTCGAACTGCCGGGAGGTAAAATTGGCCTCGAGCCGGATTTCCCCCTCCGTTGTCGGCGCCGCCGGGGTCTCCGGGAGCCTCGTGGTCAGCCGGGCTCGGATCGCCTCGATCTTGGCGACGGCCGCGTCGTAGTCCGCTCCGGGGTCAGGCCCGATGTGGGCGTTGGCGATGATTTTCAGCTTGTTCAGGAGGCGGTCGAAGACCACCAGGGTGTCGGAGAACATGAAATAAAGATCGGGGAGGCGAAGTTCGTCCGGGTTGAACTCGGGGATCGTCTCGAAGAACCGGACGCAGTCGTAACTCAGGTATCCGACCGCCCCCCCGGTGAAGGGGGGAAGAGTTTCGTCGGGCACCGGCCGGTATCCGCCCAGCAGTTCCTTCAGCGCTCGGACGGGATCGGAGGCTGGGAATGGCCGGGTCCGGCCGTTTTCGACGATCTCCACGCTTTTGCCCCGGCCGCGCAGGACCAGGGAGGGATCGCAGCCCAGGAAAGAGTAGCGGCCCAGCCCCCCGGCGGTTTCGGCGCTCTCCAGGAGAAAGCCGAAGGGGGAGTCGCCCAGTTTGAGGAACGCCGAAACCGGGGTTTCCAGGTCGGCGATCATCTCGGTCGAGACCGGGATCAGGTTTCCCTGGGCGCTCTTGCGCAGAAACAACGCTCGGTCCGGGTAATACATTCTTGGCTCCTCGAGGTTGGCTGTTTCTACATATAGTAACACCGGAGTCGGCCCGGTCAAAATAATTTTTCCGGTTCTCTTCCGGGTGATTTTTCCGGGTTTGAGAAGTGCGGGGGGTTGTGGGAGAATACCCGTTTAACCGCCGCCGGGGTTCCCCCGGCCGGAAAAGGCGAAAAGGAACGGGCGAATATGAAAAAAAGAGCGCTGGTCACGGGCGGAGCGGGATTTCTCGGTTCCCACCTCTGCGATTATTTGCTTCTTCAGGGCCTGCGGGTGGTGGCCATGGACAACCTGGTCACCGGTTCGGTGAAAAACATCCAGCACCTTTCCGGCAACGAAGATTTCCGCTTCATCAAGCAGGACGTCACCGAGTACATCTACCTGGAAGGCGACCTCGACTATATTTTTCACTTTGCCTCTCCGGCCAGTCCCATCGATTACCTGGAACTCCCGATCCAGACCCTCAAGGTCGGATCCCTGGGCACTCACAAGGCCCTGGGCCTGGCCAAGGCCAAGGGAGCCGTTTTCCTGCTGGCCTCCACCTCCGAGGTTTATGGAGATCCCCTGATCCACCCTCAGACCGAGGGATACTGGGGGAACGTCAACCCGATCGGGCCGCGGGGAGTCTACGACGAGGCCAAGCGCTTCGCCGAGGCCCTGACCATGGCCTATTGCCGGTTTCACGGGGTCGATACCAGGATAGTCCGGATTTTCAACACCTTCGGCCCGCGGATGCGCGCCCGCGACGGCCGGGTGGTTCCGGCCTTCATTTGCCAGGCGCTGGACGGGAAACCCCTGACCGTGTTCGGGGACGGCTCCCAGACCCGGAGCTTCTGCTATGTCGCCGATCTCATCGAAGGGATTTACCGGCTGGCTCTCTCCAACGAGCACGAACCGGTCAACCTGGGCAATCCCCGGGAAATGACGGTGCTGGAATTCGCCCGTTTGATTCTGAAACTGACCGGGGGCAACAGCCCCATCGTGCATAAGTCCCTGCCGGTGGACGATCCCAAGATCCGCCAGCCCAATATCGACAAGGCCAAGAGAATTTTGCAATGGGAGCCCGCCGTCAGCCTGGAGGAAGGGCTGGCCGCCACCATCGAGTATTTCCGGCTCAACCGCTGAGCCTGTTCGTCCGCGGATTACACGGATTAACCGCGAATCTCGCGAATCTCCGCCAATTCAGGCGACGGATTACGGATTACTGATTACGGATTACAAGTTTTCATGGTGAGAAAGCAGACTGAAGACCATCCTCTTCATGTCCTTTATGGTCTTCATGGTGAAAAAAGATAAAGAATCAGGAGGAATCCGATGACCAAGAGAAGAGCGGCCTTGGCCGCCTGCCTGGCCCTGCTGGTGGCCGCGTTTTCCCTCCCGGCTCCCGGGGGGGACGTCCAGCCGGCGGAATTCAGCGCCGACACCGACAATCTTTACCGCCAGCTCGAACTCTTTTCCACCGTGCTGGAACTGGCCCGGAATCATTACGTGGACGAGGTCAGCAATCAGGACCTGATCTATGGGGCGCTGGAGGGAATGCTCAACGCCCTGGATCCGTATTCCGGTTTTATGAAGCCGGAGTTTTACGGGGAGATGCAGGTCGAGACCAAGGGCGAGTTCGGTGGGGTGGGGATCGAAATCACCATGCGCAACGGGATTCTCACCGTGATCAGTCCGATCGAGGGAACCCCGGCCAGCCGGGCCGGGGTTCACCCCGGGGATCGGATCGTCAAGATCGAGGGGGAACCCACGGATGGGATCACCCTGATGAAGGCGGTGAGCTTGCTTCGGGGCAAGCCGGATACCGATGTTACGATCACGGTTTTGCGGGCCGGGGAGAGCAAACTCCTGGATTTCAAGCTCACCCGGGACATAATCAAGATCGAGTCGGTTAAGGAAGCCAGGATGCTTTCCGAGGAGATCGGCTACATCCGCCTGACCCAGTTCCAGCAGAAGACTTCCGGGGACTTGCGGGACCGGCTCCGGGAATTGAGTCAAAAGGGGATGCGCGGCCTGATCCTGGATGTCCGCTATAACCCGGGAGGGCTGCTCACCGCCGCTATCGAGGCGGCCGAGTTTTTCCTTCCCCGGGACCGGGTCGTGGTCAAGACCGTCGGGCGCGGTGAAAGGGTAGACATGGAGGTCAAGACTTCCTCCGACGGGGAGTTCGCGGACCTGCCGCTGGTGGTTCTGATCAACGAGGGCAGCGCCAGCGGCGCCGAGATTGTGGCGGGCGCCCTGCGCGACAACGACCGGGCCATTCTGGTCGGGGCCAAGACATTCGGGAAGGGCTCGGTCCAAACCGTTCTGCCCATGCCCGGCGACAGCGGGGTGCGCCTGACCACCGGGCACTATCACACCGCCTCGGGCCGGATCATCCACGAAAAAGGGATCGAGCCCGACATTCTCGTGGAGTTGACCCTGGAGCAGAAATACGAACTCATTACCAGCAAATACCGCGGCCTCCAGGATGTCGCCGGCCTGGATATGGAAAGCGCCACCCCGGAAGAGAAGATCCTCCGGCGGGCCCTGGAGAAGATTTTCGAGGAGGAGCGTTCGATCGAGGAGCAGCGGGTATTGGAGTTGGTGGTGGAGAAGCTGATGGAACAGGCCCGGGCCGCTGCCGCCGGGGAGGAATCCCTCGCCGAAGCTGCTTCCGACGCCGGGGAAGGGGAGAAACCCGAGGAGGAAAAAATCTTCGACCCGCAGTTGAACGTGGCCCTGGGGGCGATGAAGGCCATTCTCCTGGAGCGGAATTTCGCCCGGGAAAGGAAGTGATTTCAAAATGCGCCGCGCCGCCCGCCGGGGGCTCGCGCTTTTGTTGATGGGGGGGCTGCTCGGCTGCGGCTCGCTGCCCCGGGGGGAAGACGTCCCGGCGGATGACGGCCTTTCCGCCCTCGCCGCCCTCGACTCTGCTCTGGCCGGTTCCCTGCACGGCTATCTCGATCCTCCCGCGGCCTGGCCTCCCCGGTCGGCGGCGGAGGAAGGCGAGGGAGAAACTTGGCGCGCGAGCCGGACCATCCGGGTCAGCTCTCTGGCCTGGGCCCCCCGTCTCCTCCCCCGGCTGGAGGGGGATCTGCGCGCGGCCGGGTTTGCCGGTTTTCGGATCTCGTCCGCGAACTTGCCCCCGGGCTATTTCGCCCTGATCGAGGTTCCCTTGCGGCCCGGCCTGATCGGGGTTTACGAAATCCTCCAGGAGGTCAAGGGCCGGATGGCCTTGATTATCGACGATGTCGGTTACGGGAAAACCCACGGAGAGATTCTGCGCGGGATAGACCTTCCTCTTACCCTGGCCGTTCTTCCCCTCCTCCCCTACACGGCTTACTGGGACCGGACCGGAAGCGATCTGGGGTTCGAGATCATCCTGCATTGCCCCCTGGAAGCGAGCAACCCCGATCTTGACATCGGACCCGGGGGGCTCCGGGAGGAGATGTCCGGTGAGGAAATGGCGGCGGTCCTGGAGCGGGACCTGGCCGATCTTCCCCATGCCGCCGGGTGCAACAACCACATGGGATCGTCCTTTACCGCCGATACCGCCGCCATGGTTCTGTTTCTCCAGGCCCTCCAGGGACGCGGATTTTTCTTTGTCGACAGCCTGACCGTGCCCGGAACGGCCGCCGCGGAGGCGGCCCGCGCGACGGGGATTGCCGTCGCCGCGCGGGACGTTTTCCTGGACCACGTCAACGCCCCCGAAGAGATCAACGCTCAGTTCGATCTGGCCAGCGAAAAGGCCCTGGCGACGGGAAGCGCCGTGGTGATCGGGCATTACCGGGGCTTGACCCTGGAGATCCTGACCCGGCGGCTGGGGGAGTTGGCCGCTTCCGGGATTCAGGTGGTTCCGGTTTCCACCCTGGTGGCGGCGCCATGAGAATCCTGGGGATCGAGACTTCCTGCGACGAGACTTCCGTCGCCCTGGTCGAGGACGGCGCGAGGATTCTGGACAGCCGTCTCTCCTCCCAGGCCGCCCTGCACGGGCCCTTCGGAGGAGTAGTCCCGGAATTGGCTTCCCGGGCCCACCTGGAAAACCTTCTCCCCCTGCTCGAGGAACTTCTGGGGGCGCCCGGCATGACCGGGGTGGACGCGGTGGCCTTTACCCGCGGTCCCGGGCTGATCGGGGCACTTCTGGTGGGGGCCGCCTTGGCCAAGGCGCTCTCGTTCGCCCGCGGCCTTCCCCTGGCCGGTGTCAACCACCTCAAGGCCCACCTTTATTCCGCCTGCCTGCGCGGGGAGGAGTTCGAGTTCCCCCTGGTGGGCCTGGTCGTGTCCGGGGGGCATACCCTCCTGATCGAGGCTTCATCCTGGGACCGGTCCCGTGTCCTGGGAACGACCCGGGACGACGCGGCCGGAGAGGCCTTCGACAAGGTAGCCTGCCTCCTGGGGCTCGGCTATCCCGGGGGGCCGCCGCTGGAGAAGGCGGCTGGCGGGGGAAATCCCGGGCGTTTCAAATTTCCCCGGGGCATGGAGAAAAGCGGGGATCTGGATTTCAGCTTCAGCGGGCTCAAGACCGCCGTCCGGCAGGCGGCGGCGGATTGCCGGGCCCGGGGGGAGGAAGTCCCGGTGTCGGATATCGCGGCTTCCTTTCAGGAAGCCGTGGTCGAGAT
>CAZIEA010000102.1:4175-8717 GCA_964538495.1 uncultured bacterium | reverse complement strand
CCGCCATCTGGTCGCCGTCGAAGTCGGCGTTGAAGGCGGTGCAGACCAGGGGGTGGAGCTGGATGGCCTTGCCCTCGATCAGCACCGGCTCGAAGGCCTGGATGCCCAGGCGGTGCAGGGTCGGGGCACGGTTGAGCATGACCGGGTGCTCGCGGATCACCTCCTCAAGGATGTCCCAGACCTCGCCGGCCCCACGATCGACCAGCTTCTTCGCCGCCTTGATGGTGGTCGCCGCGCCGCGGGACTGCAACTTGCCGTAGACGAAGGGCTTGAACAGCTCCAGGGCCATGCTTTTCGGGAGACCGCACTGGTTAAGCTTGAGCTCGGGGCCGATCACGATCACGGAGCGGCCCGAATAATCCACCCTTTTCCCGAGCAGGTTCTGGCGGAACCGGCCTTGTTTTCCACGCAGGTTGTCCGAGAGACTTTTCAAGGGGCGGCCGTTGGCCCCAACCACGGGCCGGCCCTGCTTCCCGTTGTCGAAAAGGGCGTCCACGGCTTCCTGGAGCATCCGCTTTTCGTTGCGGACGATGACTTCCGGGGTCTTGAGCTGAAGAATGTTTTTCAGCCGGTTGTTGCGGTTGATCACCCGCCGGTAGAGGTCGTTGAGATCGCTGGTGGCGAAGCGCCCACCCTCCAGCAGCACCAGGGGGCGGAGATCCGGGGGAATGACCGGAAGCACGTCGAGGATCATGCTGTCCGGACGACAGCCGGAGGTGCGGAAGTTCTCGATAATCCGCAAACGCTTGGCCAGACGGCGGACCGTCTGCTGGGAATTGGTGGCGTCGATCTTTTCCTTGATCTCCAGGGCAAGCTGGTCGAGATCCTCCCGTTTGAGGAGTTCCTTGACCGCTTCGGCGCCCATCATAACCTGGAAGGCCTCCTCCCCGTAGTCGAGCAGGGCCTTGCGGTATTCCTCTTCGCTCAGGATCTGCTTGACCTGAAGGGGGGTGTTGCCAGGATCGATCACCGCGTAATACTCATAGTAGATGACCCTCTCCAGATCCTTGACCGAGAGCCCGAGCACGTTGGAAATCCGGCTCGGGGGGCTCTTGAGGAACCAGATGTGGGAAACGGGGACCGCCAGCTCGATCACCCCCATCCGCTCGCGGCGGACGTTGGAAAGGGTGACCTCGACGCCGCAGCGGTCGCAGATCGTACCCTTGTGCTTGATCCGCTTGTACTTTCCGCAAGCGCATTCCCAGTCCTTGGTGGGACCGAAAATGCGTTCGCAGAAAAGCCCGTCTTTTTCCGGCTTGAAGGTCCGGTAGTTGATGGTTTCCGGAGTCTTGACCTCGCCGTGCGACCAGCCGCGGATTTCTTCCGGAGAAGCGATCCGGATGCTGACCTGGTCGAAAGCGTTGTCGGCCTCGATCCCGAAAAGGGTTGCCGCCTTCTCATCGATCATGAATGTATCCCTCCGAACCGGAAAAAACTCAGAGACGGGCCTGCGCGGCCTTCTCGGTCCGCACGTCCAGGGCCAGGCTCCTGAGTTCCTTGATCAGGACGTTGAACGACTCGGGCGTGCCCGCTTCCAGGGTATTGCTCCCCTTGACGATGGACTCGTAAATACGGGTCCGCCCGTTGATGTCGTCGCTTTTTACGGTAAGCATTTCCTGGAGAGCGTAAGCCGCGCCGTAAGCCTCCAGTGCCCAGACTTCCATTTCCCCGAAGCGCTGCCCCCCGTACTGGGCCTTGCCGCCCAGGGGCTGCTGGGTAACCAGGGAGTAAGGCCCGGTGGCCCGGGCGTGGATTTTCTCCGCCACCAGGTGATGGAGTTTCATCATGTAGATGCTTCCCACCACCACCTTGCTCCCGAAGGGCTTGCCGGTGCGCCCGTCGAAAAGGGTGACCTTGCCGCTCGCGGGCAGGCCCGCTTTCACCATCATCTCCCGGATTTTCCCCTCGGGAGTCCCGTCGAAAACCGGGGTGGTGAATTTCAGACCCAAAATTTTTCCGGCCCAGCCCAAGTGGGTTTCCAGAACCTGCCCGACATTCATGCGGGAAGGCACCCCCAGCGGATTAAGGACGATGTCCACGGGAGTCCCGTCGGCCAGGAAAGGCATGTCCTCCTCGGGGAGGATCTTGGCAATCACACCCTTGTTCCCGTGGCGGCCGGCCATCTTGTCCCCCACCTGCAGCTTGCGCTTGGTGGCGATATAGACCTGGACCTTCTTGATCACGCCGGGCTCGAGTTCATCCCCGACCCGGACTTCCTCCAATTCCTGGTTGCGCCGGAGGTCAAGCTCCTCGAACCGGACCTCGTAGTCGACCATGATCTTGCGGAACCGGTCGGTCATCTCGTCTTCCCCGTCGAACTGGAGATCCTCGTAGGTCAGGGGCTCGAGCTTGGCCACCATGGTCTGGGTAATCTTCTTGCCGCCGGGGATGACGACGTCGGCGGTGTCGGTGATCTCCACCGAGCCTCCCAATTTTTCCCCGACCAAAAGCTTTTCCAGGGCCTTCTGGCGGTCCTGGCGCAGGCGGGCGACATTGGCCTGGTAAGTCTGCCGGATCTCCTTGATCCGGAGCCTGTCCTGCTGGGCGGTGTCGTCGTCGGAGCTGTCGCGGCGGGAGAAGACCTTGACGTCCATCACGATCCCCTCGATCCCGGAAGGCACCCGGAGCGAAGTGTCCTTCACGTCCGCGGCCTTCTCCCCGAAAATCGCCCGCAGGAGCTTTTCCTCGGGCATGAGCTCGGTCTCGCCCTTGGGAGTAATCTTCCCGACCAGGATATCCCCGGGAACAACCTCGGCCCCGATCCGGACCACGCCTTCGCTGTCAAGGTTGCTGAGAGCCTCCTCCCCCACCCCGGGGATGTCCCGGGTGATCTCCTCGCGGCCCAGCTTGGTGTCGCGGGCGCCGACCTCGTATACCTCGATGTGAATCGAGGTGTAGACGTCCTCCCGGACCAGCCGCTCGCTGATCACGATGGCGTCTTCGAAGTTGTAGCCGCGCCAGGGCATGAAGCAGGCCAGGACGTTCCGGCCCAGGGCCAATTCCCCCTGGGCGGTGCCCGGCCCGTCGGCGATGACATCCCCCTTCTTGACTTTCTGCCCCTTGCGCACAAGCGGGGTCTGGTTGATGCAGGTCCCCGCGTTGGAGCGGAAAAACTTGCAGAGCGGGTATTCCCGGCCGCTGATCACGATCCGGGAAGCATCCGAGAACTCGACCGTCCCGGCTTCCTCGGCCAGGACCATCACCCGGGAATCCTCGGCGGTCTTGCCCTCCAGGCCGGTGGCCACGACTGGAGCCTCCGTGCACATGAGGGGAACGGCCTGCCGCTGCATGTTGGAGCCCATCAGGGCCCGGTTGGCGTCATCGTGTTCCAGGAAGGGGATAAGGCTGGCGGCCACGCTGACCAGTTGCTTGGGAGAAACGTCCACCAGCTGGACTTCCTCCCGGGGGACGAGCAGGAAATCCCCGCGCTGGCGGGCCTGGACCAGGTCCTTCTCGATCCGGCCTTTGGCGTCGATGATAACATTGGCCTGGGCGATGACGTATTTTTCCTCGTCGTCGGCCGTCAGCCAAAGGATGTTATCGCGCTGATCCTGCTTGCTCTCGATCGGAAACACGCGGCCGCCCTCCACCTTGCGGTAGGGGGTCTCGATGAAACCCAGGCTGTTGACCCGGGCAAAGGTGGAAAGACTGGCGATCAGGCCGATGTTGGGGCCTTCCGGGGTCTCGATCGGACAGACTCTCCCGTAGTGGCTGGAATGGACGTCACGCACCTCGAAACCGGCCCTTTTGCGGGAAAGCCCGCCGGGGCCCAGCGCCGTCAGCCGGCGCTTGTGCGTGATTTCCGCCAGGGGGTTGGTCTGGTCCATGAACTGGCTCAGCTGGCTGCGCCCGAAGAAATCGCGCAGGACGCTGGAGATAGCCTTGGGGTTAACCAGCTTGTGCGGGGTGAGGGTCTCGGAACTGGTCTCGTAGACGTTCATCTTGTCCTTGACCATTCTCTCCAGACGGGAAAGACCGTTCCGGCACTGGTCCTGGAGGAGTTCCCCCACCATGGCCACCCGGCGCATGCCCAGGTGGTCGATGTCGTCGACCTGGTAGCCGGCTTCCCCGGCGCCCAGCAGCATCAGATAGCGCAGGGCCTCGGCGATGTCCTGGGGCTGCAGCGCGCCCTGCTCCAGAACCTTGCCCTCGGTCGGAAGAGAGAGCTTCTGATTGAGCTTGAACCGCCCCACCCTGCCCATGTCGAAGCGCCGGACGTCGAAAAACCTGCGCTCGATCAGGTCGGCGGCCTTTTTCTCGGTCGGGGGATCGCCGGGGCGCAGGCGCCGGTAGATATAGCGCTGAGCGGTTTCCTGGCTGTCGGTCGGATCGGCCGCGAACATGGCCAGCAGCGGCTCGACGCAGGGCCCGGGAATGAAGATCTCAATCTGGCGTTCGACGCGCCCCTTGCGCAGGGTTTCCAATATCCCCTTGTCGATCCGGGTATAGGCCGGAAAAAGAATGGTCTGCTTCTCGTCCAGGACCGGGGCGCACAGGCAGCGCCCGAGCAGCTTCTTGGAGTCCTCGCGATCGGCGGGGGCG
>CAZIEA010000102.1:3140-4165 GCA_964538495.1 uncultured bacterium | reverse complement strand
GAGCCGCTCGGTCCGGCAGAACAACTCGACGATCTTCCGGTCGGTCCCGAAGCCGAGCGCCCGCAACAGGGTGGTGGCCAGGAACTTGCGGCTGGAACGTTTTTTGTCGAGGTAGAAATAAATCTGCCCCTTGCGGTTGAACTCGGCTTCCAGCCAGGACCCCCGGTTGGGGATGATCCGGAACATATAAAGGAGTCCGTGCCCCACCCCGGGCCTTTTCACGGTTTCGTAGCAGATTCCGGGAGTGCGGTGAAGCTGGCTCACGATCGCCCGCTCGGCCCCATTGATGATGAAGGAGCCCTGCCTGGTCATCTTGGGGATATTCCCCATGAAAACCGTTTCCTCCCTGACGATGCCGTTGCTCTTGAGCCGGAGCTTCACCTTGAGGGGGACGGCGTAAGTCAGGCTCCGGCGCTGGCACTCCTGGATGCTGTAGCGGGGAGTCCCCAGGCTGTAGCTGACAAACTCCAGGCTGGAGTTCCCGTCATAGCTCTGAATGGGGAACACCTCCCGGAAAACCTGTTCCAGCCCCTGGTTCCTGCGCTTTTCCGGAAGAATGTCCTCCTGGAGAAACTCGTCGAAGGAGACCTTCTGGATGTCCAAAAGATCCGGCATCCGGGTGGAATCCTGAAACCGGGCGTAGCTGATTCGCTCGCTCTGTCCTGTCTTGGCGATCAATGTCCTTTACCTCGCTGCTCCAGGGTGGACTGATTACTTCAATTCGACAGTGGCCCCAGCTTCTTCCAGCTTTTTCTTGATGGCTTCCGCCTCTTCCTTGGTCACGTTTTCCTTGACCGGCCCGGGAGCGGCCTCGACTAGATCCTTGGCTTCCTTCAGGCCCAGATCGGTAATGCTGCGGATTTCCTTGATGACCTGGATTTTCTTGGCCCCGACATTGGTCAGGATCACCGTGAACTCGGTCTGCTCCTCCGCGGCGGGGGCCGCCGCGCCGGCGCCCGGCATGGCGGCGTAGGCCACCGGGGCCGCGGCGCTGATCACGACACCCGGCGCGAGTTGCAGGCACC
>CAZIEA010000102.1:0-3130 GCA_964538495.1 uncultured bacterium | reverse complement strand
GCCGGTGCCGCCGATGCCTCTTTTTCCTTGGCCTTGTCCTCGAGGGCCTTGATCAGATCGGCCAGTTCCAGAACCGTAAGCTGCCCGATCTCATCAATCATTTTCTGGAGCTTGGGGCTGACCTCGCTCCCTTCTTGGGTTTTGGCTTCTTCCGTCATTTTCTTCCTCCTTGCGTGATGGAAATGACCTCTGCTGACTGCCGAACCGGCAAAACAGGGGCGGAGACCTTATCCCGCCGCCTCTGACTTCTTCTCGGTTATCCCCTTGAGGGCGACCACCAGGCCCGTGAGCAGGCCGTTGAGCGTTCCCACGAATCCGCTCAAGGGGGACTGAACCCCCCGCAGCAATTGGGCCAGAAGCTCACGGCGGCCGGGCAATCCGGCCAACCGCTTGATTCCGGATCCGGAAAAAATATTCCCGCCCCACATGGCCGCCAGCACCACGGGCCCCCCGTTTTTCTCGGCAAAGGCGAGGAAAACCTTGAGGGCGGCGGGAAGATCTTCCCCGACGACCATGGCGACCGCGGTTTGCTCGCGGCACTGCTCGGCCAGGGGTTTAAACGAGCTTTCCTGCAGGGTCCGCCGGAAAAGGCGGTTCTTGACCACCAGATAATCGACTTCGATCTTTCCAACTCCCGGCGCAAGCCGGTAAACACGCCGGAGGAAAGCCCGGTGTATTTGGTCAGAACCACTGCTTGGGCGCGGGAAAGCCGGGCGGAGTACTCCGACTCCATCCATTTTTTTTCCGGTCTCACCTCTTCCTCCTCTATCTTCAGGCCCCGGCCAGATCCGTGACGTCCAGTCGGAAAGCCGGGCTCATGGTCGAACAAATATACCCCTTGACCAGGTATTTTCCCTTGACGGCGGCCGGCCTCACCCGGGCGATTTCCCGGATCACGGCCATAATGTTTTCCTCCAGGAAGCTCGCCTCGAAGTTAGCCTTGCCCACGGCCACCTGGATGTTGCCGCTCTTGTCGCACTTGAACTCGATGCGGCCGGCCTTGACTTCGCCGATGGCGGCGACGATGTCATCGGTCACCGTGCCCGCCTTGGGACTGGGCATCAGGCCGCGCGGCCCCAGAACCTTGCCGAGGGAACTGATTTCGCGCATCACTCCCTTTTCGGCGACAGCGACGTCGAAGTCGGTCCAGCCGCCCTTGATTTTCTCCACTAGGTCGGAACTCCCCGCGAAGTCCGCTCCCGCCGCGAGGGCCTCGGCGACTTTGTCCGCGGAGCAAAAGGCCACCACCCGGATGGTCTTTCCCGTTCCGTGCGGGAGGGAAACCGTGCCCCGGACCATCTGGTCGGAGTGGCGGGGGTCGATCCCGAGCCGGAGGATGAGTTCCACCGTCTCGTTAAACTTGGCAAAAACCAGTTTTTTCAACTCCGCCACGGCTTCCGTGACAGTGTAAAACCGATCGGGGTCGATCGCCGCGCGCGCGGCGCGATATTTTTTTCCTTTTTTGCTCATTTTCGCGGGACCCTGGTTGTTCTAGTTCTCGATCTCGATGCCCATGCTCCGGGCGGTGCCCTCCACGATCTTGACGGCCTGGGCCTCCGAAGCGGTATTCAAATCCGGAAGTTTGGCCCGGGCGATCTCCGCGACCTGGGCGCGGGTGACTTTCCCCACCTTCTCCTTGCCGGGAGCGCCGGAGCCCACCGCGATTCCGGCCGCTTTCTTGAGAAGATCGGCGGCGGGCGAGGTCTTAGTGATGAAAGAAAAACTCCGGTCTTTGTAGACCGTGATCACCACCGGGATCTTGTAGCCCGCCCGGTCCTTGGTGGCGGCGTTGAACGCGTTGCAAAATTCCATGATGTTCACGCCCTTGGCGCCCAGGGCGGGACCGACCGGGGGAGCCGGGTTGGCCTGGCCCGCCGCGATCTGGAGTTTAATGATTCCGGTAACCTGTTTAGCCATCAGCTCTTCTCCACCTGCCAATATTCCAGTTCAACCGGGGTTTCCCGGCCGAAAATGGCGACCCTGACGACCAGTTTGCCCTTGTCCGGATCCACCAGTTCGACCGTCCCGGTCATATTGTCGAACGGGCCGTCGGTAACCTTGATCGTTTCCCCGATGGAGTAAAGCACCTTGGGTTTGATCTTTTCCTTCTTCTCCTCGACCTGTCCGAGCACCGCCGCGATCTCGTCGCCCCGAAGCGGCCGGGGGGGCACTTCGCTCCCCACGAAACCGATCACCCCGGGGGTCTCGCTCACCAAGTAAAAGGCCCGTTCGGAATACTCCATCCGGATGAAGATATAGCCGGGGAAAAATTTGCGGGAGCTGATGATCTTCTTCCCGGAGCGCACCTCGGAAACCTTCTCCGAGGGGATCAGGATCTCGGTGATCTCGTCCTGCATCCCTTCCAGAACGATCCGGCTGGAGAGGGACTCCTGAGCCTTCTGTTCCTTGCTGGGAAGCGTCTGGATTACGTACCATTCCTGGGCCATTGCCTAACCTATTATCAAGTTGGTTAACTTCGTCAGAACAAAATCGAGCAGCCCGATAAAAGCCGCCAAGAGGATGCTGGCGACGATGACGACTTTGGTCGACTCGATCAGTTCCTTGCGGGTAGGCCAGTTGACCTTCTTGAGTTCCTCCCTGGCTTCCCGGATAAATGTCGCTATCCTGTTCACGCTGCCCCCGATTTGCCGATCCCGCGGGGTCCCCCCGCTGCCGCCTCTCAGGCCAGGAGGGACTCGAACCCCCAACCCCCGGTTTTGGAGACCGGTGCTCTAGCCAAATTGAGCTACTGGCCTATTTCAGTCCGAACCCGGCTCTACTTGGTCTGCTTGTGCTCCGTGTGCTTCCGGCAATACGGGCAATATTTTTTCAGACTCAGTTTGCCGGTGGCCTTATTGTGGAACAAATTGTAGTTCCTCCGCTTGCACTCTCCGCAAGCCAGGATCACATGTTCACGCGCCATCTCGCACCAACCTTGCCGCAGGATGATCCGGGTCCCCTCCCCGCCGGGGAGGAAACCCGGATGGTTTCAACTCAAAACTCTAGGATACCTTGAGGACGGGATTCCGCGAATCCGTCCGTTCCCTGACTCCCGGTCCCGCCTATTCCACGATTTCGGTCACGGTCCCGGCCCCGACCGTCCGCCCGCCTTCCCGGATGGCGAACCTCA
>CAZIEA010000101.1:0-8738 GCA_964538495.1 uncultured bacterium | reverse complement strand
GGCTGACCCCGACCGTCGAACGTTCCACCGACAGGTAAATCCAGTTGCTCTCGACCCCGCAGCCGCCTCCCAGGTCGAGGTCGAGTTGCTGCCAGCCGGAGCCGGTGGTGTCGGCGGTGTTGAAGGTGAAGTCGATCTCCAGGGTGGAGGCAGCGCCGGGGGCCGGGGCGGGGGAAGAGTCGAGCCCGGAGAGATCGACGATGTAGGTTCCCCCGGCGCCGGCGTTGTCGGAAACGTAAGTCTGGTAGTTGAAACCGTCGATCAGGACCGAATTCAGGGCGGCGGCGGTCTGGTCCAGGAGCATCTGGGAAGTGAACTCCGCGGCCGACCAGTCGCCGGGGAGAGCGACGCCGGTCCCGAAAGTGTAAGCCGCGTTATAAGACAGGGTGGTGCAGACCTCGGCCGTCCCGCCCCCGGAGAGGACCGCGGACTCGACGCAGTCGTCGCCGTCGCAGCCGGGCGTGTCCTCGACCGGGAAGGTGACCGTGGTCGAGGCGGCCGGGATGGCGCAGCCGTGGCAGTCGGTGCCCGCGGTGACCCCGGCGGGATTGGAGTAAAGGCCCGGGGCCGGGCCGGCGCAGGGGTCGCCGCCGGGGACGGCCATCTGGAAGCTGACGGTCCGGCTGTCGCCGCCGTTGAAGGTAAGGGCGTCCCAAGTGACGGCCGAGCCGGAGTCGCTGCCGCCGTCGGAGATCGACTGGATCGTCCACCCGGAGGGATAGGTGTCGGTGATGGTGGGAACGAAGCCGTCGGGACCTTCGTAGCCGACGGTGATCTCGAAGGTGATGGTGTCGAACCCGTTGACCACCCCGGGGTTGTTCTTGGAAATCGAAAGCGAGGGCATCCCGGTCATCGAGACCGGGTGGATGGCAACCGGGGGGGCGTAGGGAGTGCCGCACTGGTCATCGTACTCCGGGCGCCAGAGGGTGTTCTGGGATGAAGGATCGGGCGGGCAGGAGAGATCCGGCCAGCCGATGTCGAAGGAGAAATAAACGGTGTCGCCGGCGGGCACGGTCCCGACGGTGAAGTCGCCGCCGGAGTAGGAGGCCCCGCTCAGGTTGTTGATGTCGTAGCCGGTGGCGTCGAGGCTGGTGATCAGGACCAGCCCGTAGGCGTCGCCGGCGCCGGTGTTGTCGACCGCCACGTTAATGGTGCGGCCGTCGCAGTAGTCGATCCCGGCCATCGAGGGGACGAGGTTGAAGCCGATAAACGGGGTGGCCAGCTGGTAGTCGATGGTAGCGGTGGCCGTCCCCGGGGGCGTTTCATCGGCGGTGTCGAGGCAGACGGAGTCGGGGACCGAAACCATCCCGTCGCAGCCGAAAGTCGCGTCGGCGCGGTTGATGAGCTCTACGCAGGCGGCGACCTCGGCGGTCAGGGCGATGTAGTAGACCTCGTCGGGCGCCATCTCGGCCAGCTCGGGGATGGCGGCGAAGGTCCAGTAGTAGGTGTCCCCGACGATCACATCGGGGTAAGGGGAGGAGTCCAGCAAGAGGAGGCCGAAATCCAGCGTGTCCCTGACCACAACGTTCTTGATCGAGCCCAGGCCGCTGCTCTCGACCTTGATGGTGTAGGCGACCCAATCGCCGATAGTGGCTTCCTGGACCGGGGGCGACTTGATGATGTTGACGTCGCCCGGCCAGACGGTGACGAAGAGGGAATCGCTGTCGCTCTGGGGGTTGAACTCGGGGGATTCGTACTCGACCAGGAGGTCGTTCTGGCCGCTGTTGCCGAGGCAGTCGACCTCGAGGTTGAACTCGATATCGAGGCTTTCCCCCGGGGCCAGGGTAATGGGCGAACCGAAAATCGCGTCCAGGTCCCAGACCAGGTCATCCCCCGCGACGGCGGGATTGGCCGGGAGCCCGCTCAGGCTTCCCTGGGGCGTGACAATAACGGCGGATTCATCCTGAAAAACAAAGCCGTCCGGAGGGACGGTGTTGGTGAACACGAGAGAGGAAGCGGTATGAGCATACCAGGCGGGGTTCTCCACCGTGATGTAATAGGTATGGGCCTCGCACCGGTTGGAATCTTCCGCCCCGGTCAGAGAAAGGGTGACGCCATGGGCGGAAAAGACCGGGAGCAGGCCGAAAAACACCGCGCCCCAAAATGCTCTCTTCATCTCCCCTCCCCTGCGAACTTAACCCATTTTCCCGCGAGGCCGCGACTCACCCGACCCCTCCTGCGCTTTCCGCCGGAGTATTTGCTTGAATAAACCGCGCCGACGTATACCAAAAGAGGGCGTATCCGGCAATACCCCAAAGTGGGTATATTCTGACTTTAGCGCCCGGGGTTATACGGCAATAGGCGGCCAGAGAACGGTTCAGCTGGCGATCTTATTAATTCCCCCGCTTGCCCTTATCATCCTCGAAATTCGCTCCGGCGCCGGCGGGCACGGGACAAGTCCGGAGCCCCTCCAGGACCGGGGCGAGGTCTTCCGGAAGGTTATCCTTGACCAGGTAGGGGCAATTCATTTCCCGGGCTCGATCCCGAAAGGCCGGGCTCCCGTTGAAGGAGATGAAGATCGCATTGATTTCCGGGTTCAGGCCCTGCGCCTTTCGCACGAACTCGAAGCCGTCTTGCCCCGGGAGATGGACATCCACCGTGAGCAGATCAGGGCTCAGGCGCTCGATCTCCACCCAGGCTTCCTCGGCGCTGGCCGACTCTCCCACCACTTCGATGAAGGGATGGCGGGCGAGGCATTTCCTCAAGAAACGCCGGAAGCCGGCGTGATCGTCGATCAGCATCGTCCGGAATGTTTTTGTCGTTGAACCGGCATTCACGGTGCCAGTAGAAACCCATCCGGCAAATTGCTCAATACCCCGTAGTGGGTATTCGCATCCGAACGCCGGGAAATGGGGGCTCGTTACAGCCGGGGGTTCAGCTTGTGCTCAAGCGCGAGTTTCACCAGCGCCGGGAGGTTGTGGACCCCCAATTTCCTCATCAGGTTCTTGCGGTGGGTCTTCACGGTTTCCGGGCTCAGGTGCAGTTTCTTCCCGATCTCGACACTAGTGAAACCTTCCGCCAGCAGGCCGAGGATTTCCCGCTCGCGGTTTGAGAGTTCTTCGACGGCGACGCCCGGCAGCGGGATTCGGGATCCGTTCGGGCCGGGGCGGAGAAAAGCGCGCAGAGGCGGGCTGAGATAGAGTTTCCCCCGCAGGACCGCGCCGATCGCCTTCGTCAGTTCCTCCACGACGCGTTCCTTGAGGAGGTAAGCCGTGGCGCCGTACCGGAGGGCGCTGTTCACAAACGTCTCGCTCTGGTGGATGGAAAGAATGATGATCCTTGTCCCCGGGTCGAGGCCGGAGATCTGCCGCACGGCTTCCAGGCCGTTCAGCCCCGGCATGCTGATGTCGAGAACAGCCAACTCCGGCTTCAGGCGGCGGGCTAGGTCCACCGCCTGAAGCCCATCGGCGGCTTCTATGATTATGCAGCCGGGAACGTCCTTTTCCAGGATCGCCCGCAGGCCTTTCCTGACCACGTCATGGTCGTCGGCGAGAAGAATTTTCATGACTTATGCTTGTCCGTGGTTTCCGGGTTGAACGTCATTGCGATTGCCGGTTTCTTCCGGCCGCAGGGGAATAGTGACGCAGAGGCTGGTCCCCTCCCCCGGGCTTGATTCAATCCGCAGGGAGCCGCCCTCGGCGGCAACCCGTTCCCTGATCCCGAGCAGGCCGAGGCCGCCGGTTTTCCCGCGTTCCGGAGGGAACCCCCGGCCGTCGTCCCGGATCGTCACGACAATACCGGCCTCTCCCCGGCGGATCGTAATTTGCGCGCTTTTGGAAGAGGCGTGCTTGATGACATTGGTGAGAGCTTCCTGGACGATCCGGTAGACGGCGATCTCCAGGGCCGAGGGAAGGCGTTCCTCCAACCCGGCGGAATCCAGGGTAATCGCCACCCCGCTCCGGGAAGAGAGGCGCCGGATTTCGTCCTCCAGCACGGGCAGGAGACCGATCTTGTCGATGCTCTCCGGCCGGAGGCCCGCGGAGATGCGCCGGACGTCGGCGATGATCTTGTCCGCCGTCCTGATCGACTCGTCAATCTCCTCCGCCAGCCGGGGCGCCAGCTTCGGGTGGTCCTTCCTGGCCAGGGCCAAGCCGATCTTGATCGTCGCCAGGTCCTGGCCGAGGTGGTCGTGGAGTTCCCGGGCGAGGTGTTTGCGTTCCTCCTCCTGGAACCTGAGCAGCGTCTTGGCAAGCCGCTGCAGATGTTCGGCCTCCGCGGCCTGCTTCTGCCCGGTGAGGTCTACGAGGATAAGGAACAAGCGCTCCCCGTCCGTTAAGCGGTAAAGGGCGGCGCTGACCTGAAGCGGGAACGCCGTCCCGTTCTTCTTCCTGCCCTCCGACTCGAAGATCTGGGGGCCGTTTTCTCCTATGTTCTTCACCAGGAGATCCAAGTCCGGCCGGGTGATTTTCGGCACAATGTCCCCAACCTTGAGTCCGGGCAGTTCTCCGGCCGTGTATCCGAAGATGGCGGCCCCGGCGGGGTTGACCGATTCCAAGTTCCCCTCCAGACCGAGCAGGCAGATCCCCACCGGGGAAATCTCGAAGACGCTCCGGTGACGCTCCTCGCTGAGCCGCAGGGCTTCCTCCGAGCGCTTTTTCTCGGTAATGTCGCGGATGATCGAGAGGACGCATTCCTCGCCCCCTATATTGATAGTTTCTCCCGAATATAAGACCCGCCGAATGGCCCCCGCCTTGGTCCGTATGTCAAACTCGTGCTCACGAACACGGGGGAGTTCCGCCATTACCTTTTCCCGTTCCCGGGGCTCGGCCCACAACCCCAGGTCGAGCGAAGAACTGGAGAGCGCCTCCCGGCGCGAATAGCCCGTCAGGCGGCAGAAGCTCTCGTTGACTTCGATGAGTAGCCCGTCCCGCCGGCGGGAGAGCAGAACGGCGTCCGGGCTCGACCGGAATGCCTTGGAAAACTTCTCTTCGCTCAGCCGCAGCGCTTCCTCCGTCCGCCGGCGCGCGCTGATGTCGTTTTCCAGGTCCACGAACAGGCGGTGGTTGACCATCAGGGACAGGGCAAAGGTCAGAACGACAAGGGTCATCTGATAGCCCAGGAGGAAGAGTTTTTCATAAATATTGGTGTTGAACAGGTCGGCGCCCGAAGGGACCGCCAGCTCGACCAGGATGCGGACGGCGTTGATCAGGGCAAAGGCGGCGAAGACGTAACCAACGCCCCTGGTGATGCCGAGCATTTCCGGGGGGCGGCGACGGAGCATCAGCCAAGCGCACTGGAGGCAGATCAACAATATGGCCGAGGAAATAAGAATGTTGCGCGCCTTCAGATCGGGGGAAATAACGGCAAAATACGCGTGGGCGGCGGCAAAGACCGCCAGCAGGATCCAGTTGTGGAACTGGGCGGCGGGAGTGGCCGTGAAACGTTCCAGGCCCGCGTAAAGCAGGATGGCGCCGGCGACGGCCATGGTGTTGCCACCCGTCATGGAGAGAATGTCCGGGATCGTCCCCCGGAGCGAAATCAGCACCAGCGCCGCGAACTGCAGCGCAAAGTCGGCCGCCCAGAGGCCCAGCCCGGGGAAACGAGCGCGGTTCCGCCTCCAGAGCAGGACGATGACGACCAGGCAGATGAAATTGCTGATGGCGTAGCTGAAAACCACCGTTCGCATGTCCAGCAGGTTCATGACGCCCCTTCGCTCACAAACTCGTGAAGACTGAGATCATTACCAGGTCCCCCTCGAACCGGTTGACGGCCTCGAATTCGTGGAGCCATTTCGCGATCAGGCTGAAGCCATGATCCCCCACGCTGAGGACGTACCGCACGATCGGGCCGGCGGGAGGAAGGCCGCGAGCAAGCCGCCGGCGAGCAACGCGATGAAATACTTCCCGGCACAGTGTGTGAGCAGGCGGATGATGCCGATCACTCTCCCTTCCCGGCCGGGGCCTTCCGGGGCATCCCGCCGCGGGCGCGCAAGACCGCCAGAGCGTGGGGGTCGGCGATCAGGTCGGTGGCGCTCCAGGCGTCCAGACAGTGGTTCTTCAGGTACTCGTAGGAGAGGAAGCCGTAGCCTCCCCGGCCCCAATCCTCCCCCCAGGAATTCTTGAACTTGAAGTAGTTCCCGGCGCGGCTGTAGCCGACCACGCAGACGGCGTGCCCGCCCAGGGACTGTTCCGAGGGCGAGGGTTCGGGGATCTTCCCGTCGCGGGTCCGGAACCAGCCGGAAAAAACCTCCACCCCGGCCAGGAAAGGCCCGTTCACGCTCAGGCTCCGCTCCATCTCGGCGGCCCCGCCCAGGCGGGCATAAGTCCGGATCCGGAAGGGAGCGGCCTGCGCGTCAGCCTCGGCGCAAGGGCGGTCCTTCTGATAGGGCCGGTAGGGCCAGCACTCCTCCCGACAGACCCCGGTCTCGGCCAGGACCTTCATCGCCACCCGGGGGTAGGTCCCTTCCTGATCCGGGATCCCGTCCAAACTCTTGCAGAGGGCGTAGAGGTAGCGGGGGGAAAGCCCGATGAAGTCCCCGTGCTCGGCCATCTCCTGGTGCTCCTTGACCCCGACCGCGGCGGCGAACCCCACGCAGGTCCCTTCCTCGCCCTGGTCCCGCACCGGGCTCATCCGGCCGGAGTAATCGATCTCGGCGGGGGCTTCCAGGCGGGGCAGGACCAGGGAGACCGGGATGTCGCGGGAGTCGGCGGGGTCCTTCAGGCAACCCAGACCGTGCTTTCTTTCCTGGCTCATCTCATCTCCTCCTTCCCGTTGTCTCCCGACACGGAAATCAGGATACAGGGTTCAGGGTTCAGGAAAACCAGTAATCCGTGATCAGTAACCCGTGATCCGTCGTAGCGCAAGGCTTCAGCCCTGCCCCCGTGAATCGTGATCCGTAAGCCATTGAAAGCCAGGATATAGGAAACAGGATTCAGAAAATCCGGTAATCCGTGGACATGCTTCAGCATAGAGCAGAGGGCATAGAGCATAGGGTTTAGAAAATTGGGGTAAGCAGTATGCAGTCAGCAGTAAGCAGTCGCCTGAATTCGTGTAATTCGCGGAATTCGTAGTTCAACCTATGAACGGAATCAATCTGCGGTAATCTGCGAAATCTTAGTTTTGCTTGGCGGAGATTCGCGGTTAATCCGCGGTAATCTCGGTTTCAGTTCGCGGCTCCGGCGGCAAATCCGCTCTCAGGCGGAAACGGTAAACGAAAACGTCGAAGTTGGCGTCGGGGGCGGCGTCTTCCAGGACCCGGGCAGGGACCCGGTCCCAGGTCCGCTCCAGGATGAAGGAGCGGAAACGGATTTCCCGCAGAAACTCCGCTTCCAGAGCGGTTTCTTCGGGGAAAGGCCCGTCCGCGAGATAGTAGAAGGAACCGTTCCCCCCGCAGACCCGGGAGAGGGCTTCGACCCCGCGGACGATCTCGGCGGGATCGTCCCGGTAGAGGGGGAGCACCCGCCGGTTCAGGATCAGGTGGACCAGGGTCGGGATCTTGTCCACGGAACTCCCTCCGACCAGGACCGGAAGGGGATCGGCCAGATCCCGCTCGAGCTCAGAGAGGAAATCCAGGGCCCCGCGGAACTCCCGGTGCCGCCAGACCGGACGGGAAACCAGGGCGGTCTGGAGCGCCAGGACCGCCAGGAGCAGGCCGGAAGCCGCCCGCCCCAGCGGCCAACGCCGGAGCCGCACCAGAAAGACCGCCGCCAGGATCAGCCCCCCGGGAACCAGCAGCACGCTGTAACGGCGGATCGCCCACATGTAATTGAAGTGGATCATCTGCTGCCAGAGAAAGACTCCCCCGAAGGCCAGGAGGGCCAGGAGAAAATACCAGCGGGCCGGGGACTTCTCCCGCAGGATCATCCCCAGAAGAGCCAGGGAGGCCAGGGCCGCCCCCAGCGGGGTGAGAAACCAGGAAAGTTCCACCAGGTTGGTCAGTTCCGGATTCTCGGAGGCCAAGCCGGGGCGGAGGAAAAAACCGAAAAAGAGCACTCCCGCGGCCGCCAGGGCTAAAAGCACGCGGGCCGGAGTCCCGGAAAAAATCTTCCCCAGGGATTCCCGGGCCGGGCGGGAACAAGCCCGGGCGACCAGAGCGACCAGCAGACCCGCGCCGGCCGGCAGAAGCAGCAGGCCCGACCGGGAAAACTGGTTCAGGGCCAAGGCGGCGTAGCGGGTCCCAAAAAACAGGTGGGGAAACAGGGATAGGGCCAGGCCCGCTCCCAGGGGGACGAGCACCCAGAAGTCGCCGGGGCGGAAACGGAGGAACCAGCGCCGGTAGAAAAACACCGCCAGGGGAGCCAGGAGCAACGCGGCGCTGATGTGGGAAATGAAAAAGCAGCCCAGCGCCCCCCCGGCCAGAGCCCCGCAGCGCCGTCCCCCCGTCTCCAGGTAGGAAGCCAGCAGCAAGAGCGACCCGAAGAAAAATAACTGGCTGAAGGTCTCGGCGGTAGGGAGCCGGACCTGCCAGATCTGGGAGAGGTTGAGGGCCAGGGGAAAAAGCGCCAGCAGCGCTACCCGCCAATCCCAGAGCCGACGGAGGGCGAAGTAAATCGCCAGCAAGCTCAGCAAACCCAGCACGGGATTGAGGTAGAAGACGAAAGCAAGCCCGCCCCAGTGGTAAAAGACGGCCAGCCAGAGCGGGTAGAGGTGGTAGAACTGGGGCAGGAGTTCGCCCGCCCGGCGGGAGGAGAGGCGGAAGCCCGGGTATTTCTCCAGGTAGCCGTGGCTGTGGCGGCGGCTGAAGCTCAGAATTTCCCGGGGGCTGAACCCGGCCAGGACCGGGTCCTGGACCCGGAGCG
>CAZIEA010000100.1:6673-8841 GCA_964538495.1 uncultured bacterium | reverse complement strand
GCCTTGAGCCGGTCCTCGAACTCCCCCCGGAACTTGGAACCGGCCACCAGGGCCCCGACGTCCAGGGCGAGCAACCGCTTGTTCTTCAGGCCCGAGGGCACGTCCCCGGCCACGATGCGCTGGGCCAGGCCCTCGGCGATAG
Organism: uncultured bacterium; assembly: GCA_964538495.1. Taxonomy (GTDB): domain Bacteria; phylum Auribacterota; class Erginobacteria; order Erginobacterales; family DAOSXE01; genus CAZIEA01. Next base: position 8,699 of record CAZIEA010000100.1, on the reverse strand, counting down.
CGGTCTTGCCCACCCCCGGCTCCCCGATCAGGACCGGGTTGTTCTTGGTCCGGCGGGAGAGGACCTGGATCACCCGGCGGATCTCCTCGTCCCGGCCGATCACCGGATCGAGCTTCCCCTTGCGGGCCAAATCGGTGAGATCGCGGGCGAAACGGGCCAGGGCCTGATATTTTTCCTCCGGGTTGGCGTCGGTCACCCGCTGGGAGCCGCGCAGTTCGACCAGGACCTTGAGGATGCCGTCGCGGGTGACGCCTCTCTGCCGCAAAGCCTTCCCGGCCGCGTCGGAAGAGTCGGCCAGGGCAAGCAGAAGATGCTCGACGCTCAAGTATTCGTCCTTGAGCCCCCGGGCCTCCTCCCAGGCCTTGTTCAGGACCCCGTTCAGGGCGGAGGAGAGGTAGGCGCTGGTCGGCCCCCCGCCGTAAACCTTGGGGATTTTCTCCAGCTCCTTTTGCAGCGCCGCGCCCAGCTCCCCGGGGTTGACCCCGAGTTTCTGCAAAAGCGGCCGGATGATCCCCTCGCCGTCCCCCAGCAGAGCGAGCAGCAAGTGGGCGGGCGTGATCTCCTGCTGGTCGCGCTCGGCGGCCAGGGCCTGGGCCCCCTGCAGGGCCTGCTGGGACTTAAGGGTGAACTTGCTGAAATCCATGGCTTATCTCCTTAAATGAATGCGCCCCGCCCGGGCGCCATCCGCATATGACCCTCCGGTTTTTTACAGTATACATCATTAAGGGTTCAGGGTTCAGGGTTCAGGGTTCAGGGTTCAGGGTTCAGGAAAACCGTGAATCGTTATCAGTGATCCGTAATCCGGCCCAAACCAGGATACAGGAGTCAGGAGTCAGGAAACAGGAGCGCTGATTATTTAGCGTCATTGCGAGCCCCGCCGGGGCGAAGCAATCTCCCCCCGCCGCACGCCGTGAACGTGAACGAAGCTATGCCGAGTACGCGCCTGAACCCTGAACCCTGAATCCTCCTACATGTCCTACATGTCTACATGTGAATGAGGCGGCAGTCCCTTCAGCCTTCAGCCTCAGTTCCGCCGTCCCGGGCGGCGGCCCGCAGGGAACGGATTTCCTCGGGGGTCAGGTCCCGCCACTTCCCCCGGGCCAGGGCCCGGTCCCGGAGGGGGCCGATCCCGATCCGTTCCAACCGCTCCACCCGGTTGCCCACGGCTTTCAGCATCCGCCGCACCTGGCGCTTGCGCCCTTCCCGGATGGTGATTTCCAGCTCCCGGGGCTTGAGAGCCTTAACCCGCGCCGGGGAAGTCGGGCGCTCGTCCCCGATGTCCACCCCCTCCCCCAGCTTCTCGATCTGCAGGGGCGTGGCCGCTTCGCGCAGGCGGGCCCGGTAAACCTTGGGCACCCGGTGCCGGGGATGGGTGAGCAGGTTGCAGAACCAGCCGTTCGGGCACTCCCTCCAGGAGCTCGGTGACCAGCTTGCGGCCGTAGCCGTCGGAAAGCGAACAGATGAAGCCCGCGGGCTTGTTGAGCAGGATGTAGCGTTTGGGCTCCGCCCCGGCCTCGGCCCCGTCCACCTCCACCCGGTCGCGGCCGGGCCGGACCCTCATCCCCAGCTCGGCGGCAACGACCCCGTTGACCCGGACCCGGCCGGCGCGGATCAGGTCCTCGGCCTTCCGGCGGGAAGCCAACCCCGCCCGGGCCAGGTGAACCTGGAGCCTGATCCCCTTCTCTTGGTCGGATTCGGGTTTCTTCTCTATTTTCATGCCCGGTGAGTCCAAGTTTGAATTTGTCTTTCTACATGCCCTACATGCCTACATGTGAACCGGAACGCTTAACCCCATGCTTCCCCAACCCGGGCCAGGCAGAGGACGTCGACCCGGGCCGCGCCCGCTTCCGCCAGCACGCGGGCGCACTCGCGAATCGTGGCGCCGGTGGTGTAGACATCGTCGACCAGCAAAAAGCTCCCGCCCCGGACTCGCCCGGGCCGCGGGACCCGGAAGGCCCCCCGGACATTGCGCAACCGTTCCGGGCGGGCCAGGGCGGCCTGGTCGGCGGTGGGTCGGTCCCGGAGC
>CAZIEA010000100.1:3054-6663 GCA_964538495.1 uncultured bacterium | reverse complement strand
CCCCGCCGGAGCGGCCGGAGCCCGGAAGCGGCGGCCAATTCGGCTACCAGCATCCCCACCTGGTCGAAACCCCTCTCCTTGCGCTTGCGGGGGTGCAGCGGCACCGGGACGATCCCGTCGTAAACCGCGTCCGGATAAAAGCGCCGGAAAGCTTGAAAGAGAATCTTCCCCAGGGGAACGCTCAACCAGGGGGAACTCCCGTATTTATAAGTCACGATCGCAGCCGTTGCCGCCCCCCGGTAAAGCAGGGCGCCGCGGGCCTTCCGGAAAGGCGGCGGGTCGGAGAGGCACTCGCGGCAGGTCCAGTCCGGAAACACCTCCCCCTCCAGGGGCAGCCCGCAGACCGAGCAGACCCCTGCCGGGCACTCCTCCAGGCCGTCCCGGCAGGATCGGCAGAGAAACGCTTCTTTCCGGGCGATCCCAATCCCGCAGACCACGCAAAAACGGGGATAAAACAATTCCAGCAAAACTCCCGCCGGCGCCCACACAGCCTTTCCTCCCTTTTCCCTGGTTGTATAAAATTATACTCCTCCCCGAGCATGGAGCATAGGGTTCAGGTTCCAGCATAGAGCGTAGGGCATAGAGCATAGAGTCCGAAAAAGTCAGGATACAGGAGTCAGGAGCCGCGAACTTTTGCACCTGATTAACTCTGATTTCTCTGATTATTCCTCGTTGTCGTTATCGTAATCGGAGCGTAAAGGCAGACTTTCTACATGTCCTACATGTCTACATGCGAATATGGCGGTAGTTCCTTCAGCCTGATTTCGCTCGATACCGATACCGATTCCGATTCCGACCCCGATTCGCGCCCGAACCCTGAACCCTGAACCCTTCTACATGCCCTACATGCCTACAGGTGAAAAAACCCCCGGGGCCGCAAGGCCCCGGGGCTCTTTTGCGCCTGGAAGCGGCGGGATCTCTCTTACATCATCCCGCCCATTCCGCCCATGCCGCCTCCCGGAGGCATCATGGAACCCTTATCCTCCTCCGGGATCTCCGTGACCAAGCACTCGGTGGTCAGCATCAGGCTGGCGATGCTGGAGGCGTTCTGGAGAGCGGTCCGGGTCACCTTGGTGGGATCGATGATCCCCGCCGCCATCAGGTCCTCGTAGCGGTCGGTCCCGACATTGTAGCCGAAGTTAAGCTCCTTGGAGTTCTTGATCTGCTCGACCACGATCGAGCCTTCCTGGCCGGCGTTGATCGCCAGCTGCCGGGCCGGCTCCTCCAGCGCGCGCCGGACCAACTTGAGGCCGATCTTCTCGTCGCCGGTGGCCTTGACCTTTTCCAGGGCGTCGATGCAGCGCAGCAGGGCCACCCCGCCGCCGGGGACGATGCCTTCCTCGACCGCCGCGCGGGTGGCGTGGAGGGCGTCCTCGACCCGGGCTTTCTTTTCCTTCATCTCGGTCTCGGTGGCGGCCCCGACGTTGACCACGGCCACTCCCCCGGCGAGCTTGGCCAGGCGCTCCTGGAGCTTCTCCCGGTCGTAGTCGCTGGTGGTGTCCTCGATCTGCTTGCGGATCTGGTTGCACCGGCCCTTGATGTCCTCGGAAGAGCCCTTGCCTTCGATGATGGTGGTGTTTTCCTTCTCCACGATCACCCGCTTGGCGCTGCCAAGATCGTTAAGACCGACGCTTTCCAGCTTGATCCCCAGGTCCTCGGAGATCATTTTTCCGCCGGTCAGGACCGCGATGTCCTCCAGCATGGCCTTGCGGCGGTCGCCGAACCCGGGGGCCTTGACCGCGCAGGCCTTGAGGATGCCGCGGATCTTGTTGACCACCAGGGTGGCCAGGGCCTCGCCCTCGACGTCCTCGGAGATGATCAACAGGGGCTTGCCGCTCTGGGCGACCTTCTCCAGGAGCGGGAGCATGTCCTTGAGGTTGGAGATTTTCTTCTCGTGCACCAGGATCAGGCAGTCCTCCAGGACCGCTTCCATGTTCTCGGCGTTGGTGATGAAGTAGGGGGAGAGGTAGCCCTTGTCGAACTGCATCCCCTCGACCACCTTGAGGTAGGTCTCGATCCCCTTGGCTTCCTCGACGGTGATAACGCCGTCCTTGCCGACCGTGTCGAACGCCTCGGCGATCTTGGAGCCGATGGTGGAGTCGCCGTTGGCGGAGATGGTGGCGACGGCGGTGATCTTCTTGCTGTCGTTGCCCACCTTGACGCTGATCTCCTCCAGGCGCTTGACCACGGCTTCCACGGCCTTCTCCACCCCGCGCTTGATCGCCATCGGGTTGGCCCCGGCGGTCACGCTTTTGAGGCCCTGCTTGTAGATGACCTCGGCCAGGATGGTGGCGGTGGTGGTGCCGTCGCCGGCGTCGTCGCTGGTTTTGGAGGCGACTTCCCGCACAAGCTGGGCGCCCATGTTCTCGAAGGGATCCTGCAGCTCGATCTCCTTGGCCACGGACACTCCGTCCTTAGTCACGGTCGGGGAGCCGAACTTTTTGTCCAGGACCACGTTGCGGCCCTTGGGCCCCAGGGTCACCTTGACGGCCCGGCTGAGCTGCTCAACCCCGGAAAGCACCGCCTGGCGGGCATCGGAATCAAACTTCAATTGTTTGGCTGACATTTTTCGCTCCTTGCTGTTTGCTGGTTGTTCAGGACAGGACGGCCAGGATGTCCCCGGCGCTCACGATCTTGTAGGTCCTGTCGTCGTACTTGATCTCGGTCCCGCCGTACTTGCTGGTAAGGACGGTGTCCCCGACCTTGATTTCGTCGATCGGGATCAGCTTGCCGTTCTCGTCCTTCTTGCCGCGGCCGACGGCGATCACCTTGGCCTCCATCGGCTTTTCCTTGGCGGTATCGGGAATCACGATCCCGCCCTTGATCACTTCTTTCTCCTCAATCGGTTCCACGAGGATGTTGTCGCCCAAAGGCTTGATTTTCATGCGGACTCCTCCTTTCCTGATGTTTCCGCTGTTTTTCTGTCTCGCCCCGCGGGATTTCCCGCGCGGCTTCACTTCCCGGGACGGTCCTCCCCGTCCACTTCGAAATCGGCGTCGATCACCTCGCCCTGGTCGCCGGCGCCCTGGGAAGCGCCGGGAGGCGGAGACTGCGGCTCGCCCGGACCAGGCTGGGCCGCCTGGGCCGAAGCGGTGGCCTGCCGGTACATTTCCTCGCTGGCCGCGTGCCAGCTCTGGTTGAGGGCCTCGGCAGCCGACTTGATCTCGGCGGTATCCTCCTTCTTCAGGGCCTCCTTGACCCGCCCGATCGCGGCCTCGATCCGGCTTCTGGCCTCGGCGCCGATCTTATCCCCGTTTTCCTTGAGCAGCTTCTCGGTCTGGTAAACCGCGGCGTCGGCTTGGTTGCGGGTGTCGATCTCCTCGCGCTTCTTCTTGTCCTCGGACTCGTGCTCCTTGGCCTGGCTGACCATCTTCTCCACTTCCTTGTCGGAGAGGCCGCTGGAAGCGGTGATGGTGATGTTCTGCTCTTTTCCGGTCCCCAGGTCCTTGGCCGCGACGTTGAGGATCCCGTTGGCGTCGATGTCGAAGCCCACCTCGATCTGGGGAACGCCGCGCGGCGCGGGGGGAAGCCCGGTCAGGTGGAATTTGCCGATCGTCCGGTTATCCCGGGCCATCTCCCGCTCGCCCTGGAGAACGTGGATCTCGACCT
>CAZIEA010000100.1:0-2957 GCA_964538495.1 uncultured bacterium | reverse complement strand
GGGTCTGGCTGTCGGCGGCGGTGGAAAAAATCTCGCTCTTCTTGGTCGGGATGGTGGTGTTGCGCTCGATCAGCCTGGTCATGACCCCGCCCAGGGTCTCGATCCCCAGGGAGAGGGGGGTGACGTCCAGCAAGAGGACATCCTTGACGTCCCCCTGGAGAATTCCTCCCTGGATGGCGGCCCCGACCGCGACCACCTCGTCGGGATTGACCCCCTTGTGGGGCTCCTTCTTGAAAATGCCCCGGACCATTTCCTGGACCTTGGGGACGCGGGTCATGCCCCCCACCAGGATCACCTCGTCGATCTTGGCCGGATCGAGGCCGGCGTCGGAGAGCGCCTTCTCGCAGGGCTTCCGGGTCCGCTCGATCAGGTCATCCACGAGCTGCTCGAACTTGGAGCGGGAGAGCTTGAGGGAAAGATGCTTGGGCCCGCTCTGATCGGCCGTGATGAAGGGCAGATTGATCTCGGTCTCCACGGCCGAAGAAAGCTCGATCTTGGCCTTTTCCGCGGCCTCCTTGAGCCGCTGGAGAGCCATGGGGTCCTGGGTCAGGTCGATGCCCTGGTCCTTCTTGAATTCTCCGGCGATCCAGTTCATCACCCGCTGATCGAAGTCGTCCCCTCCCAAATGAGTGTCCCCGTTGGTGGAGAGAACCTCGAAAACCCCGTCTCCAAGGTCGAGGATGGAGATGTCGAAAGTCCCCCCCCCGAGGTCGAAGACGGCGACCTTCTCGTCCTTCTTCTTATCCAGGCCATAGGCCAGGGAAGCGGCGGTGGGCTCGTTCACGATCCGCAACACCTCCAACCCCGCAATCTTGCCCGCGTCCTTGGTGGCCTGGCGCTGGGAGTCGTTGAAATAAGCCGGGACCGTGATCACCGCCTGTTTGACTTTTTCCCCCAAATAGCTCTCGGCGTCGGCTTTCAGTTTCTGCAGGATCATGGCCGAGATTTCCGGAGGCGAATACACCTTGCCGTTGACCTCGACCCGGGCGTCGTCGTTATCGGCCTTGATCACCTTATAGGGGACCAGGGCGATCTCGCTGCTTACCTCGCCGTAACGGCGGCCCATGAAACGCTTGATGGAAAAAACCGTGTTGGCGGGATTGGTGACGGCCTGGCGTTTGGCCGGCTGCCCCACCAGGCGCTCCCCGCTCTTGGTGAAAGCCACTACCGAGGGGGTGGTCCGATTGCCTTCCGCGTTGGGGATGACTTTCGGCTCCTGCCCCTCCATGATGGCGACGCAGGAATTGGTCGTGCCCAAATCTATGCCGAGAACTTTTGACATTTCGTAGCCCTCCTTATTATTATCGGCCCTGACCGGGGCCGAGATTCTCCTTATGGCAACAGTTTAATAAGCAATAATTATGCCAATTCCGAAAAAAACTGCCGGTTCCCTTACTTTGTCGCTATCCGCAACGGCTTAAAGTTTATTCACCCGTCCGGACCAGCCCGGAAAACAGGCTCCGGGGTGTGTCAAGAGGGACCAGTTCGCCAACCAAACCGGAAAATGTGCCATCTTGGCGCTTCCGGAACAGGAGGAGGCAGGACCATGACGGACCAGGAAAAACTGATCGCGGCGGCGGCGGCGGCGAAAAAGTTCGCCTATGCCCCCTATTCCGGTTACCGGGTGGGGGCGGCCCTGCTGGGAGCCGGCGGAGAGATATTTGCCGGCTGCAACGTGGAAAACGCCGCCCTCACTAACACCGTCCACGCCGAGGGCTGCGCCCTCACCAGCGCTATCGCCGCCGGGGTGCGGAAATTCACGGCCCTGGCGGTTCTGACCGACGCCTCCCCCCCCGCCGTCCCCTGCGCCCTCTGCCGCCAGACCCTCTCGGAGTTCTGCACCGGGGATCTGGCGGTTTACGCCGCCAACCCCTCCGGGGAGGTGCGCGTCTCCACCCTGGGGGAACTCTACCCCGAGATGTTCTCGGCCCGGAGCCTGGGGATCGATCCCGAAACTGCTTGAATCAGGAGACAGGAGACAGGAGACAGGAGCGGTAATCCGTAATCAGTGATCCGTGGTCCGTCAAAACCCAGGATACAGGAAACAGGAGTCAGAAGACAGGAGACAGGAGAGCAAAAATTCGAAACTCGAATGACGAAATCCGAAACAAAAACCAAATTCGAATTCCTCAAACCACCTTGCGGTTTCGAATTTCGAGTTTCTGATTTCGAATTTAACCCTGCGCCTTGGCGTGATAATCGCGTCAGTTCCTTCAGCCTTAAGTCTTCAGCCTTCAGCCTGCTTTTTCTCACCATGAAGAACATGAAGAGCATGAAGGTTAAATCTGTGAAATCTGTGGACGTTCGGCCCTGGTGCCGGTTCACGCATCCAGCAAGGTACCGGCCTTTTTCAACACTTGGTGCACGGTGGATTCAGGAAGGGAACAGAGAAACGATGCCCCGCGCGCCTTCCAGTCCATGCTCTTCACCTGATCGGACAGAACGACCCCGGACGCCTTTAGTCCATCCGGCACCTTGACCTCGAACGGGTAACCCTTGACCTGATTGGTAATGGGGCAAAGGAGCGATAAGCCCACCTTGCGGTTGTACGATTCCGGCGAGAGAACCAACGCCGGCCGATGGCCGGCCTGCTCATGTCCCGCTTGAGGGTTGAAAGATATCCAGACCACGTCTCCCCGTTTCGGACAGTACGCGGCCGACATCACCACACCTCCCGTCCGACTGCCTCACCCGTAGCGACTTCCGCATGGAGGTTGCGCTTGGTGACTCCCTTGAGCAGGTCTTCGAGCCTGTATTCAGGCTCCACATGCGGCTCGATTACGATCCTCCCCTCGTCAACAGACAGATCAACCTGTATACCGGACGCAAGGTGCGCCTCCTTGACGAATGCCTTTGGGATACGCACCGCCAAGCTGTTTCCCCACTTCTGAATCGTCGTTTGCATGGTTTCCCCCTGTATCTACAAAGAAGATACATCCAGACGAACCAGCCAGCAA
>CAZIEA010000099.1:0-8963 GCA_964538495.1 uncultured bacterium | reverse complement strand
CGGTCACGACTCCCAGCAGGATAAAAGCGGTCATGGTTTCGGGCTCCTTTCCCGGGCCTTGGTTAATTTCCCCTTGCCCTCGGCCTCACCCGGCTCCCGGCCGCTGCGGGGTGAAAGGGGCTCCTTGGCCGCGGCCTCTTCTTTCTCTCCTCCCTCCCCTTCCCCGGCGGCGGCAGCTTGCAAGCCCGGCTCGTCGAGGTTGCGATAGAGATACGGCCGGACTTCGGTGTCGGGGACGTAGATCACGTCCTGCAACGCCTCGGGGGTGGATTTTTCCAGCATCAGTTTTTCGTAAGGGGAGAGTTCCTGCTCGTTGACCACCCGGGCGGTGATGAAAATGAGGAGGTTGTTTTTCCGGGTTGCCTGATGATCTTCCCTGAAAAGATAGCCGAGAATGGGGATGTCCCCGAGCAGGGGGATCTTCGTGACCTCATCGGCGGTATAGCTCTCGATCAGGCCCCCGATCACCAGGGTGTTGCCGTCGGCGATGGTGACGTTGGTGTCGGCCTCCCGGATGGAGATAATCGGGTAGCTGGACTGGAAAGCCTGCCCGGTGGGGGAATAGGCCAGAGCGTAACCATTGATGTCGCTCACCGCCGGGTGAACGATCATGTTGACCGCGGTCAGTCCCTCCCGGTTCCGGCGCACCTGGGGTATGACCTTGAGGGTGATACCGATCTCCCGCCATTCCTCCACCGAGGTGCCCCCCACCGCCCCGGCCGAGGCCCCCCCGGCGGCGTCGAACTCGGTCTTGAGGATGGGATAGCGCTGGCCCACGAAGATGTTGGCGGCGTAATTCTCGTGTACGATGATCCGGGGATTGGAAAGGATCGCGATGTCGGAGTCGGATTCCATCGCGCTGAGCAAGACATTAAAGTCGGTGGCGGAGAGGATCATGCTGGCCAGGTTGCCGGAGCTGGCGATGGATTCGATCTGGCTGGAGATACTGTTGATGTAGTTGTCGTAGTCGCGGGCGGTGAGCGCGTCAACTCCCAGGGCAAGATCGGAGAATTTCCGCGAATTGGAAACGGTGTCCTCATTATCCACAAAGGGGCCGACCTCGGGATAATCAATCCCGGAACTGTCCCGGCGCAGGGATTCCGAAGAAACCTGATCGCTCACGGTCCGGGTGTCGGTTCGCTTGTCTTCCCATTCGCTTCCCCAAGCGTGGGTGGCGGAGTCGGTACTGGTGCGGACCCGCTCGTACGACTTCTCCAGACCGATCTGGGCATCGGTAACCCCGATTTGGAGTTGGTTGAGGGTGCCGGACCAGTCCAGGCCGAGCCGGAAGTCCTGGTTGACCGGGACCTCGATGATCTTGGCGTCGATCATTACCTGGTTGGGCCGGCGGTCGATCTCCTCGACCACCCGGGCGATCTGGGCCACCACCGACTCCTTGTCCTTGACGATCATGGTGTTGGAGCGAACGAACTCCCGGGCCTCGTCGGCCGCCAGCTTGGCCCCGTAAGTGGTAATGTTCTCGAAAGCAAAACCGGTGAACTGCTTGGTCTCCAGCACCACCGCCGAGCCGGCCGGCTGGGTGGGGGAGAGCTGGGTAAGCAGGGGCTTGATGGCCTCCTTGACGTTGTTGGCGTCCACGTATTTGAAAAGGAAAACCCGGATGACCTGGGGCTCCTTGGCCAGTTCCGCCTCCTGCTGCTTGCGTTCGGCTTCCAGGCGCATGGCTTGGGCCTGCTTGCGAACCGCCTCGTTCTCGTCCTCCATCTTGAGCTTTTCCAGGGTGGTGACCCGGAGGATGTCCCCGGCTTCCCGGTAGCCGTAACCGAAATCTTTCAGGATGTTGTCGATCACGTCCCGGAGCCGGACATTGCGGAAGTTGGCCGTGACCTTCCCGGTTACCTCGGGAGAAATCGTGATGTTGAAGCGGTAGGCCCGGGCCAGCCCCCTGAGCACGAGCTGGACATCCTCGTCCACGAAGCGAAAGGAATACCGGCCGGAAAGGATCTCGTCCAAGGAGACGATCTCCTCGGGAGTAGGCGTCGGGATGAGGAGAACCGCCGGCGGAGCGGGCGGCGAAGAGACCGGGGTCGGGGGAGCCTCAGCCGGAGCGGGCGGCGCCTCAGCCGGAACCGGCGGAACCTCAGGCGGGGGGGGCGACGCCTCGGCCGGAGCCGGGGGAGCCTCAACCGCTTCCGGCAGCGCCTCGGGCAATGCCTCAGCCGGGGCCGGTGAAGCTTCAACCGGGGCGGGAGAGGAGGCTTCCTGGGCCGGGGTCGGGACGGCGGGAAAAAACATAAGCCCTCCGGCCAGGGCCGCAATCAGGACAGGGACAAAGCGCTTCATGGATTCATTCCTCCGGCATCGACAAAATGTAGATTTCGCCGCCCCTTCCCAGCCGAACGGCGGTCTCCTTGACCTCGATAAGTTCATAACCCCGGTAAACTTCCCCCACTTCCAAATCCTGCCCGTTGATGATGGCTATCCGGGGGGGGATAACCGAACTAAGCTTGAATTCGGCCGCCGGCGGCGAATCCCCCGCCTCGCCCGGAGGGAGGCTGACCGGAAGAAAGGGGTTGCGCCCCCATTCCCCGCCGCTCACCGCGGACCGCTCCCGGAATTCCCGCTGGTCCAGGGGGCGGACCGGAACCGGGGCCGCCGGGCCCGGCGCGGGCGCCCGAACCGGGGCTGTGGCGGCGGTTTTTCCCTCCGGCGTCGCCGGCGGCGGCACGGGCTTTTTCCCGCCTATCAAGTTGGCGTAAACCACGTAGCCCAGGATCGGGACAAGAGCCAGGATCAGAATGGTTTCTTTTTTCTTCTTTTCCATCCGATTATTCCTTGGCGATGGAATCCGAACCCCGCGAGAGATAAGCCGTCAGGTTCAGGGAAACCTCGACCTGGTCTTTTCCCTCTTCCCCGACGCCTCTTTCCAAATGCAATCCCGCGATCCTGACCAGGACGGGAAGTCCGGAGACATCGGCCAGAAACTCCCCGAAATCATCGTATTCGGAGCGAACTTCCATGGCGATGTCCCAGAGCCGGACGATCTCGGGGTCGGGCTGGCTGACCTGCTCGATCGCGCGCATTCCCAAAACCGTGATCTGGCGCTTTCGGGCGGCTTCGCTCAGGGAACGGTAAACGGGGTCGATCGCCCGGGGATACTGCTCCTCGATCTTGGACAACTGCAGGCTAAGAACCTCCACTTGCTCCCGGACCCGGTCCAGGCCGAGACGGCGGGCTTCGAGTTCCCGCACCTCCCGTTCCAGGCGCTCGCTTTGGCGGATCTTTTCTTCCAGCCGGGCCGACCCCGGAAGATAGACCCCGAGGATGAAAGCTCCCAGCAGGGCAAACAACACCAGGATCATCAACAGCGCTTTCTGGGTGTAATTCATCTCTCAACCGTTAAATTCCGTAATCAGTAACCAGTAATCCGTAATCCGTCGCCTGGAATCCAGAATTCAGTAAGGAAGAATCCGTGAAAATCCGTGGACGGAAGTAATCTGTAAAATCTGCGTAATCTTAGTTTCAGTTGGCGTAGATTCGCGAGATTCGCGGTTTCCTCCAGCTTTTTTCTCACCATGAAGAGCATGAAGAACATGAAGTTAAAATCTGTGAAAATCTGTGTCAATCTGTGGAAAGAAATAATCTGCGGCAATCTGCGTAATCTTAGTTTAGATTCGAGTGGATTCGCGAGATTCGCGGTTAATCTGTGAAATCTGTGGAAAAATAATCTGCGTAATCTGCGTAAATCTTAGTTGCGGTTGGCAGAGCGGTTTCTCAGTCCGGTTAAAAGTCCAGGGTGCAACTGAAACTGAAAGTCCCGGTGCGGCTATTCTCCCGGATTTCCTGAACGTCCCGGAAAAACGGGGAATTCTCCATCCTGGCCACGAACTCGGTAACCGGGGAGGCGCTGCTCCCGGGGATGCGGACCGCCTCCCCGTTTACGACCATCTCCTGCTCGGCCCGGTCGGGAGAGGAAGCGAGCGAAATGCTGATCAGGACCACCTCGGGCGGCGTGATCCGGCTCAATTCCTTCAATATTCCCCTCCAGTCGGGACGGCGTTCCTGGGAATAAACTCCGAGTTTTCCCGTCCCGGCCACTTCCTGCTTCAGGGCCTCCAGCTGGGCATAAGGGGAAAGTTCCTTTTCCAGAACCGCCACCCCTTCTTTCCGGGACCTGATCAGATCTTCGAACTGGGGAATCTGGGATATTTTCAAGCGGTAAAGGATCAAACTCAGCCCGAAGAGGAAAACCGCCAGAATGAGCAAGGCTGCCTTGCTCCGCAGGAGGTTCTGAATAAACAGGACCGGGGGAGAAATAAAGTTCAGCGGAGGCTTGGCGGAAAGCCCCAGAGCCGCGGCCCGGGAGAGATCGGGGAAGCGCCTGATCACTCCCTCCCGGTCCTGGATCGAGGGATGCAACCGGAGCCTTTCCGGCGGAAGCATGAGTTCCACCGGGGCGCTCATTCTCTCCTGAAAGAAAGAGAAAAATCCGGGCAGAAGGGCGCCGCCCCCGGTCAGGTAAATCCGGGAGATTTTTCCGTCCCGGAAGAGCTGGTCGTAGTATTCCAGGGAACGCCGGCACTCCTGGACAATCCGCTCCAGGACGGGACGGAGCATACTCCCGGCCTGGGCGACGGTCAGCTTCCCGCGCAGGGGTTCCGCTCCCGCGTTCCCGATCAGGTTCCGGGAACGCTTGACCGTTTCCGCCTCTTCCCAGGAAATTTCGATCTCACCCCCGAAGCATTTCCCGGCCTGAATGATCTCGCTCGTCGCCGCGTCGCCCCCGAGGGCGAACTCCCGGGAAAACTTGAGCCGGCTGTCCCGGTAAACGTTAACCTGGGTGCGGTTGGATCCGATGTCCACGATCATCACCGCCCCGGGACCCGGATCGGAAATCTCGATCAGCTTTTTCCAAGCCCAGGGCATGGGGACCAGGGAGTTGAGGAGCAGGCCCGCCCCCTGGGCCGCCGCCAGACGGCGCTTGACCGCCTCCCTCCGAGCCACGGTCACCAGGTAGTTCAGCTTCGCCCCCGGACGGCCGCCCTGGTCCTCGACCAGGGTGTTGCGGATGATTGCTTTTTCGACATCGAACGCGACCCGGCGCTTGACCTCGAGCCGGCTGGCCCCTTCCAACTCCTTTCGGGGCATCCGGGCCAGGGGGATCAGGGTAGTGCTGCAGTTCTCCCCCCGCAGGGAGCAGGCGTAGGCGAAATGCCGGATCCGAAGCCGCCCCAGTAATTCCTTGAGCGTTCCGGTCAGGAGTTCGCGGTCGTCGAGCCCCTCCTGGTCCGGATCCAGACGGATCGGCTGTACCGCCACGCCCCCGATTTCCCAGCCTCCGGAAACCGGGTAAACCTGGACGAGCTTGAGGGAATTCAACCCGATGTCCAAACCGATCAGGGAATTGCGCCGGGACGGGAAAGAGCCGGCAATAAAAGCCTCTCCCGGCCGGGCCCCTCGGCCCGGGCCGGAAGGCGCCCCCGGGGATTCCTCCCCGGGGGGGCAAACCTCCGCGGGCGCCGGGGGGGACGGATCCGGCGCGGCCGTTGGCAACTTCCTCCAGCCCGGCGAAGATGGAGGAGATATCTTTGTTCAAACCCGAGTTTTTTTTATCTTCCGGCAAAGTCCAATACCTCCCGGGCCAGGTCGGCATAGTCCCGGGCCCCGCGCGAGCGGGGAGCGTAAAGATTGATGGGTCGGCCCGCGCTGGGGGCCTCCGCCAGAGTAGCGTTCACCCTGATCACGGTCTCCAGCACCCGGGCCCCGAAAAACTCCCGCAATCCCCGCAGAACGTCGCGGCAAATAGCGGCGCGGCGGTCGAAAAAAGTGGGCAGGAGCCCCAGCACCGCCAGGGACGGGTTGAGGCTTTTTTTTACGATATTGACGGTCTGGAACAGCAGCTTCAATCCTTCCAGGGCGAAATACTGGGTCTGGACCGGGATCAGAACTTCTCCCGCGGCGCCCAGCGCGTTGATGGTAAGCAAGCTCAGAGACGGAGCGCAGTCCAAAATGATGAAATCATAGGCTTCCCGGGCGGGAGCGATTTTCCCGACCAGGATGCTCTCCCTCCCGAGGCGACCCGCGAGATCGAGATCCGCTCCGGACAACCGCAGCGAAGCGGGAACCAAATCCAGGTTAAAGACCCCGGTGGGCACGACCGCATCCCCGAGAGGGCAGCCTTCCCCCGCCAGGACGGAATGGATATCCCGGCCCGCCGCCGGGCTCACCCCCAGCCCGAGAGTGGCGTTGAACTGCTGGTCGAGGTCGATGAGCAGCACCCGTTCCCCGGCCTGGGCCAGGCAGCCGGCAAGATTGACGGCCGTGGTGGTCTTGCCGCAGCCGCCTTTCTGATTGACGACGGCAATCACCATGGCCGGGCCCCGCGCCGGAGCGTGAAGAAGGGCGACCGGATCCGGCAGCCTACCTGAGATCTGGGGGGATATCGGCGAATTCATCCTGGTTCTTGGCGTACTTGAAAGCTTCCTCGAATGAGACCTTCCCCTCCAGGATCAGGCGCTTGAGCGACTGGTCCATGGAATGCATCCCGTGCTGGGAACCGGTCTGGATCAAGGTCGGGATCTGGTGGGTTTTGTGGTCCCGGATCACGTTGCGCACCCCGGGAGTTCCAATCATGACCTCGGTGGCCACCACCCTTCCCTTCCCGTCCCGGGTGGGAAGAAGTATCTGGGCCACCACCCCCTGGAGACAGCTTCCGATCTGGATCATCACCTGTTTCTGCTGTTCGGGGGGAAAAACGTCGATCAGGCGGTCGATGGTCTGAGCGGCGTCCGGGGTATGCAGGGAACTCAAGACCAGGTGCCCGGTCTCGGCGGCGGTGACGGCGGTGGCGATGGTCTCGAGATCGCGCATTTCCCCCACTAGGACCACGTCGGGGTCCTGGCGCAGCACGTGCTTGAGAGCGGCGGCGAAGGAGAGGGTGTCGGATCCCACCTCGCGCTGCTTGATCACGCAGCGGCGGTTATGGTGAAGATACTCGATCGGATCCTCCACGCTGATGATCATGCACTGGCGCTCGCGGTTGATCAGGTCGATCATGGCGGCCATGGTGGTGGACTTCCCGCTCCCGGTGGGGCCAGTGACCAGGACCAGGCCGTTGGTCTTGCGGGAGAGGGTCTTGACCGCCGGGGGCAGGCCCAGGCTATCCAGGGGGGGGATTTCCATCGGAATCAGGCGCAAGGCGGCCTCCACGCAGCCTTTCTGCATATGGACATTGACCCGGAACCGGCTCAACCCCGGGACATAGAGGGAGATGTCGAGCTCCAACTCGCTCTCGAAGCGGACGCGCTGGGCGTCGTTGAGCACCCCGAAAATAATCCGCTTGGAATCGTCGGGGCCCAGAACCGGGAACTCGGTGGGCAGGAGCAGCCCGTTCACCCTGATAATCGGGGGCGCGCCCACGGTCAAGTGCAGGTCGGAGGCCCCCCGGGCCACGGTATGTTCCAGTATTTCCTTGAGATGCATATCAGGGTTCAGGGTTCAGGGTTCAGGGTTCAGAAAAGCAGTAATCCGTAATCAGTGATCCGTAATCCGTAGCCTTGATCCGTGTGGATTCGCGAGATTCGCGGTTTTCGAATTTCGAGTTTCTGATTTCGAATTTTGACTTTCTACATGTTCTACATGTCTACATGTGAATGCAGCGGCGGTTCCTTCAGCCTTCAGTCTTCAGCCTGTTTTTTTACCATGAAGGGCATGAAGAACATGAAGGAGAAATCTGAGAAAAGCAGGTTTTCTACATGTTCTACATGCCTACATGTGAATAGGGCGGCAGTTCCTTCAGCCTGATTCAGCCGTTGCGGAAGGTGTCCCGGCCGGTAAAAATCCCCTTAATGGCCAGGTCGAGCAGCTCGGGGTTGTCGGAATTCTCCATCGCGGTCTGGTAGTCGATCAGACCGGCCTGGTGGAGTTTGAGAATTGACTGGGTGAAGCTCTGCATTCCGAAGACACTCCCCTCGTCCATGATCTTTTTCAAGTCCTCGATCCGGTTTTCCATGATGGCCTTGCGGGCGCTGGCGGAGGGAAGCAGCAGCTCCACCGCCGGGACCCGGCCCCGCCCATCCTTGGTCGGAAGCAGGCGCTGGCAGACGATCCCCCTGAGGACATAAGATAATTCGACCCGGATCTGGGAATGCTGGTAAGCCGGGAAGAAGTTGATGATCCTCTCCAGAGTCTGGGAGACGTCGATCGTGTGCAGCGAGCTCAGAACCAGGTGGCCAACTTCGGCCGCCATCAGGGCGGTGCTCATGGTCTCCTGGTCCCGCATCTCCCCGATCACGATCACGTCCGGGGCCTGACGGATCACGTATTTGAGCGCGCCCCGGAAACTGTAGGTGTCGTAACCGACCTCGCGCTGGTTGATCAGGCTCTTGTCCTCTTTGTAGGTGAACTCGATGGGATCCCCGATGGTGATGATGTGCTTGGAGACCTGGTGGTTGAGATAGTCGATCATCGCCGCCAGGGTGGTCGTCTTCCCGCTCCCGGTGGCCCCGGAGATCAGGACCAGGCCCCGCGGTTCCAGGGAAAGTTTGCGCATCGGCTCCACCGGCAGTCCCAGTTCCTCGAAACTCTGGATCTCGGTCTTGATCCGCCGGACCACGGCGGCCGGAGTTCCCTGTTGGTAAAAAAAGTTGATCCGGTAGCGCAGCCCGTCCCCCAGACCGTAAGCGACGTCCATTTCCCGGTCCTGCTGGAAGGTTTTCAACTGTTTCTCGTCCATCACGTGCCGGATCAGGGACTGCATATCCTCCAGGCCGAGCGGGGGAAACTCGGCCAGTCCCCCGATCCGGCCGTTGACCCGCATATGCGGGGGCTGTCCGACCTTGAGGTAAAGGTCGGAAGCCTGGCGCTCGTCCATCAATTTAAG
Organism: uncultured bacterium; assembly: GCA_964538495.1. Taxonomy (GTDB): domain Bacteria; phylum Auribacterota; class Erginobacteria; order Erginobacterales; family DAOSXE01; genus CAZIEA01. Next base: position 121 of record CAZIEA010000099.1, on the reverse strand, counting down.
CAGGTTGTCCGGTCTCACTACAGGGTTCAGGGTTCAGGGTTCAGAACGCCTTCCACTGATTTCACAAATTGAACCGCGTTCTTTCTTTCCACAGATTTACACAGATTCTCACAGATTACTT
>CAZIEA010000098.1:1116-9001 GCA_964538495.1 uncultured bacterium | reverse complement strand
CGCTTGGACCCGGTTCCCGGGACAGCCGACTCCTCCCCGGGCGGCGTCGCCGGGGGCGCCGCGGCCGCGACGTACTCGTCGGCCCCGATGTCATACCCAGCTCCGGACGGCCGCCGGTCCCTCTCCCAGTCGTACTCCGGCCCTTCCTCGGCCGAACCGGCGTCCAGGCAGGGGCTCTCCCCCCTCAAGAAATACCCTGTGCAGAAGTCCGGCGCAAGGCCGAGGTTTTCCATGCCCCCCGTCTCGTCCTCGGCAATGCAGGAGGAGATCTCGACCACGCTGCGCCGGTCCCATCCCGCCTCGGGGACGCCCGGGTTCCATAATATCGAGTTGAATACCCCCGCGGCGGTCCCGGAAAAATACAGTATCGCGCCGGCGCCCGGGTCGTTCCCGGCCAGGGTGCAACTCCCCACGTAGGCTTGCCCGCAACCCGCAACCTCCACCAGGGAAGACTCCGTCTCCAATCCGGAGACGCAATCCACGATGAAGCAGTTCTCCAGGTCCACCCGCCCGCAGCCGGCAAAGGACAGGAGCGGGCCCGGCGACCGGAGACCCTCGAACCGGCAGTTGCGGATCTCGAAATCCTCTTTCCCGCTGAAGGCAAAAACCGCGTCGTCTTCCCGCTTGCCCCAGAACCCGTCCAGAACCACCCCCGCGGAGGCCTCCAGGGCCGGCAAAATGCTCCGGCGGACCACCCAGTTCCTTTCCTTCCGAGAAGATTCCGTCCCGGCAAATCCCCCGTAGAGCCGGCAAGAAACGTTCGCCTTCGCCCGGCCCAACTCCCCCGCCGCGCACCAGATCTCCGCCCCCTCCGAGACCAGCTCAAACGCCTCCCGCAGCGAGGCGCAGGCGTCTTTCCAGGAAGTCCCGGTCCCCCCGGGAGGCGCCTGGGGATCGACGTATAAAACCTTCCGGCCGGGCGCCTGACCCCAGAGCGGAACCAGGGCCGAGAGCAGCACCAGCAACAGGGCGAATACCAGCAGGATTGGCAAGACCACGGAGGACGCCGCGTCGGCGCGAACACGCATTGCTCACCTCCCAAGCGAGAACAACAATAAAAAACGCCGGATGGGGTTAACCCCCATCCGGCTCGGAATTCGTACGATCTCGGGCTCTTCGCCGTTTTTGCATCGGCTTCAACCCCGGCTATTCGCTATTATAGATGAAACTTTGTTTAAAAACCCAAATGACTTATACACCATGCAGACAGGCAAGTCAATTAATTTTTTATTTTTTTCTGAAGTTTCTTCATGTCCGTATCTTGTCTGCCGACAATCAGTTAGTAATTTGTGGGAATAATCTCCCCGGCAAGGCGGACCCGGGGAGGGAATAACCAGACAGAAAACCTTTTCCCCGGCAAAATCGACGCCGGACAAAGGTTGCCTCAAGCAGGCACGAATGCGGATTCGCGAAATTCGCGGTTCCCTTCGCCTAACTTCCTGACCACAGAGAGCACAGAGGGAAACCTCCAGGCCACAGAGATTTTTTTCTTACCATGAAAATCATGAAGCATGAAGTTTAAATCTGTGAAATCTGTGGACAGATCAGTTCTTGGCGTCTTTGCGTCTTGGCGTAATGAGGCAGGAGACCATTTGGCGGTTCCCAAGACCCCCGGTTTCTGCTTTAATGTACTGCGCTGAGAGAGGACTCAACCAACGAAATGACAACCGGGAGCGGAAGATGACGGAAAAAACCGAGCAAGCGGAAGTTCAACAGGAGACACCGGCAGCCCAGGCGGCTCCGGCGGAGGGCGCCGCCGAGAGCAAAAAGAAAAAAATCCGCCTGATGACCGAGAAGGAAATCGAGCAGGCCCTGGCCAAGTCCAGGGAACAAATGGGCGGGGACAAGTCCGCCTATGTCCGGCATCTGCTGGAACGGCAGGCCGAACTCAAGGCGTAAAGCCGGCCGGCAATCCCCTCCCACGCGGTTCAGTTCTGCTGCTGAATGACGACGCCGATCACGACGCCGAGGGCAAGCAGGGTAAGGATGATCGCCACCGCGTCGCTGGTGGACAGGGGGTTGGAGGATTCCTTTCCTCCTACGAACAGGGGGCTTTCCCCGGCCTCCCAGGCCTCCATTTCCTCCCCGGAGAGATAGGCGCCCGCCGGCTCGAGAGTCCCGCGGGAAGCCACCAAAGCCGCCCGTCCCCCGGTCGGGATCAGGGCCAGGGGGAAAAAGACCAGCAGGGCCAGGGCGACTTTCCAAGGTTTGATCGCCGGCAGCATTCGTGCACCTCCTCCTTTACATTCGCAAGCGACAAAAGTTGCAGATTTTCAGGAAAACCCGTGACCAGTAATCAGTGATCCGTAATCCGCCGAAAACCAGGATACAGGGTTCAGGGTTCAGGAAAACCCGTAATCTGTAATCAGTAATCCGTGATCCGTCGCCTGGAATACTGGGAATCCAGAATTTAGAATCCAGAATTCGCGTAATTTGTAGTTCAATCGTTGCGGCGGTTCCTTCAGCCTTCAGCCTGTAGTTCAAGAATTAATCTGCGGTAATCTGCGAAATCTTAGTTTCAGCCTGCCTTTAAGGACTTATACGAACCCGGGCTCAAGTTTGCTCATCCGGAGGAGAGAACATCCCCCCCTCCTCCAGGACCCCGACCAGGGCGGGCCCGAGAAAGCGGTTGGCCGCCACGATCCGGGCCCCGAAAAGATCCAGGGCTTCGCCGCGGAAACCGCTGACCAGGCCGCCGGCTTCCTCCACCAGCAGCGCCCCGGCAGCGATGTCCCAGGGCCGGATGGAATACTCCCAGTAGCCGTCCAGGCGCCCGCAGGCGACCCAGGCCAGGTTGAGGGCGGCGGAACCGTCCCGCCGGAAGCCCTGGATCCGGGGCAGGAAAAGCCCGGCCAGCTCGAGGGCGAAACGGCGATGTTTCAGGTTATAGGGAAACCCGGAAGCCAGCAGCGAGCCGGAAAGCTCCCTGACGGCGGAAACCGAGATGGGGAGACCGTTCAAGGTCGCCCCCCGGGAGCGGCGGGCCAGGAAAAGCTCGTCCCGGAGCGGGTCGTAAACCGCCCCCAGGACCATGGTTCCGGCCCGGGCCAAGGCGATGGAGACGCTGCACTGGGGGTAGCCGTGAGCGAAGTTGGTGGTCCCGTCCAGCGGGTCCACGTACCAGGTAAACTCCGGCCCCTCGGGAGGCGCGGGGCTTTCTTCGGCCACGATCCGGTGATCCGGGCAGGCTTCCCGGATCTTGGCGACAATCGTCTTCTCCGCGGCCAGGTCGACCTCGGTAACCAGGTCCGTTTCTCCCTTGTTGCGAACCGAGAACCCGCCCCGGAACCCCGCGCGGATCAATTCCCCGGCCTCCCGGGCCGCCGCTTCGGCCAGCGCGGCATAATCGTCGAACCTGCTCTCGTCTGATTTCATGGATTGAAGAACTACCCGCTATTCACATGTAGACATGTAGGACATGTAGAAAATCTGCTTTCCTCACGCCAAGGCGCCAAGACGCCAAGACGCAGAAAACCGATCTGTCCACAGATTTCACAGATTATAAAGATAGGCTGAAGGCTGAAGGAACCGCCGCAACGATTGAACTACAAATTACGCGAATTACGCGAATTCTGGATTCTGAATTCTGGATTCCCAGTATTCCAGGCGACGGATCACGGATTACTGATTACAGATTACGGGTTTTCCTGAACCCTGAACCCTGTATCCTGGTTTTCGGGCCCCATGCTCTATGCTCAAAGGCGATTGAGGCCCCGCAGGGCTTCGGGCACAAAGCGGCCCCGGCGCTGCAGGGTCTTGCCGTCCACCTTCACCTCCCCGTCGTGCATCAGCCGGACCAGGTCCCAGTGCAGGGAGGAGCGGTTCCCGTTGTCGCACTCGGCATAGGCGCTGCCCAGGGCCAGGTGGATCGAGCCCATGATCTTCTCATCATAGAGGGTGTTGCCCAGGGGGCGGCGGATGCGCGGGTTGAGCCCGAAGGAAAATTCCCCGGGAACCCGGGCCCCCCGGTCCGTGTCCAGGATGACCTCGAGATCCTTCCCTCCCCGCTCGGCGGACGTCTCCACCACCCTTCCCCCCCGAAAGACCAGCCGGGGGTTGAGCACCTGCTTGCCCTGGGCCTCGCCGGCGGTGTTGAAAACGATCACGCCTTCCACCGAACCCGCCACGGGAGCGGAAAAGACTTCCCCGTCGGGCATGTTCCTATCCCCGTGGCAGCTTATCGCCCCGATCCCCTGCAGGGAAAAACGCAGGTCCGTGTCCGGGGCCAGCAGGCGGACTTGGCTCGCCCGGCGCAGGATCCGGACCAGCCCGGCCTGGCGCCGCTTGACCCGCTCCCAGTCGATATTGCAACAGCGAAAGTAAAAATCCTCCAGGTCCTCCAGGCTCATCCCCGCTTCCTGGGCCTGGGCCTGGGTGGGGTAACGGGTCACCACCCAGCGGGTCCGGTTCACTCGCTCTTCCTGAATCGGGCGCAGCAGGCGCTGGCGAGCCGCCAGCGCCCGCCCCGGGACCCCGGCCAGGACCCGGCTGTTCAAGGGGGCGGCCAGGCCGATAAAGACATCGACCTGCTTCATGAACTCGAGTTCGGCGGCCGGAAAGTAGCCGAGGGCGGACGGAGAGGCGTTCCGGTAGAAATCAAGGGCCAGGTCGGAGTTGGCATAATCCAGGCGGACATACTTGGCTCCGCGCCGGAGGCTGGCGGCCTGGATCTCCCGGACGAACTCCAGAGGGGTCCCATCGGTGAACTTGACCAGAACGATATCGCCCCGCCGCACCCGGGTCGAGTATTCCACCAGGACGCGGGCCAGGGCCTTTTGCCTCGGGTCTTTCATTTCAGGGTTCAGGGTTCAGGACGCGCAATTTTTGCACCTGATTGACTCTGATTTCTCTGATTACTTCTCGATTCAGCCTAACTTCCTTACCACAGAGAGCACAGAGGGAAACCTGAGGCCACAGAGATTTTTTTCTTACCATGAAAACCATGCAGAGCATGAAGTTTTAATCTGTGAAATCTGTGGACAGATCGGTTTTCTGCGTCTTGGCACCTCGGCGTAGGGAAAGCAGATTTTCTACATGTCCTACATGTCTACATGTGAATAGCGGCAGTTCCTTCAGCCTGGTTTTAAAGTACGGATAATCTATAAAAAGGATGGAATTTTGAGTATTTTAACATCCGAGGAGGCTCGTTGGTGCTCAAATCCGAAATAATTTGCGCCGGCCTCATTCTGCTGGCCTGGCCGGCGGCGCCGGGGGCGGCCCAGGAATGGGTCCCGGTCCCTCCCCACCGGCTCCCCGCGGGGACGGTAATCGAGGGGTTTTCGCGCCCGGCGCAAAAAACCGGCTTCCACCGGGGCGAGTGGATCTCCGGTTACTGGGTCAAGGTTCCAGAAAACGCCGCCTGGGTCCCGGGGCACTACAACCGCTACGGGCGCTGGGTCGAGGGGACTTTCCTCGCCGATTAAAGACAGGGTTCAGGGTTCAGGAAAACCCGTAATCCGTAATCAGTGACCAGTAATCCGTTGCCTGGATCGGCGTGGATTCGCGGGATTCGCGGTTCAATCGGCGGTTTTCCCTCGGAACTTGAGGGTCAGCAGCAACACCTCGGGACGGTTCCCGATCCGGACCGGGGGCCCCCAGCACCCCGCCCCGCTCGTCACCCAAAGCGGCATCCCCTCCACCCGGTATAGGCCGTAGAGGTAGGGGAAAAAGATCCGGACGATCCAGCCGAAAGGCCAGAGCTGGCCGGCGTGGATGTGCCCGCTCAACTGCAGGTCCGCCCCGGCCCGCGCCGCCTCCACAACCCGGCGGCCGAGCGGCTGATGATCCAGAACCACCACCGGCCAACCCGCGGGAATCCCCGACGTCACCTCGGCCAGGGGAAGCGAGGGCGAACCCTGCCAGGTCCGGGACCAGTCGTCCCTCCCGGCCAGATAAAAGCTCTCCCCCACCTCCACGGCCTCGTCGCGCAGAACCCTGATCCCGGAGAGCCGGAAAAAGTCCAGGGCCTCTTCCACTCCGCTCAGGTATTCGTGGTTGCCCAGGATAGCGAATTTTCCCAGGGGGGCGGAAAGATCCCGCAGCGGAGCGGTGTGGGCCGCCAGATCCATCCCCGGGTGGTGGCGGTCCACGATGTCGCCCAGAAAAACCAGCAAATCCGGTTTCAGTTCCCGGAAAATCCGGCCGATCCGCTCCAGCGCCTGCCTCCCATCCAGGGTACCCAGGTGGATGTCGGAAATTACTCCGATCCTGACTTCCTGGAGCGGCCCCCCCGCCCCGGGGACCTCGACCTCGACCGGGGTGACCGCGAGTCGGGATGCGTTTACCCAGCCCAAACCCATGATCAGGATGACCGAAGCGGCCAGGACGGAAGCCAGGAACCGGCCCCGGGCGAGGTCGAGACGGAACCGGATCTTAAGCAGGAAGGCCGGAAGCCGCAGCAGGTCGCAGAGGATGAAGATCAGGCCGAAATACCAGATAAAGCCGAACCACCAGGATCCGGGCACGACCAGAAAAGCCGCCACCCGGGGAGGGAGAACGGACTCGGGCAGGCGGGCCAGGGGATAGGCGAGCAGGAAAAAAGCGAAAAAAGCCCAGAACAGGAGCCGCCCCCGCCCTCGCGGGCGCAAGAGACGGTGAAAGTGCCAGCCGACATAGGCATTGGCTGCCAAGTGGAGACCCAAAAAGATGAGCGCGATCCGGTTGAAAGCCGACCTCCTTAAACCACGAATTTTATAAATTTAAACTAAGATTTCGCAGATTACCGCAGATTTTTTCTTCAAGTTCTTCATGGTGGAAAAACAGGCTGAAGGCTGAAGACTGAAGGCTGAGGGAACTGTCGCTATTCACATGTAGACATGTAGGGCATGTAGATAAAATCGAAATTCGAATGACGAAATTCGAAACTGCCAAACCGGCGGGTGGGGGCAAAAACCCGGCCCGGGTCGCCCCGGGCCGGGTTTTTGGCGCTTCCGGTCGATTCGGCTTTACCGGGAAACCGGGTAGTCCCCGTAAGTCCCGTAGAAGGCCTTGGTGATGCCCCGAAGCGCCCAGAGCCCGGTCGGGGGGCGGAAGATGCCGACGTGGTCCTGATCCCCGCCCATGTACTTCCCGACCAGCGGGTAATCGGTGGCGACGCCGTAATAGTACCTGGCGCCGTTGGAGAGGGCCCAGAGCCCCCGGGACGGGCGGAAGACGGCGAACTCGGTCTTGAAGGGTCCCGCTTCCTTGAGCGGCATGTACCAGGTGTACTTGCCCGGAACCGGGATGTCCCCGGCCAGCCCGAAATATCTCCGGGTCAGGCCGCGCACCGCCCAGAGCCCGCTGGCCGGGCGCCAGATCGCGATCTCGTCGATCCCGTCGCCGTCGTAGTCGCCCGGAACCGCAAAGTCATTGGCCGCTCCGAAATGGGCCCGGGTCAACCCCCGGACCACCCAGAGGCTGGTGGCGGGGGTGTAAACCGCCGGATCCACGGCCCCGTCGCCGTCGTAGTCGGCCGGAACCGGAACCGGGGAAACCCCGGTGTCGGCCGGGCTGAAGTAAGCCCGGGTGATCCCCTTGACCCACCAGAGGGAGTTGCCGGTCCGGAAGATCGCGACTTCGCTCGCCCCGCTGCCGGAGTAATCCCCCGGAACCGGGATATCGCCCGGGAGGCCGAACCAGGTCGTCCCCAGGCCCTTGACCTTCCAACTGTTCCCGGTGGGCTCCTGGCGGTAGACGGCGATGTCGCTGATCCCGTCGCCGTTATAATCGCCCCCGCCCAGGACCAGGTAAGGAATCGTGGTGGTCGTGGTGGTGGTCACCGTGGTGGTAGTGGTAACCGGCACCGTGGTGGTCGTAGTCGGAGCCAAGGTAGTCGTGGTCGGAGCCAGGGTGGTGGTGGTCGGGGCCAGCGTGGTCGTGGTAGGAGCCAGGGTAGTGGTGGTGG
>CAZIEA010000098.1:0-1016 GCA_964538495.1 uncultured bacterium | reverse complement strand
GCGCCAGGGTGGTCGTGGTCGGAGCTAGCGTGGTAGTGGTAGGCGCCAGGGTGGTCGTGGTCGGAGCTAGCGTGGTAGTGGTAGGCGCCAGGGTGGTGGTGGTCGGAGCCAGGGTAGTGGTGGTGGGCGCCAGGGTGGTGGTGGTCGGAGCCAGGGTGGTGGTGGTGGGCGCCAGGGTGGTGGTGGTCGGAGCCAGGGTGGTGGTGGTGGGAGCCAGGGTAGTGGTGGTCGTAGTCGTGGTCGTGGTGGTCGTGAAGAATTCCAGCAAAACATCGTCCAGGGCTATCTCCCCGGTCCCCTCATCAAACCCGAAATAAATCTGGGTGGCGGTGGGATTGACTTCGATATCCTCGATGGCCACCCCGCCGTAAATATCCAGGGGTTCATAGATGACCGTAAGGGTGTTCCAGTCCACTCCGACCATCTCCTGCACCCAAAGGGCTGAGGTAGGGTTGACGGACACGCCCCGGACCCAGAAGCTGAGCAGAACCAGGGAGGAGCTGGGGTTGGAGAACTCGGTGCTAGTGACCCAATCCCCGTTCTCGATCTTGATGGAAGGGGAAGCCAGGCCGAAATAGCCGTCGTCGGTATAGGTGTCGGAGTTCAGGTTGCAGCCCGTGAAAGTCCAGCCCGCAGGCCGGACGCCGGTATCGAACCCGTCGAACCCCTCGTCGAAAACATCCACGGCTGATGCCGCGGGGGCAAAAAACAGCGCCGCTGCCAACAGTCCTAGAAAAACTCTACCTGCCTTCATACCCGCCTCCTTTAGTTCCGCAACTTGGGGTATTATCTCAATATCCCGGTGTCGGCGCAAGTTTTTTTTCCCGCCAAAATGTCAATGTTTTTATGGGTTGAATCAGAACCGGACGCCCCGTCCGCTTAGGAGAGACATCAGGCCGCCGGTCGGGCAGAGCAGACGGCACCAGGCCCGGGGATAGACGAAGGAAATCCCCAGGGCCAGCCCCGCCAGAACCAGGGAAGCTGTCCCGGCGCCGGCGGGGTAAAAAGCGGCAAAC
>CAZIEA010000097.1:1201-9138 GCA_964538495.1 uncultured bacterium | reverse complement strand
CCATCCCCCTGGCCCTGGACCTGGCCCGCGGAGGCTCCGCCCCGGTGCGCCCCGAAATTCGGGAAACCACGGTCGGGCTGGGGATTTACGCCCGCCGGGCCGGGCGGCTCGATCGTCTGGCGGCGGAAAAACTCCTGGCCGACCCCCGGGTCCGGGCCGTGGATCTGCTCCGCCGCGCCGGGACCGTTATCCGGCTCCCGCCCGAGGCATATGACACCTGGCTGTTGGGCTACGTCATCTACCGGCCCGACCCCGGACGGCCGGTCCCGGAGCAGAACCGGGAACTGGAAAGCCTGCTCGAGGCGGAAATAGCCGGATGAAGGCTTCCGATCGGCAAAGTTTGCTCCGGGAGGCCGAGACTTTCCTCGGGGGCGAGCCGTCGCGCCTTCCCGCCGAGGGGCTTTCCGATTACGTGGGGGAATGGTTCCGGCGCGGGCAGCGGATGCTGGCGGCCCTGCCGCCGGGCTCTCCGCTTTACGTCTTCGACCCCGAAGCCCTGCGCGAGCGGGCCCGGGAATTCCGGAGCGCTTTCGAGGGCGAACTCCCCGAGACCGGTTTTTTCTACGCCATGAAGAGCAACAACTATCCCGGGATCTCCCGGGTGCTTCACTCCCGGGAAGGCTTCGGGCTCGACGTCTCCAGCGGCCTGGAACTGGAAACCGCGCTTTCCTGCGGGGAAGGGGAGATCGTTTTCAGCGGACCGGGCAAGACGGTCTCGGAATTGGCGCTGGCCCTGGAAAACCGCGACCGGGTCACGGTTCTGCTCGACAGTTTCGGGGAAGCGGGCCGCCTTTCAAAGCTGGCCGCCGGGCGCGGGGTCGGGATCCGCGCCGGGGTCAGGATCACGCCCCCGTTCGGGTCCTGGAACAAGTTCGGGGTCGCCCTCTCCCGGCTGCGGGAGTTCTGGGAAGAGGGGGAAAAACTTCCCGGGCTCGAGCTCAACGGCCTGCAGTTCCACACCAGTTGGAACCGGGACCCTTCCGCCCAGGTCGCCACCCTGGCCGCCATCGGGGAATGCCTGGCCTCCTGGCCCCGGCGTCTTCGGGAAAAACTGGCCTTCCTCGACCTGGGCGGGGGATTCTGGCCCCCCGGGGGGGAGTGGCTGCAGTATGCCGCCACTCCCCGGGGCCTGCTCGAGACCGCCCTGGGCGGAGAGTTTCTCGGCGGGCTCGAACACTATTATCTTCCCGCCCAAAGGATCGAAGTCTTCGCCCGCGTCCTGGGGAAGGCCCTGCGGGAGCACATTTTTCCCGGCGGCGCCTGCCGGGTTTGTTTCGAACCCGGGCGCTGGGTCTGCAACGACGCCATGCACCTGCTCATCACGGTGATAGACGCCAAGGACGGCCTGGTCATCACCGACGCCGGGACCAATACCGTCGGCTGGGAGCGCTACGAGTCCGATTACTCTCCGGTCCTCAACCTGACCCGCCCGGAACTCCGGGAGCGGGAGTGCCGGGTGCTGGGGTCGCTCTGCACCCCGCATGACCTCTGGGGCTACTCCTACTGGGGCGCGGGGATCGAGCCCGGGGACGTCCTGCTCATCCCCTGCCAGGGCGCCTACACCTACAGCCTGCGCCAGAACTTCATCAAGCCGCTCCCGGAAGTCGCGGTCTGGAACGGCTCCGGCCCGGATTCCTAACGGGTGACCGGCAGGTCGCTGCTGCCGCCGAAATAGATCCCCTGATAGCCCCGGATCTTCCAGAGGCCGGTCGAGGCCCGGAAAATCGCGCCCTCGTCGCCCCAGGCCCCGACATAATCAGCCGGGACGGGCCTGTCTCCACTGCCGCCCAGATAAAACCGGGTGACCCCCCGCACCATCCAGAGGCCGTTGGAAGACCGGAAAATCGCCGCCTTCCAGGGGTCGGTGCTCCCCGTGGTGTATGCCCCGGGAACCGGGGTGTCTCCGTTCTGTCCGAAGTAGAAGCGCTGCCCGTTCGAGATAGCCCAGAGGCCGGTCGAGGGGCGGAAAATCGCGGGCCAGACCGTCCCCCAGCGTCCGTCCCGGGTGCTGTATGGACCGGGAACCGGGATATCGCCCGACTGTCCCAAGTACATGCTGCTTCCTCCCCGGAAAGTCCAGAGACCGGTCGAAGGGCGCCAAATCCCGGCGGTGGTATAGCCCGTGTGATAGTTCATCGGGATCGGAGTGTCGCCGTTTTGTCCGAAGTAGAACCGGGTGATCCCCCGGATTAGCCAAAGTCCGTTGGACGGTCGGAAAACCGCAACGTCGGTGCGGTTATCGCCGCTGAAGTCGGCGGGGACCGGAATGTCCCCGTTCTGGCCGAAATAAACGCGGGTGATGTTCCGGACCAGCCATTGCCCGTTGGCGGGCCGGAAGACGGCGATGTCGGAGAAGCTGTCCCCGTTGAAATCCCCGGCAAAAAGCTGCAGAGGGGCGGAAGTGGAAGCGGAAGGCGGGGGAGTAGGAACCGGGCCCGGGTTGGTGGTGATCTGGAGGCTGTGGGTCCAGGTGTGGCTGCCGTCGTTCACCACCCAACTATAGCTGGCCGTCTCGTAGCCGTTCCCGGGCCAGGGGTCCATGTAAGAAACAGTGCTGCCGGTAATGCCGCGTCCGTCCACGAAGTGCCCCCCGCCGCTGGTCCAGCCCCAGCGGATGACAAAGGGCCTGCCGGCGTTGATTTCCGAGGTGACCGTCCCCTCCGTAAGGGCGTAAGCGCGGGCATTGCTGTTCACCCCCCAGTGAGCGAGGATGTCCTGCAGGCTGCCGGAAGCCCCATACATGTCATTGGGCTGGTTGCAGGCGTGGTTCCAGTCGAAGGTGAGGTTTCCGCAGCAGTCGCTCCGGCTCCAGGCCCAGTTGGCGATGGCGCACTGGGTCGGGGTCTGGCCGTAGTAGTAGAGCACCGCCTGGGCGGAACCCGCCCAGCACCACTGGCTGTGCTCCTGAAACCTTTCCGGGACCGCCAGGACCGCGCCTTCGCCGGAGGGCACCGCCAGGAGCAGCAAGACCGCCACCAGGATTGCCGGCAGACATTTCATCTTTCCTGCCTCCTTGAATGATAATTCAGAAGTCCTGTCCCTTCAGATTCTCGGCCACGGCGGCCTTGAGGTTCTCGATGACCTGGGAAAGTTCCACGGTCTCGGGATAGCCCGGGCCGGTCTTGAGTTCCGGGGCGAAGCCGCGCCCGGCGAAACTCATCGGCGTGAAGTTGTAGTCGTCCAATCCCGGCAGGGTGAAGAAGTAGGCGGAAGCCTGAAAGACGGCAACCAGGCGCGGCGGAAATCCGGCCGGTCCCCATTGCCGCCGGACGGCCCCGAGCTCCCCGGCCAGGGCGGCCTTGCCGATCCCGACCGCCGCCCAGCCCCCGTTCGTTTCGGCCACCGTGAGGATGTACCTGGGGACTCCTCCGATCTCGACCGGGAAGAACCAGGTTCCGGTGGGGGAGAGGAGGGAGCTCACCGTGGCCTCCGGCCCGCAATCCAGGAGCGCCTGGGGAGCTATCGTGTAGAGTTGAAACGGCTCCCCGAGCGCGACATCCCCCAGGTGGTCCCCGGGAGCAAAACCGTAGCCTTCCAGGTCGGAGGCCGGGATTGATTGGAGAAAAGGCGCCAGGCCCGCGGCGGCGGCGGCGACGACCTCGGGAGGCGCCGGTTCCGGGAAGACGGCCCCTGGAGCCGCCAAGAGCAAAAGCGGACAGAACGCAAGCAGCAGCCGGATAGCCGGGTATTTCATTTCCCCTCCTGGCGCCGAACCATCGGCTTTACGGGTTCAACCTACCCATGCCATAATGATATTAGAAATTTTTGCTTCCGCAACGCATTAATGCCCGGTCAAGAGCAATTGCGCCCGGGGAGGGGAATAGGGGGGGAGAGATGACGGAGGACGACAAACCGATTCCCGCGCCGCGGTGGAGGCTCTTTGACGCCCGGGACCACCTGGCCGCCGACCGGACCATCATGTCCAACGAGCGGACCCTGCTCTCCTACCTGCGCCTGAGCCTGACCCTGTTCGTGGCCGGGCTGTCTTTCCTGAAACTGGATATCTTCAAGTCCCCGCTCTGGACCGTCATGGGTTGCGCTTTCCTGCCCCTGGCGGCGGCTGCCGCCTTCATCGGGATCGGCAGGTATCGCCGCTGCGCCCGCTTCCTGAACCAACTCAAGGAGAGAAAGGAAGCCGATTGAGGGGAGCCGGCCCTCCCCACCGAAGCGGGTTCAAATCAGGCCCTGGTCGAGCATGGCGTCGGCCACCTTGACGAACCCGGCGATGTTGGCCCCGGCCACGTAGTTGTCCCCCAGCCCGTATTCTTGCTGGGCCCGCCGGACCTGGGCGTGGATGGCCTTCATGATGTCCTGGAGGCGTTCGTCCACGGTCTCCCGGGGCCAGCAGACGTGCTGGGCGTTTTGGGCCATTTCCAGCCCGGAGACCGCCACCCCGCCGGCGTTGGCGGCTTTGCCGGGGGCAAAAAGCACTTTCCGCTCCAGGAAAACCTCGACCCCGTTGGGGGTGGTGGGCATGTTGGCCCCCTCGCAGACCAGGCGGCAGCCGTTCTTGGAGAGGGTCTCGGCGTCCTCCCGGTTGATTTCGTTCTGGGTGGCGCAGGGGAAGGCGCAGTCGCAGGTGATTTTCCAGGGTTTCTCGTTCTCGAAATACCTGGCCCCGGGAAAGGCTTCGGTGTATTCCCGGATGCGGCCGCGCCGGACGTTCTTGAGCTCCTTGACGAAGGAGAGTTTTTCCCGGTTTATCCCCTCCGGGTCGTGGACGACCCCGTCGGAGTCGGAGAGGCTCACGGGCTTTGCCCCCAGGTCCAGGAGCTTTTCCACCGCGAATTGGGCGACGTTGCCCGAGCCGGAAACGGTGCAGATCTTCCCCTCCAGTTCCTCGCCCCGGCCCTGGAGAATCTGCTGGGCGAAGTAAACCGCCCCGTAGCCGGTGGCTTCGGGGCGGATCAGGGACCCTCCCCAGTTCAGGGCCTTCCCGGTCAGGACCCCGGTGAACTCGTTGCGCAGGCGCTTGTACTGCCCGAAGAGGAATCCGATCTCCCGCACCCCCACGCCGATGTCCCCGGCCGGGACGTCGGTGTCGGGGCCGATGTGGCGGCTGAGCTCGGTCATGAAGCTCTGGCAGAAGCGCATCATTTCCGAAACCGACTTGCCCTTGGGATCGAAATCCGAGCCTCCCTTGGCCCCGCCCATGGGCAGGGCAGTGAGGGAGTTTTTAAAAACCTGCTCGAAAGCCAGGAACTTCATGATCCCCAGGTAAACCGTGGGGTGGAAGCGCAAGCCGCCCTTGTAAGGCCCGATGGCGCTGTTGAACTCGACCCGGAAACCGCGGTTGACCCGGTATTGGCCGGTGTCGTCCTGCCAGGGCACCCGGAAGACGATCACCCGTTCGGGTTCGGTCAGCCGCTCCAGGATCTTGAACTTGCGGTAGTTGGGATGCCGGTCGAGCACGGGCTGGAGGGAGGAGATGATCTCCCAGACCGCCTGGTAGAATTCCGGCTCGGCCGGGTTCCGGTGCCTGACCACCTCCATCACTTCCTGCACATAGTCCATTTTCGACCCTCGGATGCGCGCGGTTTCCGCCCGGGCGGGCCCCGCCACCCGGACTTTCAAGGCGCGCATGTTAGCACCTTCCGCGGACGGGCGGTTAAGGAAATATCCGGTCCTCTCCCCCGGTCACTATTTCACCACAGGGTCAGGATACAGGAGGCAGGAAACAGGAGTCAGGAGTCAAAAAAACCCGTAATCCGTGATCAGTAAACCGTAATCCGTCACCTGGATTGACGGAGATTCGCGAGATTCGCGGTTTCAGTGCGCAAGCCGGAATCCAGAAGTCAGAATCAAAATTCGAAATCAGAAATCCGAAACAAATCTAAAAATTCGAATTTCTCAACCTTCTCATTGAATTTGCGGTTTCAAATTTCGAGTTTCTGACTTCGAATTTAACTACATGACCTACATGTCTACATGTGAATGCGGCGGCAGTTCCCTTCGCTTAACTTCCTTACCACAGAGCTCACAGAGAGAAATCTTCAGGCCACAGAGAATTATTTTTCTCACTATGAAGCATGAAGGGCATGAAGAAAAAAATCTGTGAAATCTGTGGACGAATCGGTTCCCGGCGCCTGGCGCGGCGAGACGCGCCGGGGAAATCCGGGGGCGGTTGACGCGGGTCAGATGCCCAAGAACAACTTGGCGGCGGTGAAGTAGATCAGCAGCCCCGTGATGTCCACCACGGTGGTGAGGGCGGGGCTGGCGACCAGGGCCGGGTCCCACTTCATCTTGGCCGCCAAAAGCGGCAACAGCGCCCCGATCACGGTGGCGGTGACTACCTGCAGGCCCAGGGCGACGGCGATGGCGATCCCGACCACGGGCAGGGTGAAACCTTCCGGGAGGTTCTCCCCGCTGCTGAACAGCAATACCCGGGCATAAACCACCCCCCCGAGCAACAGGCCCAGGAGCAGCGCCACTTGGAATTCCTTCCCCAGGATCCGGTGGACGTCTCGCGGAACAACCTCCTTAAGGGCGAGCGCCCGCACCACCAGGGTAGCCGACTGGCTCCCGGTGTTGCCCCCGGCGCCGGCCAGCATGGGCATGAAGACGACCAGGAGAGCAAACTGCAGGAGGATGACTTCGAAACTCTCCACGATAAACGCCGAAACCAGCCCCAGCAGGGCCAAGGGGAGCAGCCAGATGGCGCGGTTGCGGAAATGCGTCCAGGCCGAAGTCCGCAGATAAGCCCCGGCCTCGTGCTCGCCGGCGATGGCCATCAACTTCTCGATGTCCTCGGTCTGTTCTTGGGTGATGACGTCGAGGGCGTCGTCGTGGGTGATGATCCCGACCAGGACGTCCCTCTCGTTCACGACCGGCAGGGCGATCAGGTCGAACTTCTGGATCTTGCGGGCGGCGTCCTCCTGGTCGTCCGCGGCGCGGGCGTAAATGACGTCCCGGCGCATAATTCCGGCCACCTTCTTGTCCCGGGGGGCCAGGATCAGGTCTTTGAGCGAGACGTACCCGAGCAGGCGGCGCTGGTCGTCCACCACGTAGGAGTAATAGATGGTTTCCTTGTCGGGGGCGACTTCCCGCAGATGCTCGACGGCCTCGGCGGCGGTCATGGCGGGGGTAACGGTGGCGTAGTCCGAGGTCATCACCGCCCCGGCCGTCCCCTCTTCGTAGGCGGCCAGGCGCCGGATGTCCTCGCGCTCGGCCTGGGCCAGGCCGGGCATGACCGAGTCCTGCTCTTCCCGGGACATGTTTTTGAAGAGGTCGGCCCGGTCGTCCGGAGCCATTTCGGTCAGGAGGCTGGCGGCCTCGGCCCGGCCCATGCTCTCCATGATCTCGACCTGGTAATCCTCGTCGAAGTGGCTGAAGATCTCGGCCTGGACCGGGAGTTCGGCGTGCCGGATTACCGCCCAGGCCTCGGAGGGCTCCAGGGCGGAGACAAACTCCGCCACCACGGGGGGATGCGTGGACTCACAGAAGGCCCGGAGTTGGACCGAGTCTCCCGCCCGGATCAGCTCGCGCAATTCGGGGACCAGCAGGGGAATCTTCATGGCGCTCGATTTTAGGCCACGACCCCTCCGGGCTCAAACCTTTTCCCCGGGCGCGCGCTATTATCACGCCAAGACGCTAAGACGCTAAGGCGCCAAGAAAAGATTTGTCCACAGATTTCACAGATTTTTTTCTTCATGCCCTTCATGATCTTCATGGTGAGAAAAATAATTCTCTGTGCCCTCTGATTTCTCTCTGTGAGCTCTGTGGTAAGGTAGTTAAGCGAAGGGAACTGCCGCCGCATTCACATGTAGACATGTAGGACATGTAGAAAATCTTAACGAACCACTTCCGAGACGCCGGAAGCGGCCGGACACAGGGATGGAGAGATGATGGCTGAATTTCACAAGTTGACGGGAATCCTCGTCGCGGCCGGGCTCGCCCTGGCGGCCGGGGCGAATGCCCGCGGGCAGTGCTGGAGGGGG
>CAZIEA010000097.1:0-1191 GCA_964538495.1 uncultured bacterium | reverse complement strand
CGCCGGGACCGGGGCCGCGGACCCCGGTCCGCGGGTGGCGCTGGACGCGAGCCGGCAGGGGATGGCGGTGTTCTCGCAGCACGACGGGACCGCCTCGCGCGTCTATGCCAACCGCTGGGACGGGGCGGAATGGAACGGGGCGACGATCATCGACGCCGGGGGCGGGAAGGACGCCTTCGGGCCCCAGGTGGCGATGGATGGGAGCGGGAAGGCGATGGCGGTTTTTCTCCAGCACGACGGCGCCGATAACCGCGTCTACGCCAACCGCTGGGACGGGGCGGAATGGAGCGGGCCGGAGATCATCGATCCCGGCGGCGGGGGAGCTTCCCAGCCCCAGGTGGCGATGGACTCGGCCGGAAAGGCGCTCGCGGTCTTCACCCGGGGCCAGGTCTATGCCAACCGCTGGGACGGGGCGGAATGGAGCGGGGCCACGGCCATCTCCGAATGGAGCGGGGCCACGGCCATCTCCGGGGGAGAGCGCGCCCACAGCCCGCAGGTGGCAATGGCCGGGGACGGGAGGGCGATGGCGGTCTTTCTCTCCGGTTCCGCTTGGGCCCGCGCCGCCGCCAATTACTGGGACGGGGCGGAATGGAGCGGAGCCACGATCATCGCTCACCGGCCCTGGGACTTTCATTATATCTCGCGCGTCCCCCAGGTGGCCATGGACCGGAGCGGGAAGGCGGTGGCGGTGTTCGAGCAGCTCGCCGACGACGGCTGGCGGGTTTACGCCAACCAGTGAGACGGGGCGGAATGGAGCGTGGCCCGGTACCTCGACTGGAACTGGCGCGGCGGCGTGGACCCGCAAGTGGCGATGGACGGAAGCGGGCGGGCTATTGCCGTGTTCGTGCAGTTCCCGTTCGGCGACTGGGAAATCGTCGCCCGGCGCTGGGACGGTTCGGCCTGGGGCGGGATCACGCTGATTGACGGGGGCCGGCCCGGCCACTCCCCGCATATAGCGATGAACGCGAGCGGGAAGGCGGTGGCGGTGTTCAAGACCGGCAACCGGGTCGCGGCTAGTTTTTGGGACGACGCGGAATGGAGCGGGCCGGAGCTGATCAACCCGCTCCCGGCGGCCCCGGTGGGCGAATGGATTGCTCCGGTCGCGATGGACCCCGACGGCAACGCGATCGTAGTCTTCGATCAACGCGACGACTACGCTTCCGACTACCGCGTCTACGCCAACGCTTATGC
>CAZIEA010000096.1:8721-9164 GCA_964538495.1 uncultured bacterium | reverse complement strand
GCCTGATCCCTTCCCTGCGCGGCCCGCTCCGGAGCCGCCCGCGGGAGGAGATAGTCGAGGAATCCCGGCGCCTGGCCCGCGCCGGGGCCTGGGAGCAGATCCTGGTGGCCCAGGACACCGCCGCTTACGGGCGCGACCGTCTCGAGCCCGAGGGGCTAGAGGGCCTGCTGGCGGCGCTGGAAGAAGTGGAGGGTCTGCGCTGGCTCCGGATCCTTTACGCCCACCCCGGGCATATCACCCGCCGGCTCTTGCTCCGCCTGTCCCGTTCCGCTACAATTCTGCCGTACCTGGACATCCCTCTCCAGCACGTCTCCGGCCCGGCGCTGGAGCGGATGGGCAGAGGGGTTACCCGGGGAGAGATCGAGGGGCTGCTTGCTGCCGCCCGGGAAATTGTGCCCGCCATCAGCCTGCGCACCACCCTGATGACCGGGTTTCCCGGGGAG
>CAZIEA010000096.1:0-8632 GCA_964538495.1 uncultured bacterium | reverse complement strand
CCGCCGCCGGCGGGAAACGCTGATGGCGCGGCAGCGGGAAATCTCGGCCGCGGCCCTGGCCCGGCGCCGGGGTGAAAGAGTCGCGGCCGTGATCGAGGGGAAGGGGAAAGACGGCGTTTCCCGGGCCGGCCGGGCCTGGTTCCAGGCCCCGGAGATCGACGGGGCGGCGGTATTCGTCGATTCGGATGCGGCGCCCGGGGGCAGGCCGCTTTCGGGCCGGATCGTCGGCAGTTCCGAGTACGATGTTTTCGTGCGGGTCGAGGAGGGCCCGGAGGGATGACCTTATCCAACAAGTTGACGCTTTCGCGTATCCTGGTCACCCCGGTTTTCGTCCTGTTGCTCTCGCTCAACTTCCCCGGGAACTACCTGCTGGCGCTGATCATCTTCCTCCTGGCCATGTTCACGGATTATCTCGACGGGGCCCTGGCCCGGTCCCGGGGCGAGGTCACCCGCCTGGGAATGTTCCTGGACCCCCTGGCCGACAAGATCCTGATCGGGTCGGCCTTCATCATCTTCATCGGTCTGCCCGGGGTCGAAATCCCGGCCTGGGTGACCATCGTCATCATCACCCGGGAGTTCGCCATCACCGGCTTGCGCCTGGTGGCCGCCGGCCAGGGGGTGGCCCTGCCGGCGGGAAGGTGGGGGAAACACAAGACTCTTTCCCAGATGATCGCGGTTTCCGGGATTCTCTTCTACCTCTGTCTCCTGGAGGATACCCGCTTCCCCTCCGGCGGCTACCGCTGGGTGATCGATATCCTGGTCTATATCACGGTGGCGATGACGATTCTTTCGGGGGCGTATTACATCACCAAAAACTTCCGGTTCTTCCGGAACCGGATCATGACTGATAACCTCCCCAGCCCCGGAGAGGACAGTGGCGGGGAATAAAGTCGCCGACTTCGCCGCCGAGCTGGCGGCTTCCTTTTTCTACCTGGGCTATGTCCCGGCCTGCCCCGGGACCGTGGGGGCGGCGGCGGGCCTGGCCTGGTGGCTGATCCTGCGCCGCTGGGCGCCCGGGCTGGTCCCGACGCATCCGGGAGACTTGGGTTGGGGGGCGGCCGTCTTCCTGGCGGTTTTCTTCCTGGGGGGAGTCTGGGCTTCGGGTCGGGCGGCCCGGGCGGCCGGGCGGGAGGACCCTGCTTTTGTCGTGATCGACGAGGTTTTCAGCGTCTTTGTCACCTTCTTCGCCCTGGGCGTCCCGCGTCCGCTCTGGTGGCTTCTGGCCCTCGGGTTCCTGCTCAACCGCGTCTTCGACATCGTCAAGCCCTGGCCGCTGAGGCAACTGGAGCGCCTTCCCGGGGGCTGGGGGATCATGCTCGACGACCTCGGCGCCGGGATCCTCAGCAACCTGGTCCTGCGCCTGGTCCTGCTTTTCTAGGCCGCCGGCGGCGCATTTCACATGTAGACATGTAGGGCATGTAGGAGGATTCAGGGTTCAGGGTTCGGAAGCGAATCGGGGTCGGTATCGGAATCGGTATCGAGCGTGGCTTATTACGCCAAGGGAGTCGTAGCGCAGGGCTTCAGCCCTGCCGGGAGCGGCTATCACGCCAAGACGCAAAGACGCTAAGACGCAGAAAACCGATCTGTCCACAGATTTCACAGATTTCCCTTCAAGTTCTTCATGATCTTCATGGTGAGAAAAGAAAAGTAATTCTCTGTGGCCTGAAGTAGTTTCTCTGTGAACTCTGTGGTGAGGAAGTTAGGCTGAAGGAAACCGCGAATCTCGCGAATCTCCGCAAATTACGCCTCCTGATTCCTGTATCCTGACTCCTGTTTCCTGACTTTATGAAAAAGATCAACAATCCTTTCCAGGAAATCCCCGGCTACAACTGCTTCGGCTGCGCCCCCGATAACCCCCGGGGCTTGAAACTGGAATTCTTCCGCGAGGGCGATGAGGTGGTGGCTCGCTGGCAGCCGGAGGGGGATTTCCAGGGCTTCAAGAACGCCCTGCACGGGGGGATCCAGGCCGCCCTCCTGGACGAGATCGCCTGCTGGGCGGTCTTTGCCCTGGCGGGGAAGGGCGGGGTGACCGCCCGGCTCGAAATCCGCTACCGGCATCCCGTCTCCTGCCTGGAAGGACCGGTCACCCTGCGGGCGCGCATCCTGGAAGTCCGCCGCTCGCTGGCCACGGTTGCGGTCTGGTTGTATGATGCTTCCGGGCGCCTCTGCAGCGGGGGCAAGGCTCTTTATGCCCTGCTGCCCGCGGAGCGCTCCGAGGTCGAACTGTATTATCCCGGACCGGGGGCTTTCGAAACGCCATGAGACTGGTCTTTCTCGGCACCGGCGGCGCCTTCCCCACCGCCAAGCGCATGACTTCCTCGGCCGTGCTCCTGCGCGAGGGGGAGATGTTCATGTTCGACTGCGGGGAGGCCAACCAGCTCCAGCTTTCCCGCTCCCGCCTGGGCTGGGCGCGGCTCCAGGCCGTCTTCATCACCCACCTGCACGGGGACCACGTCCTGGGCATCCCGGGGCTGCTGATGACGATGGGGCTGGGGGAGCGCCAGGAGCCTTTCACCATCTACGGCCCCCCCGGGCTTTCGGATTATGTCCGCCTGACCCGGCGCTTCCTCAAGTTCGGGGTCCCCTTTCCCCTGGAGAATCCTGCTTTCCTCGGACCAGTACCGTCTCGAGGCTCTCCCGGTGGAACACCGGGTTTTCACCCTGGCCTACCGCCTGGTCGAGAACCCCCGGCCCGGCCGCTTCGACCTGGCCGCCGCCCAGGCCCGCGGGGTTCCCCCCGGTCCCCTCTACAAGCGGCTGCAGGACGGGCAGGACGTGGTCCTTTCCGACGGACGCGCCGTCCGCTCCGCCGAGATCCTCGGCCCCCCCCGCCCGGGCCGGAAGTTCGTCTACATGGTGGACACCCGCCCGAGCGCGGAGGGTGTCGAGTTCGCCCGCGGGGCGGACGTGCTCGTGCACGACGGGATGTTCGACGACGAGTTCGCCGAAGAGGCCGTCCGCCGGGGCCACTCCACCACCCGGGAAGCGGCGCTCTCGGCCCGGGACGCGGGGGCGCGGCGCCTGATCCTCACCCACGTTAGCCCCCGTTACCAGAACATCGAGACCCTGCTCCCCCAGGCCCGGGAAGTGTTTCCCGGGGCCCGGATCGCGCGCGACCTCGACGTTTACGAGATCCCCTACCCGGACGAAGTGCCCGATGCGTGAGCTGAAGCTGGAAACTACCCGCCGTAAGCAGTTTATCGAAATCACTTCCCTGGTCGAGGAGGCCGTCCGGGAGGAGGGGCTGGGGGAGGGAGCCTGCCTGGTCTTTGTTCCCCACACCACCGCCGGCGTCACTATCAACGAGAACGCCGATCCCGACGTTCTCGCCGACCTGGGCGGAATCCTGGGCCGGCTCGCCCCCGCCGACGCGCGCTACCGGCACGCTGAAGGCAACTCCGACGCCCACGCCCAAGCCTCCCTGGTCGGCAGCTCGGCCTGGATCATCGTCAGCTCCGGCCGCCCGGTCCTGGGGACCTGGCAGGGGATTTACTTCTGCGAGTTCGACGGCCCCCGGAGCCGCCGCGTCCTCCTCCAGTTCCTCCGGGCTTAAGGCCTCCGGCGGCGCATTTCACATGTAGACATGTAGGACATGTAGAAAACCAAGTGCCGTCCACAGATTTCACAGATTAAACAGATTCGTTCACGTTCACGTTCTCGTTCACGGCGTGAGGCGTGCGGTATGGGGCTTGGCGCCAGGGTTCAGAGGCGAATCGGGGTCGGTATCGGAATCGGTATCGGGATCGAGCGAAATCAGGCTGAGGGCTGAAGGCTGAAGGAACTGCCGCACTATTCACATGTAGACATGTAGGACATGTAGAAAACCTGCTTTTCTCACGCCAAGACGCAAAATTAAGTTCGAAATCCTCCGCTTCGCAGAGGACAAGTTTCAAATGACGAAATTCGAAACAAATTCAAAACCCGAAATTCGAAACGCGCCGAGCCCCCGCAGGGGGCAAAGTAGGAATAGCCACGGGCGCAAGCCCGTGGACACGAGAAAGATAAGTTAAACCGCGAGCCCCCGCAGGGGGCGAAGCCCGGGGATTGAACTACGAATTACGCGAATTCTGGATTCTGAATTCTGGATTCCGGTTTGCGCCCTGAAACCGCGAATCTCGCGAATCCCCGCGAATCAAGGTGACGGATTACTGATTACTGATCACGGATTACTGGTTTTCGCGACTCCTGACTCCTGACTCCTGACTCCTGTTTCCTGGTTTTCGACGGATTACTGATCACGGATTACTCGGCAACGCAGAGCCCCCGCAGGGCTTCGGCCCAGCTCTCGCGAACCGGGGCCTCCGGCGCAACGCCGCGCGAGTGAAGCCATGAGAATACTGATTGTCCTTGGGCATCCGGATCCCGGAAGCCTGAACCATGCGCTTGTCCGTGCCGTGCGCGACGACCTGCGCGTTGAGCTATAAAAGACGACCTCAACGATGACAAACTCGCCTCTATCGCCGCGCACCCATAAACGAAGCATGCTCGGCTTGCTGGGCATGGTTGTTCTGGTCGGAATGGGCGAGCACATGGCGGAGCGGTTCCTGCCGCTGTACCTACAAGAGCTGGCGCAGGCGTCCACGGCTATTCTGGCGATCGGCCTGTTGGCTGGAATGGATGATCTCCTGTCGGCCCTTTATTCGTTCCCTGGAGGTTACTTGAGTGATCGCCTGGGAACGAAACGCGCTCTTCTGCTCTTCAACGTGCTCGCCATGCTCGGCTACGTGACTGTAATTCTGATTCGCGCGTGGTGGGCGGTTCTGGTCGGCGCGGCATTATTCATCTCGTGGTCGGCGATTTCACTGCCCGCCACGATGGACCTTATCGCCAAGATCGTGCCCAAGAATCGCCGCACCATGGGAGTCTCGGTTCTCTCACTCGTGCGCCGATTTCCCAAGATGTTTGGCCCGGTTGCGGGGGGCGCCTGCATCGCGGTATGGGGGGTCGAGCAGGGGGTTCGCAATGCGTTCGTCGCCGCGCTGATACTGGCCATGATTGCGGCCATCTTGCAGCAACGATTGATTGCTGATGATGCGAGAGAGATCCGGACGCCGGAGGCTAATCCCTTGCGCCTGTGGCGTGAGATGCCCCAGGGACTACGGAATCTTCTTTGCTCAGATATCCTTGTGCGGTTCTGCGAACGGATCCCGGACGCCTTTGTTGTTATTTGGGCCACGCGGCAAGTTATGCAACCGGTCTCCGAACTTACTTTTGGCTGGCTTTCCGCCATCGAAAATATCACCGCTGTCTTGGTTTACCTGCCGGTGGCATACATGGCCGATCGTTTCGGCAAGAAGCCTTTTGTTCTCATTACGTTCGGTTTCTTCTCCCTCTTCCCTCTGGCTCTTCTTCACGCGGAATCGTTGGCGCCGCTCACGGCGGCTTTCGTACTGCGCGGGCTGAAGGAGTTCGGGGAGCCGACTCGCAAGGCTCTTATCATGGACTTGGCCCCGGAGCGACGGAAGGCCGCTATGTTCGGCCTCTACTACCTGATCCGTGACATCCTTGTCGCGTTCGCGGCCTTCGGCGGGGCCCTGCTCTGGCGGGTGTCGCCGGAACTCAATCTCAAAGTGGCTTTCGCGTTTGGCGTCGCGGGGACACTGTGGTTTGCATGGAAGGGCAGGGACAGCGTTGCCACTTCCGCCATCGTGCATCCGTCAGGGAACAAGATATGATCGGCGAACCATCGGCTGGCGCGTACGGGTTGCTGCCCGCCACACAGCCGTGACATTAGGCATCCAAAGGGGGACACGATGACAACTAGGGAACCCGGGAAGTCAGCTCCGGCCGCCAACAATAAGAAGAGCTCTGAGAAGGTTGCCGCGAAGCCGAAGCTCCTCTCGGGTGGCAACCCGCGGATCGCGAAGGGCGACGGCGACGCTCCCGTGCAGGCCTACATTGAGGCCATGCCCGGCTGGAAACGGGACGTCGGGCGCCGCCTTGATGAGCTCATCGTGCGCACCGTCCCCGGCGCCGCCGCGTCCTCTTGCGCTTCCTGAAGGCCTGAGTAAAATCAGGCTGAAGGAACTGCCGCACTATTCACATGTAGACATGTAGGACATGTAGAAAACCTGCTTTTCTCACGCAAAGACGCAGAGACGCCAAGACGCAAAATTGGGGTTTGTTTTATTAGCTCTATGCTCTATGCCCTATGCTCTATGCTGAAACGTCCACAGATTTCACAGATTTTCCTTCATGTCCTTCATGATCTTCATGGTGATAAAGGCAGACTGAAGGCTGAAGGAACTGCCGCACTATTCACATGTAGACATGTAGGACATGTAGAAAACCTGCTTTTCTCACGCAAAGACGCAGAGGCGCAAAGACGCCAAGAAACGATTCGTCTACGGATTTAACCGCGAATCTCGCGAATCCCCGCAAATTCAGGCGACGGATTACGGATCACTGATTACGGATTACGTTGGTCCTCCTGTTTCCTGTTGATTGGGGCCGGTTTCCTGTATCCTGTCGCCGGCTTCGTGGCTGAAAATAATCCGGGAAAGGGAGGGGGAGGATGAGCAAAGCTTGTTTTTTCGTCCTGTTCTCGCTGCTGGTCTTCGGTTTGAGCGGCTTCGCGGAGGAGCCGGAGTGGGACATCGAAGTCGGCCTGGACGACTCCATCTATCCCTCGCTCATCATTGCCACCTCCACCATGTCGATGGACGACGAGGACCAGGATCCGACCAACTTGGGCGATCCCTGGGGCCTGACCGGGGTCAACATCGCCAACCCCGCCCCCAATACCCGCGTCCGGGTGGAGATCTCCAGCGGCAAGCTCATCCGGCCCAGCGTCTGGGAGGGGGTGATGGAGAAAAAAGGGGAGACCTACCTGATTTGCCCCATCCTCAAGTACGATTACGACACCCTCCTCTCCGTCCGCCAGCCTTTCCCGGAAGTCGTCACGGCCCGGGTTACCCTGGACGGCAAGGAACTGCCGGAAAAGAGCAAGCGCGTCCCGGTGCGTTCCGTCAACGACTGCGTGTTGGGATTTGTCGACGACGACGATTGGAGCGACACCTCCTGGCTGATCGCCGCCTACGTCAACGAGAACCACCCCTTCGTGGACGCCGTCCTGCGCGAGGCGCTGGACGCTGGCTCGGTGGACTCTTTTGCCGGCTACCAGAAGGAGCACCCGGACGTGCGCCGGGAGATCAAGGCCGTTTACGACGCCCTTAAGCGCCGCGGCTTCCGCTACAGCAACATTACCCGGGCTTCCGGGGAATCCCCCAGCGTCGGCAGCCAGCACATCCGTCTGATCGGGGACCAGATCCGCAGTTCGCAGGCCAACTGCGTGGAAGGCAGCGTCCTCATGGCTTCCATCTTCCGCAAGCTCGAGATGGACCCCTTCCTGGTCCTGGTCCCCGGCCACATGTTCGTCGGGGTGTACCTGGACGAGGACCACGAGAAGCAAATCTGCATCGAGACCACGATGCTGGGCGACGCCGGTTTCGACGAGGCCGTCCGCGAGGGCGACCGGCAGTTCCGGGAAGGCGCCGATAATTTCGAGGATGAGGACGAGCCGGGCTACGCCGTCATCGACGTGGACGCGGCCCGCCAACTCGGCGTCATGCCTATCCGCGAGAGCCAGGCCGAGGTGCAGCCGCTCCCGGCCAGGCCCGCCGGGGCGCCCCTGGCCCCTCCTGCCTTGCCCAAGCCCGCCGCGAAGCCGGCTCCGCCGGCCTCCGGCCTCGAAACGGTGGCCGTCAAGAAAATGGGGGTCTCCATCGACCTGCCCCCGGGCTGGGAAACCGAGCTGAGCGAAGACGGCGCCGGCGACCCCCTCTTTATGGCCGCCGCCGGGGACGGGGAACTGATCGTCATCATCGGCCTGCTGGGCGGGGACGAGGACGCCGACCTGCGGGAATTCTTCCGGCAATACCTGGAAGGCGCGGAGATGAAGGCGCAAGGTCCGGCCGAGGACGTGGAGCTCGGGGGGCGCGCCGCTTTGCTTGGGCATGCCTCCGGCCGGATGGAGGGGGAGCCGGTGCGGGCCAAGGTGCTGCTGGTCGCGGGCCAGGGGACCGTTTACGCGGTTCAGGCCCTGGGCGCGAGCAAGGATTACGCCTCCGGGGAGGAATTGCTGGACCGGATCGTCAAAAGCTTCCGGGTGCGCCAAGGGAGGTGATCGCCTGATGACCGATCGGGACCGTTCGTGACCGAAACCGCGGGAAAAAGAGAAAGAGGAGCAAGATGAAAATACTGGCGTTGGCGTTGATTTCCGGGCTGTTGGTTTGCGGCGCGGCCTGGGCGGGCGATCAGGACTTTTCCCTGGTCAACAAGACCGGCGTGGATCTTGCCGAGCTCTACATCAGCCCGGCCGCCCAGGATAGTTGGGGCCCCGACGTGCTGGACGTGGACGTCCTGCTTGACGGCGGGACGGTGAACATCGAGTTTGCCCCGGATGAGGACGCCGAGTACTGGGATATCCGGGTGGTGGATGGGGAGGGCACCGAGGTTGTCTTTTCCCGTTTGAACCTCACCGAAATCTCCACCGTCACCCTGAAGATCACGGAAGGCGAAGCCATCGCCGAGTGCAAGTGACCCCAAGCTGGCCGGCCTCCGGCTGCGCATTTCACATGTAGACATGTAGGACATGTAGAAACCACGCTTTTCTCACGCAAAGGCATGGTAA
>CAZIEA010000095.1:8209-9201 GCA_964538495.1 uncultured bacterium | reverse complement strand
GCCGCCACCGTCATGCCCTCCGAAGTCTCCGCCCTGGTCCACGCCGCCCTGGACGGGGAATGGGAGACGGCCCGGGAATCCCATTACCGCCTTTATAATCTTTTCTCCGGGCTTTTCGTCGAGACCAACCCCATTCCGGTCAAGACCGTTCTGGCCTTGATGGGGATGATCGCCGAGGAATTCCGCCTCCCGATCTGTTCCCCCGGGGACGCCGCCCGCAAGAAAATCGAGGCCCTGGCCGCCGAGTACGGGCTGACCGCGCGCGGAGCGGAAGAATGACATCCATCGCCATAATCGGGGCCGGAGGCCGGATGGGACGACGGATCATCGCCTGCGCCGCCGAGGACGGGCGCTTCCGCCTGGCCGGGGCCGTGGAGGCGGCGGGCTCTTCCCTGCTCGGGGCCGATTCCGGGGAACTGGCCGGAATCGGGCCCAACGGGGTCAAGGTCGGTTCCCGGCTGGAGGAAGTTCTGGCCGGAGCGGACGTGGTCATAGACTTTTCCTCTCCGGCCATGGCCCCGGTTTCGGCCGGCGCCTGCGCCGGAGCGGGCAAACCCCTGGTGGTCGGAACCACGGGTTTGAACGGAGACCAGGAAAAAGCTCTGCGGACGGCCGCCGAAAAAACGGCGGTGGTCTACGCCTCCAACATGTCGGTGGGGGTCAACCTGCTTTTCCGCCTGGTCCGGGAAGCAGCCCGGACCCTGGGGGAGGACTACGACATCGAGATCGTCGAGGCCCACCACCGCCGCAAGAAGGACTCCCCGAGCGGGACGGCCCGGACCCTGGCCGAGACCGCGGCCGCGGCCCGGGGCGTTTCGCTTTCCGAAAAGGCGGTTTACGGCCGCCGGGGCCTGGTGGGAGAGAGGCCCCGGGGCGAGATCGGGATCCACGCGGTCCGGGCCGGGGACATCGTGGGGGAACACACGGTTTATTTTTCCAATTCCGGGGAAAGGCTGGAACTGATCCACCGGGCCCATACCCGCGACACTCTC
>CAZIEA010000095.1:0-8199 GCA_964538495.1 uncultured bacterium | reverse complement strand
GCCCTGCGGGCGGCTGCTTTCGCCGCCGCCGCCGCGCCCGGGCTTTATAACATGGAAGACGTCCTCTTCTAAAAAAACTAACGGGAAAGAGAGGGAAGCATGTTCTACACGGTCAAGCAGAAGCTGGATATGATGATGGAAAACGGCTACCAGAGCCGCTACGGGAACGCCCAGATCGTCTGGGAGCGGCTGCGGGTCGAGGAGCGGGTGATCCTGAAGAAGGCCGAGAACGGGAAGGTGGTTTCCCAGGTCATCGCCATCCCGGACAAGGTGGGGGTCTATTTCCGGGAAGTCCCGCTGAACGAAGATTTCTGCCGTTTCCACGAAGGCGAGGTCAGGTAAACGGGCATGAATTACCGGATCGCCGAAAGGCTGCGCCGGCTCCCGCCCTACCTCTTCGCCGAAATCGACCGGGTGAAGCGCAAGCTCCGGGCCGAGGGGCGGGATCTGATCGACCTCGGGGTGGGGGATCCGGACATCCCCACTCCGGAACGCATCGTCGCGGCCCTGCGCGCCGCCGCGCTCGACCCGGCCAATCATCGTTACGCGCTCGACGCGGGAATGCCCGCCCTGCGGCAAGCCATCGCCGATTGGTATAAAGGCCGCTTCGGGGTAGAACTCGACCCGGTCGCCGAAGTCCTCCCCCTGATCGGGTCCAAGGAAGGGATCGGGCATTTCCCCCTGGCTTTCGTGGAACCGGGAGACACCGTCCTGATCCCGGAGCCGGGTTACCCGGTTTATCAGGCCGGAACCATCTTCGCCGGGGGCAAGCCGGTTTTCATGCCGCTGCGGAAGGAAAACGATTTTCTCCCGGTTCTGGCGGAGATCGCGCCCGGGGAAGTCCGGAAAGCCCGGATTCTCTGGTTCAATTACCCCAATAACCCCACCGCCGCCTTGGGCGGGAAGGATTTCTTTCTTCGGGCGGCGGAGTTCGCCGCCAAGCACGGGATCATCGCCGCCCACGACGCCGCCTACACCGAGCTTTATTACGACGAAAAGCCCGAGAGCTTTCTCGCGGTCCCGGGGGCCCGGGAGGTCGGGATCGAGTTTCATTCCCTTTCCAAGACCTACCACATGACCGGCTGGCGGATCGGTTTCGCCGTCGGCAACGCCGAGCTGATCGCCGGGCTGGGCCGGATCAAGTCGAACCTCGATTCCGGGATTTTCCAGGCCGTCCAGATCGCCGGACTCGAAGCCCTGACCGGTTCCCAGGATTACCTGGCGGAGTTCCGAACGATTTACCGTCAAAGACGGGATGTCCTGGTCGGCGGCCTGCGGAAACTGGGCTGGAAAGTCGAACTCCCCCGGGCGACATTTTATGTCTGGTGCCCGGTCCCGCGAGCTTACGGCTCGAGTTCCTTTACCGCGCTGCTCCTGGAGAAAGCCGGGATCGTGACCACTCCCGGGATCGGCCTGGGCCCCTCGGGCGAGGGCTACGTGCGCTTGGCCCTGACCCGCCCGGTGGAAGAGATAGAGAAAGCCCTGACGCGGCTCGGGGATCTTCGCCTGGAATGGGATTGAAGGAGACGGCCTACCTCTCGCTTGGTTCCAACTTGGGCGACCGAAGCGTCCGGCTCCGGGAGGCGCTGGACCTGCTGGCGGCCGCGCCCGGGGTGAGGGTGAAAACAGTCTCGGAGGTTTTCGAAACCGCCCCGCTGGAGTTCCCGGAGCAGGGCGATTTTCTCAATCTGGCTTGCGCCCTGGAAACCTCGCTCAACCCCCGGGAACTCCTGGAGCTTTGCCGCGCGATCGAGACCCGGCTGGGGCGGACGAGGGGCAAAGAGCGTTACGGCCCCCGGGAGATAGACCTGGACATCATCGCCTTCGGGGAAAAAGTAATCGCGGAAGGGGGGTTGGAGATTCCCCACCCGCGCTATCACGCCCGTCGTTTTGTCCTGGAACCCCTTCGCCAGATCGCCCCGGAATTCCGGGATCCCCGGAGCGGAGAAGGAATCGCGGAGATGCTCCGGAAAACCATGTTGCAGGAAGCCCGTTCCGCCGGCCCTCTTGTCCCCTGAGTCCCCTGCCGCGGATTAACCGCGAACTCGCGAATCCGCGCAGATTGTTTTCTCCACAGACTGTCGTATCGTCATTCCTGCGGAATGACTTGCCGTATCGTTCCTCGCTCCGCTCGGAACTTGTAGTATCGTCCCTCGACTTTGCCTCGGGACTTGTCGTATCGCCGCGCCTTCAAAAGCGGCTTGCGGAACCTGCCGCCTCATTCACATGTAGACATGTAGAACTGATTTGTCTGGGTTGCCGCTTGTGGTAAAAAACTTTTCCAGGCCGCGAGCATTAGCCATACCGGCCCTGCTCGGGGGTGTGGTAACATAATTTAAATGCCGCAAGGGAGAGGAGATATGAGCCCCGAAAACGTAACCACGGTCAGCCTCCGCCAGTTCAAGAAAACCGGGCGGAAGATCGTCTGCATCACCGCCTACGACTGTCCGACCGCGCAAATGCTCAACCGGGCGGGGGCGGACGTCATCCTGGTGGGGGATTCGCTGGGGATGACGGTACTGGGGCACGAGACCACGATCCCGGTCACGATGGAGGACATGGTCCGCCATACCCGGGCGGTGGTCCGGGGCAATGCCGGCTGCCTGGTGACGGCGGACATGCCGTTCCTCTCCTGCGGGGCCGGGGACGAGCGGGCGGTTCTCAACGCCGGGCGCCTGCTCCAGGAAGGCGGGGCGCACGCGGTCAAGATCGAGGGCGGCGAATTCGCGGCTCCGCTGGTGGGGAAGATGGCCCGGGCCGCCATTCCCGTGATGGGACACATCGGGCTGACCCCGCAATCGGTTTTTCAGCTTGGCGGTTACCGGATCCAGGGCCGGGGGAACGCGGCCGCCGAACGGTTGCGCCGGGACGCCCGGGTCCTTCAGGACGCCGGGATTTTTGCCCTGGTCCTGGAGTGCATCCCGGCCGAGCTGGCCGGGGAGATTTCCCGGGAACTGGAAATCCCGACCATCGGGATCGGGGCGGGTCCGGACTGCGACGGGCAGGTCCTGGTCTGCCACGACCTCCTGGGGATCAGCACCGGGGTTAACCCGAAGTTCGTCAAGCGCTACGCCGAGGTCGGGGAGATTTCGCTGAAGGCTTTCAGCGAGTTTGCCCGCGAGGTCCGCGCCGGGAAATTCCCCGGCCCCGAGCATTCCTTCAAGTAACCTTCCGCCATTCACATGTAGACATGTAGAACTGATTTGTCTGGGTTGACGCTGGGGGGGAGTCCACGGATTTCATAGATTGAACTTCAGGCTGAAGACTGAAGGAACTGCCGCCTTTTCAACCATGTAGAACATGTAGGTCATGTAGGAAACCAGGCTGAAGGCTGAAGACTGAAGGAACCGCGAATCTCGCCAATCCCCACGAATCTAGGTGCCGTATTACTGTTACTGATCACGGATTACGTTGGTTCTCCTGAATCCTGACTCCTGTATCCTGGGTTCCGACGGATTACGGATCACCGATTACGGGATTACTGGTTTTCCTGAACCCTGACCCCCGAACCCTGAAACCTGTTGTGCGGACGATAAGAAAAGCGCCCGAGATGCAGGCGGAGGCCCTCCGGCTCCGGAGGGAAGGGAAGCGGATCGGCTTCGTCCCCACCATGGGTTACCTGCACGAAGGCCACCTGAGCCTTCTGCGCGAAGCCCGGAAGCGCGCGGACGCGCTGGTGGTCTCCATTTTCGTCAACCCGACCCAGTTCGGTCCCGCCGAGGATCTTTCCTCCTACCCTCGCGACCTGGAGCGGGACTTGGCAATGTGCGCGTCGGCTGGCGCGGACATCGTTTTCGCCCCCGCCGACGGGGAGATATATCCTCCCGGATACTCCACCTATGTCGTGGAGGAACGTCTTTCCCGCGGGCTCTGCGGGGCTTCCCGCCCCGGCCATTTTCGGGGGGTGGCCACGGTGGTGGCCAAGCTCTTCAACCTGGTCCTGCCCGAGGTGGCCGTTTTCGGGAGCAAGGACTACCAGCAGGCCCGGGTAATCGAGCGGATGGCCCGAGACCTCAATTTCCCCGTCGAAATCATCGTCGCCCCCACCGTGCGGGAAACCGACGGGCTGGCCATGTCCTCGCGCAACAAGTATCTCTCCCCGCCGCAGCGGGCCCGGGCCCTCTGCCTGTCCCGCGCCCTGGAGAAGGCGCGGAAAATGACCGGGGAAGGGGAGCGGTCGCTGGAGAAAATCGTGTCGGCCGTCAGGACCCTGATCGAGGCCGAACCCGAGACCCGCCTCGACTACATCGAGGCCCGGGATGCCCAAAACCTGGAGCCGATGACGGTTCTGGACCGCCCCGCCGTGATCGCCCTGGCGGTTTTCATCGGCTCCGTCCGTCTGATCGATAACGCCGTCCTGGCCCCTTGATCAGAGCGAACGGAGCCGGCGGATGCGCTCCTGGATCGGGGGATGGGTGCTGAAAAGGCTGGAGCGTTCCTTCTCTTTCAGGTTCATGACCGGGCTCACGAAGAAGATGTGGGCCGTGGCCCGGTTGGCGGCTTCCAGTTTGCCCGGCGAGGCGGAGATTTTCTCCAGCGCCCGGGCCAGGCCCTCGGGGTCCCTGGTCATCCTGGCCGCGGAAGCGTCGGCCAGATATTCCCTCTGGCGCGAGATCGCCAACTGAACGAGCTTAGCCGCCAGGGGAGCGAGAACGGCCAGGAGCAGGGTGACCGCGATCAGGATCCCGCCGCCCGCGCCGCCGGAAGAATTGCTCCGGCTGCTTCGCCGGCCGCCACCCCAGATCGAATAGCGGATGAAAAAGTCACCCAGGAGCGCCACCACCCCCACCAGGACCCCGACCAGGGTGGCAAAGAGAATGTCCCGGTTGCCGACGTGGCTCAACTCGTGAGCCATCACCCCCTGGAGTTCCTCCCGGTTCAGGCGGGTGAGCAGCGCCGTGGTAACCGCCACCGAGGCGTGTTCGGGGTCGCGGCCGGTGGCGAAGGCGTTGGGGGCGTCGTCGTCGGGGATGATGTAAACCTTGGGCATGGGCAGCCCCGAAGCCACGGTCATCTCCTCGATTACGTTATAGAGAACGGGGTACTCTTCCCGGGAGGCCGGGCGGGCCCGGCTGACCATGAGCACCATCTTGTCCCCGTTGTAAAAACCGTTCAGGGAGAGGACCACGGCCAGGACGAAGGCGACGAACACCCAGGCCCAGGAACCGGTGGCCGCGCTGATCAGCCCGCCGAAGACCGTTACGATCAGGCTGAAAATAAAGATCAGCAGCAGGGAATTGCGCTTGTTTCTGGCGATTTCCTCGTACATTCGGGTTTTCCCTCTGAACCGGTCTCCGCAAAACTGCCGGATGGACCGTATGGACACTATGGACTTTATGGACCGGCGCCTGAACCCCGAAACCTGAACCTGACCCTATGCTCTATACCCCATGCTCTTAGAAGGAGACCTTGACCGGCTCGCGCACGGGGCCTTCCTCGACCGTATAAAACGGTTCTTTGGCGAAATTGAACATCCCCGCGATCAGGTTGCTGGGGAAAACCTCGATCTTGGTGTTGAGCGCCATCACTTGGTCGTTGTAATGCTGGCGGGCGAAACCGATCCGGTTCTCGGTGGTGGTGAGTTCCTCCTGGAGCTTGAGAAAATTCTGGTTGGCCTTCAGGTCGGGATAGCGCTCCACCACCAGCAAAAGCCGCGCCAGGACCGATTCCAGCCCCGCGGAGGCCTTGATCTTTTCGTCGGTGGTCTTGCTTTCGCCCCACTGACTTCTCAGGCGCGTGACTTCCTCCAGAACCTCCTTTTCGTGCCGGGCGTAGCCCTTGACCGTCTCGACCAGGTTGGGAATAAGATCGTAGCGGCGCTTAAGCTGGACATCGATCTGGCTCCAGGCGTTCTTGACCCGCTGCCGCAGGCGAACCAGCCCGTTGTAAAACCCGACCACGACCAGGGCGGCCAGGACCACGATCCCGACGATTATGAGAACTTCCATCTTTTCCCTCCTTGCTTGTCTCGGTTTCTCTTCTCCCGCTTTCAGCCCGATTTTCTCACCATGAACATGAAGACCCGTAATCCGTGATCAGTGATCCGTAACCCGTCGGAAACCAGGATACAGGAGTCAGGAGAACCAACGTAATCCGTGATCAGTAATCAGTAATACGGCACCTTGATTCGTGGGGATTCGCGAGATTCGCGGTTTCAGTGCGCAAACCGGAATCCAGAAGCCAGAATTCAGAATCCAGAATGCGTAAAAATTAATCTGTGTAAATCTGTGAAATCTGTGGAAAAAAATCTGCGCTAATCTGCGTAATCTTAGTTTGCGGTTGAATTCGCGCCATCATAGTCTTCACAAGGGGCCGCAAAAGTCAAATGGCTTCAGGAGCCGCGCCCCCAGGGCGGGCGAGAGAGAAGATAAACCGCCAGGCGGCGGGCCGTCTCCTCGGCCCCGGCCACGGTGAAGTGGCAATCGTCGTAGAAATGGGTCAGGTCCCGGGGATAGTCGGCGGCCAAGTCCAGGCATTCCACCCCGCGGCGGCGGCAATACTCGCTCAGCAGCGAGTTGTAGGCCCTCAGTCCCCGCTCCAGGGCGCCCGGTGAGTAATAAGGCTGCCCGGGGAGAAGGCGGAACTCCCCGACCCCGCCCATCCAGAGAGCGGACTCTTCCGCCGGGGACATTTCCTGCTTCCAGAGCGCGGGCTGGGTAAGGAAGATCAGGCGCAGCTCCCGGCGCTGCGCCAGTTGAATCAACCGCTCCAGGTTGTCGAGGTATTCCCCGAAGGCCTCTTCCAGGTCGGGAAGGCGGGAGCGGAATTCTCCGGAGGAGGCCCGCATCTCCCTCCATTTCTTCACCACCTCTCCCCGGGGATCCTGGGGCTCCGGCGGGAAAAGCCGGTTGCGCAGCCGCTTGGCCGCCTGCCAGAGCCCGGCCCGGCGGTAAAACGGGGGAGGGGGGATGGAGTAAGAGGCGGGGACCATGAAAAAGGCGTGGTCGATCTGGACTTCCCGCCCCCCGGGGGTTTCCAGGAAATCCGGATTATAAAGAGCATCCTGGCGCAAGCGCAGGATGAGATCGTTGACCCCGATCAGGACCACGACCGCGTCGAGATCGAACCGGTCCAGGGGCAGGTATTCCAGGTGAAAGACGTGGTCCCGGCTGCCCTGGCCGCTCCGGCCGCCGTTTCCGACCCAGACTCGGAGATCGGGGACGGCAATCTGCAGCCGGGCCTGAAGGCGGCGGGGCCAGCTTTCCCTTTCGTTCAGATAAAGACACTCGGCGGCGCTCCCTCCCAGCACCAGGATCCGGTAATCGTCGTTGGGGGCGGGCTCGTAGCCCCGCAGGCCCAGGGAATTGGTCCGGAACCATGCCCTCCGCGAGGTGCCGGGCAGGATCTCCTGGTCGGGGAGGAAGGTTTCCTCCATTTTCGGGGGCCAGATGTAAAACTGCCGGGGGGAGGGAAAAAGCCACCGGGCGGCCGCTTCCAGAACGATCAAGCAGGCCGCGATGCTCACCGCCAGGGCCAGCAACCGCGTCAGAAGCGGTTTCGCTTTCACGTAAGCGTCCCTCCGGTTTCCCTTGCTTGTTTAAGATTAACGCATAAAGAAAGAAAATTCAAGGCCGCCTGCCGCGGCGGGGCCCGGGAAAATCGCGTTCGGTTTTGTTTCCGGAGGGTTTATCATGACGTCTCGCCATGAACGTTTTGCTGTGCAATTCCATTCACCCCCTGACCTGGGGAGGCGGAGAACGATGGTACTTGCGCGCCGCCGCGGGGCTGAGCGAACGCGGGCACCGAGTCCTGGTCGCCGGGCGGGAGGGTTCGATCTTTCTCGACCGGGTCCGCCGTGCCGGGTTGCCGGCGGCGGGAATCCGGATCCGACTCGACTACGGCTTGGGCAGCCTGCGGGCGATCGGACGGATGTTGCGCCGGGAGGGAATCGAGCGGGTTCTGCTTAACGTCAATAAGGACGCCCGCACTTTCGGGGTGGCCGCGCGCCTGGCCGGAATTCCCCTGGTCGCCTGCCGTCACGGCGCGCGGGTTTTTTCCAACCGGCTGCGGGACCGCCTGACCTGCTCCTTTCTCCACCGGGTCATCGTCAACAATCTCCCCCTGGCCCGGGAATATGCCTCCTACGGCTGGATTCCCCCGGAAAAAATCCGTTATCTCCCCAACGGGGTGGCTGGGGAGGCGAACGTCCCCCGGATGGATTTGCGGGCCCGCTACGATCTTCCCGTCGGCTCCCCGGTC
>CAZIEA010000094.1:0-9303 GCA_964538495.1 uncultured bacterium | reverse complement strand
GTGCGGGTGGATGTGCGGATCATCGCGGCCACTAACCGGAATTTGAGGGAAATGGTGGAGAAAAAGGATTTTCGGGAAGATCTTTTTTGGAGACTGAACGTGGTGGAGATCAACTTGCCGCCCCTCCGGGAAAGGCGGGAAGACATTGTGCTTCTCGCCCGGTACTTCGCGCAGAAGTCGGCGGAAAAGGCGGGGCGTTCCGCCCCCGGCATCGGGGAGCCCGTGCTCAAAATCCTCCAATCCTATTCCTGGCCTGGAAACATTCGAGAACTGGAAAACACGATCGAGCGGGCCCTGGCCTTGATCGAAGGTCAGGAAATCACCATGGACCTGCTCCCCCCGCGGCTGATGCATATGGAAGCGGAGGTCGGAGCCACGCCAATCGGGTCCGATTCCCTCCGTCATAAGCTAAAAGACTTCGAACGCTCCTTGATCGAAAGCGTCTTGCGCCAGGAAGAGGGTAACCGGGCGCGGGCGGCCAAAAGACTTGGTATTAGCCTGCGCACCCTGCAGTACCGCTTGAAAGAGCTGGATCTTCCTTAAAGCGCGGGTTTCGCCGATGCCGTGAACCTGCGCAAATATTTGCGCTTACTGCAAATATTTGCACTTCCACTTATCTTGTTTCCGGGTGCTCTCCTGCCCGGACCGATCTTTCCGCCGCTTCCCCCGGTCGGCAGTATTCTTTATACTGCCCGTCTCGCAAGATCCTCATTCGCAATTAATTGCGGAGCCTCCCCGCCTTTTCTCGCGCTGTTTCCGGACCGGGTAGTTTTGCTTTCCCATAGCTCATGGCACGCTATTTGCTTTATTTGTGTCCGGCACGATTTTTTCCGGAAGCTGATTCTGGGACAACCATTAAAACAGAAGGAGACGACATGTCCTTGCTCAAGGTTTTTAATATCATTTCAGATCAGTTTGAAACCGCTGCTAAGGGTGTTCGCGCCCTGCACCCGCCGCTCGCGGCTCCGGCCGCCGCCGCCGACTGGTGGGAACAAAGCAGCCGGCTTTACCAGGCGGGGTTCTCCCTGCTCGCCGGCGGGGAGGGACTGCCCTTCTTCCGCCTGAACTACCTTGATGTTTCCGCCCGGGTATTTCTCTTCGCCGCGGGGTTGAAAAGTCTGAGCGAACGGTTCCCCGAGCTCTCCGCCTTGCCGCTGGCGGCGGTAGGCGACTGTCTCCGCGGTACGGACGGAGCCTTCGCCTCCCTTCGTCTGGTCTGGAGCCGTTTTCAGCAGGACTCCAGGGGGGCGGGCCGGGAGGCCGGGGCCTTTCTCCCCCTGATACTTGCCTTGCGGGGAAACGTATCTCGCCTCCATTCTCCCGCCGATCCCACCGCGGAAATTGAACGCGGTTATCTCTGCTGGGAGGCCCTGACCGATAGGCTGCTGGAGATAGATTTGGCCCTGAAAAAGCTGATCGTGGTGGCCAAGGTTTGAGCGGACCGCGAAAGGACTGATTACGATGCTCTTTCACTCCCTGTTTACATCCGGCGGTTACAAGGTCCTGGGGGGGGTCTACCTGGGTTGGGGAATCGGCGCCAATAACGCCGCCAATATCTTTGGCACGGCGGTAGCTACCAACGCTGTTCGCTACCGGCTGGCAGTCATTCTGATCGCTGTTTTCGTCGTTGCCGGCTCTCTGGTCGAGGGGCCTAAGCTCTTTCTCTCCGGAAGCACCAAGTTCTCGACGGAGATCGATCCTACCCTGGCCATGGTTGCCACCCTAGCAGCCGCGGTGACCATTAATATCGTGACCTATCTCTCCCTCCCGACCTCAACTACCCAGGCGGCGATCGGCGCCTTCATGGGAGTCGCAATCGCCTCCGCCGGTTGGCAGGCAGTGGAATGGGCAAAGTTCCTGCGCATGGCGGTCGGCTGGGTTCTTAGCCCCGTCATCGGCCTGGTTCTCTGTATTCTGCTGCTTAAAGTCCTGGGCTACCTTTTCAAGCGGTTCGTAAAAAACTACTTGGTGCGCAACCGCATCTATAAGATCGCGTTTATAGTCTTTGGCTGCTACGGCGCTTACACTTTGGGGGCTAACAATGTCGTGGTAACTACAGGCGCATATTACAATGCCGGGATGTTCGGCCTCTTCGGGAGCAAGACCGCCGCGCTTTGGGCGACGGCTTTGGGTGGAGTGAGCATGGCCCTGGGGGCGCTCACCTATGGGGGAAAAGTGATGACGACCATCGGCAAAAAAATAACACCTCTGGATTCCTTCTCCGCCTTGGTGGTGGTCCTGGTCCATTCCATCACGCTCCACTTCTTTACCCAGATCAACATTCCGGTCTCCTCGACTCACGCCGTAGTGGGCGCATTGGCTGGGGCGGGTCTGCTCCACGGGGTGGAAACGGTTAACCGGAAGACTATGGCCATGATCTTTATCGGGTGGGTGACCACGCCGCTGGCGGCAGGGTTTTGTGCCTGGGCCGTCGCCACGCTCATCCGGTAACCGGTCAATCTACCGCATCGGGATCAGATGTCGCTCCTTCTCATTATCGCGCTTGCCGCCGTCCTCCTTTTTGCCGTTACCAACGGGATGAAGGACGGAGCCAATGTATTCGCTACCACCGTAGCCTCCGGCTCACTGCCTCGCGCCTGGGCGATCGTCATTGTTGTCATGGCCGAGTTGACCGGCCCCTATTTACTGGGAACCAGGGTAGCCGCCACGGTTTCCCGGAATATAATTGATCCCGGGGTTCTCCACGGCGGGGAAGAGACCATCCTGCTTCTCTTCAGCGGAGTCCTGGGAGCTCTGGCCTGGAACGGGTTGGCCTGGTACCTGAAACTTCCCACTAGTTCATCCCTGACCTTGGTGGGTGGCTTGATCGGCCCCGCTCTCTACCGGTATGGCTTGGCCGCCGTTCCCTGGAGCGTGTTCTTTTTTAAAGTCGTGCTGGTAATGTTTCTTTCGCCCCTGGCCGGTTTGACCGCCGGTTACTTCATTTG
This sequence comes from uncultured bacterium, assembly GCA_964538495.1. Classification (GTDB taxonomy): domain Bacteria; phylum Auribacterota; class Erginobacteria; order Erginobacterales; family DAOSXE01; genus CAZIEA01. The sequence continues at coordinate 6,355 of CAZIEA010000094.1, read as the reverse complement.
CCTTCTTCTTCGCTTTCTGCTGGCAACGGCTACACCACGGGTCAACCGTTCCATCCGCAAAGCGCATCTGGCCACGTTGGTTTTTTTGGGGGTCAACCACGGAACCAACGACAGCCAGAAGGCAATGGGGATTATCGCCCTCCTCTTGTTCGTGGCGGGACGCAATCCCGACATGGATATTCCCTTCTGGGTGAAAAGCGCCAGCATCCTCGCGTTGACCGCAGGAGTAGTAACGGGAGGGACCAAGATCATCAAAACGGTGGGCTATGGTATTTTTAAGGTTCGCCCACTTCACTCCCTGGAATCTCAACTCGGCGCCTCGGTTCTCCTGCTCGGATGTAACTTGATGGGTTTACCGGTCAGCACAACTCAGATCATCAGTTCCAGCGTCATGGGCGTCGGCACCGGCATTCGGGCGAAGGGTGTACGCTGGAATTTGGCACGCACCATTGTCTGGAGTTGGCTTTTCACCATTCCCTTGTCCGGTCTGGTGAGCGTGCTGATCTTCCTGACTCTACAGGCAGTAATTTAACGGTTATTAGGGGGGTAATGTCATGAAACTGTTCCCAGCATTCTTCCGCCGCCACCGCACCGATTTCTTCCAGAACCTGACCGAGCACTCGCGCCTTGTCTATGAAGCTTATCGGACTCTCACCCGTTTTATGCGCGAGACCGGTGACCGCACCGCTCTGGCGGAAGAGGTCCTGCGGGCTGAGCGCGCCGCCGATGAGCTTCGACGGATTCTGATCGATCAGTTGAACCGGACCCTGATCACCCCCATCGACCGGGAAGATATCTTCTGCCTCTCCAGAGAGATCGATAACGTCCTCGATGCCGCCAAAAGCACGGTGGAGGAGATGCGCATCTTCCAGGTCGAACCGGTTCCTGAACTTGTTCTGATGGCCGAGATCATGGAGCGGGGGGCGCTTGAACTTTACGAGGCTTTCCAGGGGCTTCAGCGGTATCCTGGAGTTGCCCGCGAGCATGCCGTCAATGCCAAGCGGACCGAAAACCACATGAACCACATCTACCTGGAAACTACGGCCAAGCTTTTCAACTCACCCGATCTCCCGGCCGGTTATATTTTCAAAATGCGGGAAATCTTCCGGCATTTGAAGCGCTCCTCGGACCTCTGCGATGAGACGGCCAACCGGTTATTGGACGTCATCGTGAAGCTGGAGTAATCGTGCCTTGTTTCGTGTCCACCTTTTTTCAAGGAATTCTTGTTTTGACTCAGCACAAAACCCTGTGTCGGGTCTTACGCTTCACACTGTGATAAAGCAGGCTGAAGGCTGAAGGAACCGCCGCCCTGTTCACATGTATACATGTAGGGTATGTAGGAGGATTCAGGGTTCGGGGTTCAGGTTTCAGGCGCGAATCGGGTTCGGTATCGGAATCGGAATCGCTATCGGGCGGTATCAGGCTGAAGGAACTCACACCCCATACCTCACACCTCATAGGGAACTAATCTGTGTAATCTGTGGAGAGAGGGGTAATCAGAGAAATCAGAGTTAATCAGGTGCAAAAAATACAGTGACTCCTGACTCCGGTTTCAGGGCCGGGAAACGTAGCGGCGGTAAAACTCCACGATCTTCTCGCAGGCCGGGCCCAGGATCCGCTCGGGAGGGAGAAAAACCAGGCGGAAATGGCTGGTCCCGGGCTTTTGCCCGAAGCCGCTCCCGGGAACCACCACCACCCCGGTCTCCCGGATCAGGGCGGCGACGAAATCCCGGTCGGAGCCGGGGATCTCGATCCGGGGGAAAGCGTAAAAAGCCCCTTCCGGTTTGACGCAACTGATCCCGGGGCAGGAATTGAGGATCTTCAGCATCAGGTCGCGGCGGCGGATCAGCTTGGAGCGGGTCTCGGCGATATGGCCGTGGTCCCCCTCCAGGGCCGCCGCCACGGCGTATTGTTCCGGGTGGTTGGCGCAAAGCCGGGCCCGGACCAGTTTCTGGATCGCCTCCAGGTAGGGCCCGAACATTTCCGGCCGACCGCTTAGCGTTCCCCAGCCCAGCCGCCAGCCGGGCGCCAGGTAGTTTTTGGAGAGCCCGTTGATGGTGATGACCGGGGCCTCGGGCTCAAGCGCGGCCGGGGAGAAGAAGGGCCGGTCGTCCAGGAGCAGGCGGTCGTAGATCTCGTCGGAAAAAAGAACCAGGTCGTTTTCCCGGGCGATGGCGGCGATGCCCAGGACTGCATCCCGGTCGTAGAAGGCGCCGGTGGGGTTATTGGGGTTGATAAGCACGATTGCCCGGGTCCGTCCGTCGATCCGGCGGCGCAGATCGTCGAGGTCGGGCTGCCATTCGCGTTCCTCGTCCAGGAAATAGGGGCGGGCTTCCGCCTCGAGCTTGTTGAGGATGGCGTCGTAGGTGGGATAGCCGGGGCAGGGGATGAGGACATTGTCCCCCCTTTCCACCAGGGCGGTGAGGCAGATATCGATGACCTCGGTCGCTCCCGTGCCGATGAAGGAATAAAGCGGGTTGCTGATTCCTCTCCCAGCCTGGTATTGCCGGATCGCCTCCAGCGCCTCGGGAATGCCGGCGGAGGGGGAATAGCTGTTGAAGTTGCTCCGGAGGGCGGCGCAGGCGGCTTGCGCGATGTGGGGGGGGGTTTCGAAATCGAACTTGTTGGGGTCGCCGATGTTGAGATAGGTCATCTCCCGGCCGGAAGCGGCGACCTCGTCGGCGATCAAGACCACGTCCCTGACGGCGTAGGTCACGTTCCGGGTCCGGCTGGCCGGCGCGATTACCTTGATTTTTTTTACCTTCATTTCATTTCCCCGTCGTGTTTCAGCATAGAGCATAGGGCATGGAGCATGGAGGGATACAGGAGTCAGGAGTCGCTTTATTTTTTGCACCTGATTAACTCTGATTTCTCTGATTACCCCTCTCTCCACAGATTACACAGATTTACACAGACTAGTTCCCTATGAGGTGTGAGGTATGGGGTGTGAGTTCCTTCAGTCTTCAGCCTATTTTTTCACCATGAAGGGCATGAAGAACATGAAGGTAAAATCTGTGAAATCTGTGGACGAATCGTTTTTCTGCGTCTTGGCGTCTTTGCGCCTTTGCGTGATATGGTGGCAGTTCCTTCAGCCTTCAGCCTGATTTTGCCCGACCCCGACTCGCGCCTGAACCCTGAGTGACTCTATGCTCTATGCCCTATGCCAAAACATGTCTACATATGAATGAGGCGCTGGTTGCAGTGTAGGAGTTGGCGGAGAGGGAGGGCAAGTTAATTCCCCCGGGGGCGATCCGTGATTTATTCCCGTTTCCGGCCGCCAGAGGCTAAAATTCCGCTTCGACGGTTCTTGCCGGCAGCGGAATTATGGGAACGAACAATATTCTGATCCTTTATGTTTCGATCGGCTCCGGCCACCGGATGGCGGCCGAGGCCCTCCGCCGGGGCCTGGAACTGGTCTCCCCGGGATCCCGGGTGGTGCTTTTCGATTTGCTGAAGCTCTGGACTCCCGCGGCCGTCCGCCTCGTCACCGGGATTTACCGGGCTTCGCTCTCTCTGTTTCCCGGCCTTTACGATTCGGTCGCCGCCCGCGGCCGGCTGGAGTTTCCGCTGGCGCAGTTCCGCCGCCGCAACCGGGCCGCCATCACTTCCCTGATCCAGGAAATCTCCCCCCGGGTGGCGGTTTGCACCCAGGCTATTCCGGCGCTGCTGCTAGCCGACTTCAAGCGCTCCGGCGGCTGTTTTCTGCCCCTGGCGGCGGTCCCCACCGACTTCGTGGTCCATCGCTTCTGGCTGGAGGAAGAGATCGATCTCTATCTTCTGCCCACGCCCGGGAGCCGGGAAGAATTGCTCCGGCGCTCCGTTCCCGGCGGCAGGCTCTCCGTCACCGGTATCCCGGTGGACCCGGAATTCGGCCGCCAAAAAGATCCCGATTCCATCCGGCGCCGCTGGGGTTTCTCTTCAGAGGGACCGATCGTGCTCTTGATGGGAGGGGGGCAGGGCTGGAACGGCCTGCCCGCTCTGGCGGAGGAATTGGGCGCCCGGGAAAGCGGTTTTCAGGTTGCCGTGGTTTCGGGATCCAATCCCCGGGTTCTGAGAAGACTCCTGCGCCTGGAAGCGCGCGGCGCCGGGAGACTCAGGGTATTCGGCTTCATCGAATCGATTGATGAATTGATGCAGGTTTCTGATATTATCGTCACCAAACCGGGAGGTTTGACCGCCAGCGAAGCTCTGGTCAAGGGTGTTCCCATGGTCTTGGTGAACCCGATTCCGGGCCAGGAAACGCTCAACGCCTCTTATCTGGCCGCTTCCGGGGCGGCGCTTTGCTCCCGCCGCCGCTCCGTCGCGGCCCTGGCGCGCCGGTTGCTGGCCGACCCGGGGCGGCTGGAGGCGATGAGACAAGCCGCCCGGGCGCTGGCCCGGCCCCGGGCGGCGCTCGAGGCCGCGAACGGGATAATCGGACTGGCCCGATGATTCTTTATTTCCTTTTTAAGGCGCTCAGGTTCGTGGTCCGGGCCTTTCCTCCCCGTTTTACCTATGTCCTGGGGGCGGTCCTGGCCGAGGTTTTTTATCTTTTCGCCCGCCGGAACCGCTGCAACCTCCAGGCCAATATTCGCCAGGTCATGAGGTTTGCGGGGGAGGAGGTTTCCTCCCGGCCGGTCCGGGTGAGAATCCGCCGGATCGCGCGGAAAAACTTCCGGAATTTCGCCTATTACCTGATCGACTTTTTCCGTTTTTCCCGTTTCGCGCGGGAGGATATCGAGACCCTGATCGAGGTCAAGGGGCGCGAAAACCTGAACCTGGCGCTGCGGGGAGACAAGGGCGCGATCGGAGTCACGGCCCACCTGGGAAATTGGGAGCTGGGCGCCATTGTCCTGAGCTTGCTCGGATACCGGGTCAATGCGGTGGTCTTTTCTCACGCCAATACCAAGCTCAACAACCTTTTCGTGCAGCAGCGCGCCCTGGGCGGGGTCAAGGTCATCCCGGTCAGCCGTGCTGCCGCCCGGAGCCTGCAAGTCCTGCGTCGGGGGGAGATTCTTCTCATCGCCGCCGACCGCGATTTTACCGGCAAGGGGGAAAAGGTGGAATTTTTCGGGAAACCCGCCGTCTTCCCCCGGGGTGCGGCGGCTTTTGCCTCCCGGACCGGGGCCGGGATCTTCTTCGGGAGCCTGGTCCGGGAAGGCACTCACAGCTACAGTTTCGATCTCAATCCCCCCATCGAGACGGATCGTTCCCTCCCCGGGCCCGAGCGGGAGGCCGCGATCAGGAAAGAGCTGGTCCGGCAGATGCAGGATTGCATCGCCCGCCACCTCGATCAGTGGTTCGTCTATTATCGGATCTGGCCCGAGGCCGGCCGTGGCTGAAAAGTCTTCCCAACCGGTTTCGGTCGGAGTGGTTATTCCCGCCCTCAACGAGGCCGTCTACATTGCCGACGTCGTCCGGCGCTGCCGGCATTACGTCGAGCAGGTCCTGGTCGTGGACGACGGGTCCGGGGACCGGACGGGCGAACTGGCGGCGGCGGCGGGAGCCGAGGTCATCCGGCACGGGAGCAACCTGGGGAAGGGCGCTTCCTTGCGCGAGGCTTTCGCGGAAGCGCTCCGGCGGAATTGGCCGGCCCTGGTGGTAGTGGACGGGGACGGGCAGCACCCTCCGGAGGCGCTTCCGGCTTTTTTGGCGGCGGCCGGGGAGGAAGGGGTGGGGATGGTGGTCGGAAACCGGATGGCCGATCCCCGGGGGATGCCGCCGGTCAGGTATCTGACCAACCGTTTCATGTCCCGGTTGTTGTCGCTGGTGATCGGGCAGAAGGTCCCCGACACCCAATGCGGTTACCGGCTTTTGCGGCGGGAACTGCTGGAGAAGCTGCGCCTCACCACCGTGAACTACGATACCGAGTCGGAGATGCTGATTCAGGCCGCCCGGGCCGGGTTCCGAATCGCTTCCGTCCCAGTCCCCACCATCTACGCCGGCGAAACCAGCAAGATTCACCCCTTCCGGGACACTTTGCGCTTCTTCCGTATGCTCCTGCGCGCCTCCCGCGGCTGAAGGCTGAAGGAACTGCCGCCCTGCTCACATGTAGACATGTAGGGCATGTAGAAGGGCAAATTCGAAATCAGAATGGCGAAATTCGAAACCGCCGAACCGGCGAATAGTTTTGGAAGTTTGAATTTGTTTTTTGTTTCGGATTTCTGACTTCGAATTTCGATTTTCGTTTTTTTGGGACTCTATGCTCTATGCCCTTTGCTCTATGCCGAAACGTCCACAGATTTTACCTTCATGTTTTTCATGCCCTTCATGGTGAAAAAATAGGCTGAAGGCTGAAGGAACTCACACCCCATACCCCACACCCCACACCCCATACCCCACACCCCATACCCCACTACACGGATTACGGATCACG
>CAZIEA010000093.1:3367-9339 GCA_964538495.1 uncultured bacterium | reverse complement strand
GAATAATCGGCAAAGGGCCCTTAAGCGCCGAGGCCGCCGCGCGGCTGCGGGAGGCCGGAGCGGTTTACCTGGCGGCTCCGGGCGGGGCGGGGGCCCTGCTTTCCCGGAAGGTGCTCCGGGCCGAAATCGTCGCCTATCCCGAACTGGGGGCGGAGGCCTTGCGAAAACTCGAGGTCCTGGACTTTCCCGCCGTGGTGGCTTATGACTTATGCGGCGGCGACGTTTTCGCCCGTTAAAATTTTTACCGCAGATTTTTATCCGCAGATTTCACAAACTATTTCTTTTCCACAGATTTCACAGATTTTCACAGACTTTGCGTATTCTGAATTCTGGATTCTGGATTCCGGTTCGCGCTTTTTAACCGCGAATCTCGCGAATCGCCGCCAACCGAAACTAAGATTACGGGACTACAGGCTGAAGACTGAAGGCTGAAGGAACTGCTGTATCACGCAAAGGCGCTAAGACGCAAAATTTGGGTTTGTTTTTCTGGCCCCATGCCCTATGCCCTATGCTCTATGCTAAAACGTCCACAGATTTCACAGATTAACGAATTTATTCTTGCGTGTTCTGGATTCTGAATTCTGGTTTCCGATTACTCCAGCGGACGGATTACGGATCACTAATTACGGATTACGTTGGTCCTCCTGTCTCCTGACTCCTGTTTCCTGTATCCTGGTTTTCGACGGATTACTGATCACGGATCACGGATTACTTGGCGCTGAATGAACTGATTCGAATTTCTGATTTCGAATTTCGAATTTTGCTGCTTGCGCCCCATGGCCTCTGCCCTATGCTCTAGGCCGGCACCTGAACCCTGAACCCTTTTCCAGGAACACCTGAGAGGTAAACCATGAGAATCATACTGATGGCGGCCCTGGCCGCCGGGCTCCTGCCGGCGCTGCCGGCCCGGGGCGATGACGCCCAGATCGCCGGGCTGATCCGGCAGTTGAGCGGTTTCGACTTCCCGTCCATCGAGGCCGCCCAGGAAAAGCTCAAGGCGATCGGGGAACCGGCGCTCCCCGCGATCAAGGAAGCCCTCAAGAACGAGGACCCGGGGATCCGCCGCGGCGCGCTTCAGGTCCTGGCCGGGATGAAGGGGGCGGCAGCGGTGGACGAGATCGGCCCCCTGGTCAAAGACGATCAGTACTGGGTGGCCCGGGCCGCGGTCTATGCCCTCAAGGACATCGGTTCCCCCCAGGCCGACCCTTACTTGTTGCAGGCGCTTAAGCATTTCAAGGCGGAAGTCAAGGAAGCCGCTCTTTACGCGGTCAAGGACCTGAAACTGGCAGCGGCGACCGACCTCCTGGCCGACCGGATGCTCCGGGACCTCGATCAGTACGTGCGCTGGCGGGCCATGACCGTGCTCAGGGAACTCAAGCCCGGGGCGGAAATCGAGGTGATCAAGAAAGCCGTGGCCGATCCCGCCCTGAGCGCGACGCAAGAGCGCAACGCCGTCGAGTACGTCGGTTTTCTGGGGCTCCAGGAAATCGTCCCGGCCCTCGTGGCGCTCCTGAACGATCCCGACGCCGGGGTCCGGTGGCGGACGCTGGAAGCGCTGGGCAAAAACGGGGCGGTAACGGCGCTGCCGGAGATCCGCAAAAAACTTTCCGACCGGGACGAGGGGGTGAGGTTGATGGCGATCGGGGTCCTGGGGATGCTCCGAAGCCCGGAAAGCGTCGGCGATCTGGCCGCCCAGCTCAAGGGGAAATCGACCGAATCCAGAAAGAACGCCGTCCTCTCCCTGAAAAAGATCGGGGGGGCGGAAGCGGCCGCGGCCGTGCGAACCGCTCTTTCCGACCGGGACAAACTGCTCCGGGCCCAGGCCGCCGAAGTCCTGGGAGAAATCGGCGGCGCCGCCGACGCGGAGGAATTGAGCAAGCTGGGCGCGGACCGGGAAGCCGTGGTCCGGGCGGCGGCTTATCGGGCCCTGGGCCGGCTTCGGGTTCAGGAAGCGCGGGCGGTCCTGGAGGCCGGACGGACGGACAAGAACTTCTGGGCCAGGCAGGAGGCGGAACTGGCCCTTTTGCGCCTGCCTCCCGCGGAGTGACCATGCCGCCGGAGGAAACCATGAACCCTTTTCCTCCCGCCCCGGGCTCCGGCCCGGGAATGCCGGGGGAGCGGTTCGACAATCTTACCCAAGAGAAAGCGAAAACACCGATGCGTTACATCTGTATTCACGGGCATTTTTACCAGCCGCCCCGGGAAAACCCCTGGCTGGAGGCCATCGAGCAACAGGATTCGGCTTATCCTTTTCACGACTGGAACGAGAGAATCTCCTACGAGTGCTACGCGCCCAACACCGCTTCACGGGTTCTGGGCCGGGAATGGAAGATCGTCGACATCGTCAATAACTATTCCCGGATGAGCTTTAACTTCGGTCCGACCCTGCTCTCCTGGCTGGAGAAGAAGGCCCCGGACACCTATCAAGCCGTCCTGGCGGGCGACCGGCTCGCCCGGGAGCGGTTTTCCGGACACGGCTCGGCCCTGGCCCAGGTTTACAACCACATGATCATGCCCCTGGCCTGCTCCCGGGACAAGCGCACGCAGGTGATCTGGGGCGTGCGCGACTTCGAGCGCCGCTTCGGCCGGCGCCCGGAAGGGATGTGGCTGGCCGAGACCGCGGTGGACCTCGAATCGCTGGAACTGATGGCCGAGTGCGGCATCGCCTTCACCATCCTGGCCCCCGGCCAGGCGGCCCGGCTCCGGCGTCTGGGCGAAACCGAATGGCAGGAAGTCGCCAACGGCAGCATCGATCCCAAGCGCCCCTATCTCTGCCGCCTGCCGTCGGGGGCGGAGATTTCCCTGTTTTTCTACGACGGCCCGATTTCCCGGGACCTGGCTTTCAGCGATCTGCTCGACAACGGCGAGCGCTTCGCCAAGCGCTTGACCGGAGCTTTCGTCGAAAACGGCTCGGACGAGGCCCAATTGGTCCATGTCGCCACCGACGGGGAGACCTACGGACATCACCGGCGGTTCGGGGACATGGCCCTGGCTTACTGCCTGAAGCAGTTCGAGCGTTCTGATTCCCCGCGGCTTACGGTTTACGGGGAGTTCCTGGAAAAATTTCCGCCCCGCTACGAGGTCCAGATCCGGGAGAACACCTCCTGGAGTTGCGCCCACGGGGTGGAGCGCTGGCGGAGCGAATGCGGCTGCAACAGCGGCAGCCACCCCGGCTGGAATCAGCGCTGGCGGCGGCCGTTGCGCGAGGGGCTGGATTGGCTGAGGGGGCGGCTGGGCGAGATCTTCCAGAGGGAGGGGGAAAAATACCTGCGCGATCCCTGGCGGGCCCGGGACGACTACATCCAGGTGGTGCTCGACCGCTCCACTCCCGGAGCGGAGCGTTTTTTCCAGACCCACCAATCCCGCGAACTCGACCCCGGGGAGAAACAAACGACGCTCAAGCTCCTGGAAATGGCGCGCAACGGGATGCTGATGTTCACGAGCTGCGGCTGGTTTTTCGACGAGATTTCGGGGCTCGAACCGGTCCAAGTCATCAAATACGCGGCCCGGGCCATCCAGCTCGCGGCCGAGACCGGGGGCGATAACCTGGAGGAAGAATTCCTGGGATTTCTGGGCCAGGCCGCCAGCAACATCCACGAGTGCGGCGACGGGCGCTGGGTTTACAATAATTTCGTCCGGCCCGCCGTGGTCGACCTGATGCGGGTGGGGGCCCATTACGCGGTGATCTCGCTCTTCGACGAACTCCCGGAGGAAAAGGAAATCTATGCCTTCCGCGTGATCAGCCAGAGCTACGAACACCGGGAGGCGGGGAAGCAGAAATGCGCGGTGGGCCGGGTCCGGGTGGTATCCCTGATCACCCGGGAAGAACTTGTCCTGGACTTCGTCTCGCTCTACCTGGGGAACCACAACCTGATCGCCGCCGTCGAACCCGGCGGCGGCGACGGGGCCCGGGAAGAAGCCGGACGGGAGATTCTGGCCTCCTTCGACGCCAACAACATTCCCGAGGTGATCAGGGCGATCGACCGGCATTTCCGCCGGCACAACTATACCCTCTGGCACCTGTTCCGAGAGGAGCAGCGCGCGGTGCTCGGGCAAATCATCGCCGACGCCCGGGCCGAGCTGGAGGGAGTTTTCCGCCAGCTCTACCGCCATCACTACCCGGTGATCCAGGTCCTGAAACGGGGCGATTTCCCCCTGCCCGGGGAGATGGAGGCGCTGGAGAACTTCGTGCTCAACGTCGATCTCCGCCAGGTTCTGGAAGCTCCCAAGGTCAACGTCCGCCGCCTCCAGGAACTGGTTTCCCAACTCCGGCAGCGTTCCCGGCGCATTGACCGGCCGACCCTGGAATTCGTGGTCAACCGCCGGGTCGAGGAGATGATGGAAGAAATCGCCTCCGCCCCCGAGGACCTGGCCGAGATCAGGCACCTGACCAGGGTCCTGAGAACCGTGCGCGAGCTCCCGGTGAAATTCGATCTCTGGGAGGCGCAAAACACTTTTTTCCGCTTCGCGGCCTTAGAAGTTCCCTCCCGCCGCCGACTGGCCGAGGGCGGGGACGAGGAAAGCGCCAAGTGGCTGCGGACCTGCGAAAAACTGGGGGACCAACTCCGGGTGTCCCTCCCGGGGGAAGCCTGATGCCGAAGAGCGTGCCGAGACGGGCCGCCGGGGTGTTGCTGCACATCGCCTCGCTTCCCTCCGGCTTCGGCGTAGGGGACCTCGGCCCCGAAGCCTACGCTTTTGCCGACTGGCTGTCCCGGGCCGGGTTCTCGACCTGGCAGGTCCTGCCGCTGGTCCCGACCGATCCTTTCCACGGCAATTCCCCCTACAGTTCGCGCGCGGCTTTTGCCGGCAACCCCCTCCTGATCAGTCCGGAACTCCTGGCCGAGGAGGGGTTGCTGAAGCCGGAAGAACTGGAGCCGGAGCGAATGTTGCCGGTCGGGCCGGCCGAATACGGAAAGGCCGCCTCCATCCGGGGGGATCTGCTCCAGAAAGCCTTTGCCCGTTTCCGCTCCTTCGGCCGGGAGGCGGAACTCCGGGAGTTCCGCGCGGCCAACTCGTATTGGCTGGAGGATTACAGCCTCTTCGAGACGATCCGGCTCCACCGCGGGGAGCAACCCTGGATGGAATGGCCCCGTCCCCTCCGGGACCGGGAAGCCTCAGCCCTGGCCGAGGCCCGCCGGGACCTGGCCGGGGAACTCGAATTCCGGCTCTTCGTCCAGTTCTGTTTCGGACGGCAGTGGAAAAAATTGCGCCTTTATTGCCGTTCCCTGGGAATCGGTTTTTTCGGGGACATTCCCCTCTACGTCGACCTCAACAGCGCCGACGTCTGGGCCCGGCCCGAGGTTTTCCGGCTCAATCGGGACCGGCGGCCGCGCTCGGTGGGGGGGGTTCCCCCGGATTATTTCAGCCGGGACGGCCAACTCTGGGGCAACCCCATCTACGACTGGAAATACCTGGCTTCCCGGGGGTATGACTGGTGGGTGGGCAGGCTCCGCCACGCCGGGCGTTTTTTCGACCGGGTCCGGCTCGATCATTTCCGGGGTTTCGCGGCTTACTGGGCGGTCGCGCCCCGGGCCCGGGTCGCCCGCGGGGGAAGGTGGATCCCGGGCTGCTCGCGGCCATCCTTTCCGGAAACCCGGAATTGGACATCGTGGCCGAGGATCTCGGATTGATTACCGCTGACGTGCTGAAACTGATGGGAGACTTCGGCCTCTCCGGGATGAAGGTGCTCCAGTTCGCTTTCGGCCCCGACCTTCCCGCCAGCCCGCATATCCCCCACAACTACAGTCACGGGAGCGTGGTCTATACCGGGACCCACGACAACAACACCACCCGGGGCTGGTTCGAGCGGGAGACCGGCTCCGAGGATCGGGCCAGGGTGTTTTCCTACCTGGGAACGCGGGCGGCCCCGGAGGAAATCCCCTCCCATTTCATCCGGCTGGCCCTCAATTCCGTCGGTCGCCTGGCGGTGATCCCGGTCCAGGACATCCTCGGGCTGGCCGCGGAAGCCCGGA
>CAZIEA010000093.1:0-3357 GCA_964538495.1 uncultured bacterium | reverse complement strand
GGCTGGGGGAAAGAGAGGCCCGGGATATGCGGGAATTGGTCCTGCAGTCGGGCCGGTTCCGGGAGGAGAAAGCGTGAACCGGACCGCCCCCGAGACCGATTTCGGGCTGCTTTTTACCGACATGTACCAATTCACCATGGCCCAAATCTATTTCCGGCTGGGCCTGCACGGGAAGGAAGCCCTGTTCGAGTATTTTTTCCGGAACTACCCGGATTACGGGTTGCATCAGGCCGGCTACTGCGTCTGCGCCGGTTTGGAATGGGCGCTCGACTGGATGGAGAAGGCCCGGCTGACCGGGGAAGGAAGGCGCTACCTGGCCGCCCAGAAAACCCGGGGGGGGCAGGCGCTTTTCCGGGCGGATTTTCTGGACTGGCTGGAGCGGGAGGGGAATTTCTTCGGTCTGAGGCTGGAAGCCGTGCCCGAGGGGAGGGTGGTTCACCCCGGAGTCCCCCTGATCTCGGCCAGCGGCCCCCTGGCCATGGCCCAGATCCTGGAGACGGCGCTCCTGAACCAGGTGAACTACCAGACCCTGGTAGCAACCAAGGCATCCCGGATGCTGGAAAGCGCGCGAGGAGGAACGATCCTGGAATTCGGCTTGCGCCGGGCCCAGGAAAAGGGAGGCCACGCCGGGGCCAGAGCCGCCCTGATCGGGGGCGCCCGGTTCAGCTCCAATGTCGCCCTTTCCCGGCTCCTGGACCTCCCCGCCAAGGGGACCCACGGCCACAGCCTGGTTCAGCTTTTTTTGGCCATGGGCTCGGGGGAACTCGAGGCTTTTCGGGCTTACGCCGAGATTTATCCGGACGATTGCGTTTTCCTGGTGGACACCATCAACACCCTGGAAAGCGGCGTCCCGAACGCCATCCGGGTTTTCCAGGAACTCCGGCGCCGGGGGCACGCTCCGGTCGGGATCCGGCTGGATTCCGGAGATCTCGCCCATTTGAGCATTCAAGCCGCCCGCCAGCTCGATGCCGCCGGATTTCCCGAAACCGGGATCGTGCTCTCCAACAACCTGGACGAGTTGGTGATCTGGCAGATCGTGACCCAGATTTCCGAGGAAGCACCCCGCTACGGGGTGGACCCCGACCGCCTGATCCGGCGGCTTTCCTACGGAGTAGGGACCAGGCTGATCAGCTCCTGGGGCGAGCCGGCCCTGGGCGGGGTCTACAAGCTGGTCGCCCTGCGCCGGCCAGCCGGGTGGGCGCCCGCCTTTAAACGTTCGGAAACCCCGGAAAAAACCATCAACCCCGGACGCAAAAAAGTCTGGAGAATATACGACCGGAGGGGGAAGGCCACCGTCGACCTGATCTCGCTCGCGGACGAGGATCCCCGGGAAGAGGACCCGCTGATCCTGCGCCACCCGGGCGCGGATTGCCGGTCCCGCTCCATGGCGGCTGCGGAAATCTCCGGGTTCGAGGAACTGCTGGAAAAAGCCTGGGAAGAAGGCCGGCCGGCCCGACCCCATCCATCCCTGGATGAGATCCGCTCTCGCCGGGAGAAGGACGTGGAGCGGCTGGATTCCGGGGTGCGCCGGTTGATGAACCCGCACATCTACCACGTTTCCCTCACCAGCGGGCTCTGGAAACTCAAACAGAAACTTCTTGAGTCCTGCGGCCGGCATAACCAGACTTAAACTAAGATTTCACAGATTAACCGTGAATCTCGCGAATCGCCGCCAACCGAAACTAAGATTACGCAGATTACCGCAGATTATTTCTTTTCCACAGATTTCACAGATTAACGAATTTATTCTTGCGTGTTCTGGATTCTGAATTCTGGTTTCCGATTACTCCAGCGGACGGATTACGGATCACTAATTACGGATTACGTTGGTCCTCCTGTCTCCTGACTCCTGTTTCCTGTATCCTGGTTTTCGACGGATTACGGATCACTGATTACGGATTACTGCAAATAGAGGAGGGGAGAGATGAAAATGAGGATGCTGGTCCTGCTGGCGTTGCCGGCTCTGCTGGCCGCCTGCGCGGAAAATACGGCCGAGAAACCGGCCGTCCCCGCCGAGAAGGCGGTTTCCATTCCCGTCCGGGAGGAGGCGGCGGTCGAGAGTTCCGAGCCCGAACGCCCCTACGCTCCCCGGCCTTCCATCACGCCCTTTCCCGAAGTCGGGCTTTTCAACGCCAAAAGAGACGGGAAATGGGTTTACCAGGACGAGGCTGGCAACATCGTGCTCCGCACGGAGTTCGAGCGGGCGGAAAGCTTTTTCGAAGGCCGGGCCGCGGTGGTGGTCGAAGGCGAATGGGGGTTCATCGACGAAACCGGCCGGCTTGTCATTCCCGCCGAATACGAATGGGCGATGTATTTTTCCGAGGGCCTGGCCCCGGTGAAGAAAAACGGCAAATGGGGCTACATCGATCGTTCGGGAACGATGGTGATCGAGTTCCGTTTCGATATGGCCAACGACTTCGCCGGGGGCTACGCCGAGATCGAGACGGACGGGAAGCGGGGCTATATCGACCGTTTCGGCAATCCCGCCCGTTGACCCGGGCCGGAGATCCCCGGGCTCGGCCCGGTTTTCGGCGGAAAGCCGGAATGAAGTTGACGGTCGCCGGTCCCGGGAGGATGATGCCGGGTTGTCTAAATTCTAACCGGGGGTGGATTTTGAAAAAGATACGGATCTTGGTCGGGGCATTGCTGCTGGCGGCGGGAGTTTCCGAAGCTGGGGTTAAGGTGATGGTGCCCGCCGGCGGGCCGGAGGTCGGAACCCTGGTAGCCCGGCGCGGGACCTACTCGGTCTATGAACTCCCGGCCCGCGATCTTTCCGCGCTCGGCGGCATAACCGGCGCCGCGGCCCGGCCCGATTTCGACCAGATCCAGTTAAACCGGGCGACTCTCGACACCGCCGCCGGGGAAGGGGATATCCCGGCGGGCCTGGCCGCGCCCGGCCGCCAATCCGGCCTGATGCTGGTGCAGTTCTCCGCCCCTCCGGTCGATTCCGACCTGGAAATTCTGACCGGGGCCGGGGCCGAGATCGTCCAGTACGTCCCCCAGAACGCCTATATCGTCTGGGTGCCGGAAAATGCCGCCGGGGCCATGCAAGAGGCTTCCGCCTTGCCTCCGATCCGGTATTACGGCCCCTATCATCCTTACTATGCCCTCTCCCCCCGGCTGGATGCGGCGGAGGGGATGGTCGCCGTCACCGTCCAGTTCTACAACTACGGGCAAGAAGCGCGCGCCGCCGCCGAAAAGCTCTCCGCCGGCCGAAGCGTCCTGAGTCCCCCCCGGGAAACCCTGGGCGGACGCTATATCAATGTCCGAATCCGGGCCTCCGGCGCGGATTCGGCCGCCTTGGCCGGGCTTCCCGGGGTGGTCGCGGTCGAGCCCTACCTGGCACCGAAGCTTTTC
>CAZIEA010000092.1:0-9339 GCA_964538495.1 uncultured bacterium | reverse complement strand
GAGCCCGGTCTTCCAGGGCGGTTCCCCCAGGAGGAAAGCCAACAGTTCCCCGGCTTCGCGGTCCGGCAATTCCACCCCGGAGCGGCCGAGAATTTCCCGGCCCCAAGTCAGGGCCGCCCCCGCCGTGCCCGGAACCCGCTCGACTTCAGACGGCATCGGCACCTTGTTCGAGCTCGGCGAGGCGCCGGCGGCGGAGAAACTCGAGGAACTTGCCCGCCAGTTCCTCAAGATCGCCCTGCATGATTTCCTCCAGGCGGTACGAGGAAAAACCGATCCGGTGATCGGTCACCCGGGACTGGGGAAAATTGTAAGTGCGGATTTTTTCGCTCCGGTCCCCGCTGCCGATCTGGCGGCGGCGGACGGCGGAATTCTTCTCTTCCTGCTCCAGCAGCCGCCGCTCGTAAAGCCGGGCCCGGAGCACCTTAAGGGCGCTGGCCTTGTTCTTGTGCTGGCTTTTCTCATCCTGGCAGGAGACGACCAGCCCCGTGGGCAAGTGCGTAACGCGGACGGCGGAATCGGTGGTATTGACGCTCTGGCCCCCGGGACCGGATGAACGGTACACGTCGATGCGCAAATCCGCGGGCTCTATCCTGATCTCGACCTCGTCGGCCTCGGGCAGAACGGCCACCGTGGCGGCGGAAGTGTGGATGCGGCCCTGGGTTTCGGTGGCGGGCACCCGCTGGACCCGGTGCACCCCGCTTTCGGCCTGGAATTCCCGGAAAGCGTCCTTTCCGGAAACGGCGAAAATCGCTTCCTTGAGGCCGCCTCCCGCCGCGGGGTGAACGGAAATAGGCCGGGTTTTCAGTCCCCGGCGTTCGGCGAAACGACCGTACATCCGGAAAAGGTCCCCGGCGAAAAGAGCGGCTTCTTCCCCCCCGGTCCCCGCCCTGATCTCGACGATGATGTCCTTGCCCTCCCTCTCGTCGGGGGGGAGAAGCAGGTCCTCGAAATCCCCGGCCAGGGCTTCTTCCTTTTGCTCCAGGCGCTCCAGCTCGGCGCGCACCAGCTCGAGAAAATCCTCGTCTTCCCCGGAATCCAGGAGCAGCCGGTTCTGACGGATTTCCGCGAGCGTCTTGAGGTAATCGGCGTGGGTTTTGAGCAACCGCTCGAGACGGGCGCTTTCCCGCCCGAGGTCGCGCAGCAGCGCCGGGTTCCGGGAAGAGTTAGCGGCCGCTAAAATCTCCCGGATTTCCGCGAGACGCCGCGCCGCCCTATAGATCCGGGGAGAATCGGCTCCGGGCAAACCCCGGCCTTCGCCGGAAGTCGAATTCTTGGCGGATTCGGGAGTCATGACCGACCCCGAAGACTCCTGCGGGATTACTTGATGCCGTACTTCTTCTTGAATTTCTCCACCCGGCCCTCGGTATCGAGATAGCGCTGCTGGCCGGTGAAGAAGGGATGACACTTGGAGCAGACCCCGACCTTGATGCTGGGCTTGGTGGAGCGGGTGTGGATCGTCGTCCCGCAGGCGCAAACGATCGTGGCTTCCTCGTAATTGGGATGAATGTCTTTTTTCATGCTTGCCTCTGTCTTTTTTAACGGTTTGCCGGGAAAAGCCGAAGTTTATCCCCCGGGGGCCGTTTTGCAAGTCTTTTCCCGGGCCGCGGGAAAAACGCGGTCCGGGATCAGACCTTGAGGGACATCAGGAACTCGGCGTTGGTCTTGGTTTTTTTCAGCTTTTCGATCAGCAACTCCATCGCCTCGGTGGGAGTTTTCATCCCGCTCAAGGCCTTGCGCAGAGCCCAGATCCGGCTGAGTTCGTCCGGATGCAGGAGCAGTTCCTCCTTGCGGGTCCCGGACTTCTCGATGTTGATGGCCGGAAAGATCCGGCGGTCGGAAAGGCGGCGGTCGAGATTGAGTTCCATGTTCCCCGTGCCCTTGAACTCCTCGAAGATGATGTCGTCCATCTTGGAGCCGGTCTCGATCAGCGCGGTGGCCAGGATGGTCAGGCTCCCCCCCCCCTCCAGGTTCCGGGCCGCCCCGAAAAACTTCTTCGGTTTGGTCAGGGCGGTCGCCTCCAGGCCCCCGGAGAGGACCTTCCCGCTGTGGGGCTGCAGCGTGTTGTAGGCGCGGGCCAGGCGCGTGATCGAGTCGAGCAGGATGACCACGTTGTGGCCGTGCTCGACCAGGCGCTTGGCCTTGTCGATCACGATCTCAGCCACCCGCACATGCCGATCGGGGGTTTCGTCGAAGGTGGAACTGACCACCTCGCCGGACTTGACGCTGCGCTCGAAATCGGTGACTTCCTCGGGGCGCTCGTCGATCAGCAGAACGATCATCTTGACCTCGGGATGATTGGCCAGGATGGCGTTGGCCAGGCTTTTCAGGAGCATGGTCTTGCCCGTCCGGGGGGCGGCCACGATCAGCCCGCGCTGGCCCATCCCCACCGGGGTAAGGATGTCCATGACCCGCATCGAGATGTCCTCCCCCGCGCCTTCCAGAACGAACCTCTCGTCCGGATAAAGCGGGGTGAGGTTCTCGAAAGCGGGCTTGTTCTTGGATACTTCGGGCGGCTCATAATTGATGGCCTCCACCCGCAGGAGCGCGAAGTAGCGCTCCCGTTCCCGGGGCTGGCGGATCAGCCCCGAAACCGTATCCCCGTTGCGGAGATCGAATTTTCGGATTTGGGAAGGAGATACGTAAATATCCTCGGAACAGCCAAGATAGTTGTAGAGCGGGGAACGCAGGAAACCGTATCCGTCGGGGAGGATTTCCAGGACGCCTTCCCCGAACATGACCCCGTTCTTTTCCGCCCGGCTCCTGAGGATATCGAAGATAATCTGGGGTTTTTTCAGCCCCCGGGAGGTGATCCCGAGCTCCCGGGCCATCGCCATCAACTCGGTGAAGTTTTTCTTCTGCAGCCCGACAATGTCGAGGGTTTCCGCGCCCGGACGGGGCTCCCCCTCCAAGAGGCCGGCATCCCCGTTTCCTTCTCCGGGGACGAACTCTTCCTCGTCGTCGACCGGCATCCGGAAAGGCTCGACCCCTTCCATCCCCTCCGGCGCGCCGGCCTCGTCCACCGGGAATTCCCCTTGCGGTTGATCATACATCCCGGGAGCCTTCGGCACCCCTTTTCTCCGGCGAGGCCGGATTCTCCTGGGCCGCTTGTGCTCGTTCATTGCAAACCTCCTGGTTGGATCTTCTCGATCAGTTCCCGATATATCCGCTCGACCTGGAGGCGGGTCGCCTCCGGGGAATCGTTGTTGCAGACCACGTAATCCGCGCGCCGGGCCTTTTCCTCGGGGGCGATCTGGCTCTCCAGGCGCGCCCGGATCTCCGCGCGA
The DNA here is from genome assembly GCA_964538495.1 of uncultured bacterium. Classification (GTDB taxonomy): domain Bacteria; phylum Auribacterota; class Erginobacteria; order Erginobacterales; family DAOSXE01; genus CAZIEA01. The sequence continues at coordinate 6,055 of CAZIEA010000092.1, read as the reverse complement.
CTCATCAAGCGCTCCGCCGCCACCCGGTCGGCAACCCGCCCCGGCTCGGCCAGGACCGCCACCACCAGGTCGAAGAGCCCCGCGGCGCCGACCTCGTAGAGGAGCGGCACCTCGGCCACCCGGACGGGGGGGCCGGAGGAAAGTTCTTCCCGCAAGGCCGCCATGACCGGCGGATGAACGATCTTTTCCAGGGCGGTACGGCGGGAAGGCGGAAGACCTCCTCCGCCAGGCGCCGCCGGTCGATCCGGCCGCCCGGGTCCAGGATGCCATCCCCGAACTCCCGGACCACCGCGTCATGAACGCTCGTCCCGGGAAGAAGCAGTTCCCGAGCCAAGCGGTCGGCGTCGACCACCTTGGCCCCCAGCCCGGCGAAAACGGCCCCGACCGTGCTCTTGCCGCAGCCGAATCCCCCGGTCAGGCCCACCTTGACGCTTCGTCCCGTCCCGTTCATGCCTCATCCGGCGCCCAGGCGCCCATCTCCCCCCAGTTCTTCCCCCGCTTGAAATCCGCCACCACCGGGACCCGGAGCCGGACCACGCCTTCCATGCACTCGCGGACCACCCGGGAGAGCGCCTCCATCTGGGCGGGGGGGGTCTCGAGCAGGAGTTCGTCGTGGATCTGCAGGAGGAGTTTGCCTTCCCAATTCCCGCTCCGCAGCCGCCCGGCCAGCTCGACCATGGCTTTCTTGATGATATCCGCCGCCGAACCCTGGATCGGGGTATTCATGGCCGCCCTCTCCCCAAAGGACTTTTCCTCCGGACGGGAGCTCGCCAATTCCGGAAGATAACGCCGGCGCTGGAAAATCGTGGAGACATACCCGTCCTCCCGGGCCCGGGCGATCACCTTTTCATAGTAGGACTTGACCCCGGGATAGCGCTGAAAATAAGCCTCGATGAAAGCCGCGGCTTCGTCGCGGGATATCCCCAGCTCCCGGGAGAGCTTGACCGAGCCCATCCCGTAAATGATGCCGAAATTCACGGTCTTGGCCCGGCGCCGCATTTCCGGGGCCACTTCGGCGAGCGGGATGTTGAAAATCAGCGAGGCGGTGAAATCGTGAATGTCCCTCCCTTCCCGGAAAGCGGCAATCATCTTCTCGTCGCCGGACAGGTGGGCCAGGAGCCTGAGTTCGATCTGGGAGTAATCCGCCGCCAGAAACTCCCAGCCTTCCCGGGAGGGGATGAAGGCCTCCCGGATCTTCCGCCCGGCCTCGGTCCGGACGGGAATATTCTGGAGGTTGGGGTCGGAAGAACTGAGCCGGCCGGTGGCGGTCACGGCCTGGTGAAAGGTGGTGTGAATCTTTCCGTCAGGAGCGAGCAGGCCGGGAAGGGCGTCGATATAAGTCGACTTGAGCTTGAAGTAGCTCCGATACTCCAGGATCAAGGCCGGGAACTCGTGTTGGGAAGCCAGTTTCCCCAGAACCGCGACATCGGTGGAGTAACCGGTCTTGGTTTTTTTCCCGGGCTTGAGCTTGAGCTTGTCGTAAAGGATATGCCGCAGTTGAACCGGGGAGTTCAGGTTGAAGGGTTCCCCGGCGATTTCGTGCATCCGGGCGGACAACTCCGCGAGCTTGCCCTCCATTCCCCGGGACATCCGCTCCAGAAGGCCGGGATCGAGCCTCACGCCCTCTTTTTCCATCATGGCCAGGACCCGGCTGACCGGGATTTCCAACCCGACCAGCAGCTCGAGCTGGGAGCGCTCCCGCAGCAGGGGAAGGCAGATCTCCTCCAGGGCGAGAACGGCCCGGAGGCGCCGGGGGAGGCTCAAGGGGGTGACCGGCTCCTTCTTCTCCCTCAGCTTCAGCCCCAGCTCCGTCAAGGCCAGGGTATCCAGGGAATAATCACCCCGAGAGGGGTTAGCCAGGTACGCGGCCAGAAGCGTGTCACACTCTACTCCGGAAAGCTCGCACCCGGCCCGGGCGAGAAGGTGAAAGGCGAATTTGCAGTTATGGGTGGTCTTGCGCAGGGCCGGGTCGGCGAAAAGAGGCCCCAGCGTCTCCCGGAACCGGCGGAGAATGTCCGGGTCCTCCAGGCGCAGAAGAAAAATTTCCCCGGCCACGGACAGGGCCAGGCCGGTCGCTTCCAGGGCAAGAACGCTCTCGCCCTCGGCGCAGCCGAGAAAGGCGAATTGAGAGGCGGCGGAGATTTTGCCCGCCAGTTCCCGCAGGTCCCCGGCGACGGCAACCTCCCGGACGGGGAAGTCTTCGGTCCCGCGGACGGCCAGGGATTTGAGCAAGCTGTGAAATTCCAACTCCCGGTAGAGAGCGGCCAGGCCGGGTATATCCGGGTCCCGGCGGACCATCTCGGCCGGGGAAACATCCAGGGGCGCCCGGTCGTCGAGCCGGATCAATTCCCGGGCGAGCCGGACCTGGGCGGCGTTGTCGGCGAGGGCGGAAGCGAGCTTGCCGGCCTCCTCCCCCGGGGCGCGCTCCAGCACGCCCTCCAGATCGCGGTATTTTTCCAGCAGGCGGCGGGCGGTTTTGGGCCCCACCCCGGGAACGCCGGGAATGTTGTCGGATTGATCCCCGGTCAGAGCGAGAAAATCCCCGACCAGTTCGGGGGGAACCCCGAATTTCTCCTTCACCCCGGCGGGATCGAGGGGTTCGGCTTCCCGGGCCGGGGAGGCGAGGAGGACCCGGCCGTCCACCAGTTGAGCCAGATCCTTGTCCCCGGAAATTATCACCACCTCGGACCCCGCGGCCGCGGCGGACCTCGCCACCGCCGCGATCAGGTCGTCGGCCTCGAAGCCCGGAACCTCGACCCAGGGGATGCGCAGGGCGTCCGTCGCGGAGCGGATGGCATCGGGGGCCGGTTGGCCTTGTACTGGGGATATTTCTCCCGGCGCCGGGTCGGGAAAGGCGCGTCTCCGGCGATGACCGCTCCGTCGGGCCGGTAAACCTCCAGCGCCTTGAGCAGCATCCGGATAAATCCGAAAACCGCCCCAGTGGGCGCGCCCGAGGAGTTCGTCATGGGGGGAAGCGCGTGAAAAGCCCGGTAGGCGCTGGAAAGGGCGTCTATTACCAACAGTTTTTTCATGAAAACGCGGGAAGAACCGACGGAAGAGCGGATATTCGTTTCTGAGGCCGGGAGCGGAACCATCGGGCGGAATCCGCCGGCGCCGTTATAATTGGGAACCCCGAGGTAAAAACTTATCCGGTATTTTCTGGAAGACCGCGGGCCGGCCGGCCCGACAAATGCCGCCTGCAGGGCTCGGCGCGGGTAAAAATTTGCAGAGTGTTCGAGGCCGCCAGGCCCCGAAACATTTTCACGGTATCAATCCGGCTTTCCCGGCGTCAAGCCCAATATCGTCATATTTCGATTTTCTACATAGTTTCGTTTCGCGCGGATTCGCGATTCAACTTCCTTACCACAGAGCTCACAGAGAAACGGCAGAGAGCACAGAGAATTGCTTTTCTTTTCTCACCATGAAGATCATGAAGAGCATGAAGGTAAAAATCCGTGGACGATCCGGTTCTTGGCGTCTTGGCGTGATGCTTTGTGCGCCCCGATACCGATTCCGATACCGACCCCGATTCGCTCTTGAAACCCTGAACCCTTCTACATGACCTACATGTCTACATGTGAATAGCGGGCGGTGCCTTCAGTCTTCAGCCTACTTTGGGGGCGATCACTTGTCGAGCAGGTCGTAGGCGATGTTGGTGGCGGAAGAGTTGACCCGGCGCAGCCCGGAAATCAGCCCCATGTGCAGGGTGCTGGTCTCCACGGCCTCGGAGTGGCCCTGGCGCAGGCGTTCGAAATGGTCCCGAGTATACTGCTTTTCCAGCCGGATCATGGTCGGCTTGCGCTCGGTAATCTCCCCGGCCAGGACCAGGTTGTTTTCCCGGAAAGCCGCCGTGGCGTCGTGGACGTTGCGGGTGACCTTCTCCCCGTAATCCTGGAGCTGGCCCCATCCCTCCGGGGAGAAAAAGAGGTTGTGGGCAATGAAGGGTTCCGCCAGGGGCAGGAGGTCCTGGCTGATCACCCGCCCCATCTGGAGGTACTCGTTGGAGATGTTCATCAGGGCGACCGCGGCCTTGGTCACTTCCGGGCCCATCTCCACCCCGCCGATCTCCGCCAGATAAGGACGGATCGCCCCCTCCAAGATCTCGATTTTCTTGAACTCTCCGATCGCGGAATCCACGAATTCCGGGTCCTTGCGCCGGAAGGCCTCGATCACGCTCCCGCACATCCCGGAGGCGATTTCCGCCATCCGCTCGAGTTCCTTTTTGGTTTGCTCGATGGCGATGGCGGGATGCCGGGTCAGGTCGGAAGCCAGGTAAATGGGGCCGAAGACCTCGGCTTTCTCCTCGCGCTCGGGCAGGATGAGCAGAATCAGTTTGCCGAAAAAGGCCGAGAGGGGCAGGAAGAGCAAAGCCATCGCCACGTTGAAGATGGTGTGGGCGTTGGCAATCTGGCGGTTGATCGTGCCGCCCAGCGACCTGACCACATCGGAGAGCGGCCCGAGCAGGAACATGAAAATGATCACCCCGCAAACCTTGAAGAGGGTGTGGGCCAGGGCCACCCTCTTGGCGTTGCGCGAGGTCCCGAAAGAGGCGAGAACCGCCGTGGCGCAGGTCCCAATATTGGCCCCGAAAATAATGGGGATGGTTTGCTCGATTCCCAGGAGCGGCGCCCCGTCCGGCCCGAGCTGCATGGCCAGCCCGATGGCAATGGCGATAGTGGCGGCGCTGGACTGGATGACGGCAGTGAGAGCGGTCGACGCCAGCAGTCCCATCAGGGGGCTGGAAGTGGAATCCCGGAGAATACTGATAAAGGGCTCGTACTTGGAAAGGGGGCTCATGGAGCCGCCCATCACCTTGAGCCCGTAAAAAAGCAAGCCGAACCCGATCAGGACCCGCCCCAGGTAGTTCAGGCTCTCCTTCTTGGTAAAGAAAATGAAGACGAAGCCGAGAAAGACGAAGGCCAGGGCGAACTGGCCAACGTCGAAGGCAATCAACTGCACGGTCAGGGTAGTGCCGATGTCCGCCCCCAGGATGACCCCGATGCTCTGGGCCAGGGTCATCAATCCCGAGTTGACGAACCCCACCAGCAGGACCGTGCAGGCGCTCGAACTCTGGAGCACGAAGGTGATGAGAATCCCGGAGATCAGGGCCACCACCCGGTTGCGGGTGAAAAAGCTCAAAATCGAGCGCATCCGTTCCCCCGCCCAGGTCTGCAGGGAATCCCCCATCAGGTTCATCCCGAAGATGAACATCCCCAGCCCCCCCAGGAGGGTGATGACGATGATGGGCATCTGCCCGGCTTCCACCGTAAAAATGGCCGGCTGGCCGCAAAGCCCGTCCACCGAAGCCGTAATTTCGTTATGGCCGGACTTGCTCCCCAGGCGGTAACGGACCTCGGCGATTCCCGCCTCGTCGCTCACAACCTGGTGTTCCCGAACTCCGCCTTCTGGTATCAGGCTTTCCAGGTAAAAAGTACCAGGGGTGGTGGTTTCCTTTTTCAGTTTGCTCGGCTTGGAAGGATCCTGGGTAATCCAGAAATTCACCCTTTGCCCGGAAACCGGCTGCCCTTCCCGGGTGACCCGGGCCCGGAGGAGAACCACTCCCCCCGTCATTTCGAAAACGCCGCCGGAGGGCGAAACCGCTTCGATGCGGGGACCGGCGGACTCCGAAGAAAAAGCTCCCGGCGACGCGGCCATGCCGGCCGCGACTCCCAGGAAAAGGCCGAACCAACAGCGAATTCTCACCATTCACCCCCCCGGTTAAGGCCGGACAATATATAAAATTTTAGCAAGCCGCTCACTCCTTCCGAAAGAGGAATTGACAGTTGCGCAAAGCAATTAATTTTACCGGATAGGTCCGACCGAATTCGTCCACTGCCTGCTTGACCCCCCCTTCCCACCAACCCCCCTCCATATAATCGTCTCCGGCGATGTGCCCGCCGAGGCGGGTCTTGAGAAACGCCAGCTCCAGGTCCTTCCTGACATACGGGTAAAGATGATTGCCGTCGACGTAAATCCAGTCAAAGTACCCGTCGGGAAAATCCGGCAAGGCGTCGCCGGACGGTTTCCGATGGACCACGACCCGGCCGGCCTCGAT
>CAZIEA010000091.1:7089-9361 GCA_964538495.1 uncultured bacterium | reverse complement strand
AGAACATGAAGGTAAAATCTGTGAAATCTGTGGACAAATCGGTTCTTGGCGTCTTTGCGCCTTGGCGTGAGAAAAGCAGATTTTCTACATGTCCTACATGCCTACATGTGAATAGGGCGGCGGTTCCTTCAGCCTGCTTTTTCTTACCATGAAGGGCATGAAGAACATGAAGATAAAATCTGTGAAATCTGTGGACAAATCGGTTCTTGGCGTCTTGGCGTGAGATGAGCAGCTTTTCTACATGTCCTACATGCCTACATGTGAATAGGGCGGTGGTTCCTTCAGCCTGCTTTTTCTTACCATGAAGGACATGAAGGTAAAATCTGTGAAATCTGTGGACAAATCGGTTCTTGGCGTCTTGGCGTGAGATGAGCAGCTTTTCTACATGTCCTACATGCCTACATGTGCGTAGAGCGCCTTTCAGCCGACCCAGCGGCGCAGGATCGCCTCCTCGGTGGTTTTGATCACGCTGTTCATCATCTTCACCGTCTCAACCGGGTGCTTACCCACCGCCGTCTCGCCGGAAAGCATCACGTAATCGGTCCCGTCGATGATGGCGTTGGCCACGTCGGTGACCTCGGCGCGGGTGGGCCGGAGATGTTCGGTCATGCTCTCGAGCATCTGGGTGGCGGTGATCACGGGCTTGCGGGCCCAGTTGCACTTCCTGATGATCACCTTCTGGATGATCGGGATCAGACGGATGGGCAGGGAAACCCCCATGTCCCCCCGAGCCACCATGATCCCGTCGGAAACGGCGATAATCCCGTCGATGTTGTCGATCCCTTCCTTGTTCTCGATCTTGGCGATCACCCGGCAGGAGGGCCGGACGGCCTTGACCAGCTCCGCGACCCGGCGGATGTCGGAGGCCGTGCGCACAAAGGACTGAGCGACATAATCCGCCCCGGCGCCGGCGGCGTAGGCGATGTCCCCCTCGTCCTGGGCGGTGTAGGCAGGAAAGTCCAGGCGGACGCCGGGTATGTTCACCCCCTTGTGCTCCTTGATCATCCCCCCCACCGTCACCCGGGTCTTGACCCGATCGGATTCGGCCGAAACGATCTTCAAGGCAATATTGCCGTCGTCGATGTAGAGGGTCTCGCCCGCGGCCAGGTCGGAAAAGTCGCCTTCGTAATCTATCGGCAGGCTGTTTCCCCTGCCGGGGCGCCCCGAGCGGACCAAGTAGACGACCTCGCCCTTGACGGCCGCCAACGGGCGCCGGTAAGCGAGCCGCCCGACCCGGATGCGCGGGCCCTCCAGGTCGAAGAGGACCCGGAGCCGCCGGCGGTACTTGCGGTTGACCTCGGCGATCCGGGCGAGCATGAGCTTACGCTCCTCCACGGTGGTATGGGAGCAGTTAATCCGGGCCACGTCCAGCCCGGCCCTGACCATCTGCCTGATCACGGCCTCGGTCCGGGACGCCGGCCCCAGGGTGGCGATTATCTTGGTCCTGACCATCTTTCCTCCCCGGCCACGATTTGAACCGACTTTTATCTTTCCACAAATTTCACAGATTTACACAGATTCGTGTTTCGGCATGGGGCATAGATTATAGGGTCCGAAAACATCAGGATACAGGAAACAGGAGTCAGGAGTCAGGAGTCGCTATTTTTTGCACCTGATTAACTCTGATTTCTCTGATTATTTCTCGTTATCGTTATCGTGATCGAGGCATAAGGCGTGGGGCTTGGCACTAATTAAAATTCGAAATTCGAAGTCAGAAATCCGAAACAAAAACCAAATTCGAATTTCCAAACTCGCCCCTCGAGTTTCGCGGTTTCGAATTTCGTCATTCTGATTTCGAATTTCATTCGAATTTATCCGAGCGCCTTGGTGCGATAATTGGCGCGCGTTTTTACCACAGAGCTCAAAGAGAAAAATTCAGACCACAGAGGACTTCTTTCCTTTTCTCACCATGAATGGCATGAAGAACATGAAGGTAAAATCTGTGAAATCTGTGGATAAATAGGTTTTCTGCGTCTTGGCGTGATACCGCGGCGGCGGGGCCTTCAGGCTGAAAGATGTTAGCAGCAAGACGGCCCCGGGGGCAGCCGAAAAACCGCCTTGACCTTCCCGATATATTTTCGTAAATATATCGGCTATGAAACTACACCTGAAAATATCCCTGGCCGGAGAGGACGGCCGCGGGTTCATGGGGATCGGGCTGCTCCGGCTCCTGCGGGGAATCGAGGAAGCCCGCTCCATCCGCGGGGCCGCCGCGGGGATGGAACTGAGCTATGCCAAGGCCCATTTCATCCTGAAACGGCTGGAGCAAAAT
>CAZIEA010000091.1:6658-7072 GCA_964538495.1 uncultured bacterium | reverse complement strand
GAGCGGGAGTTTTCCGGATTCCTGGCCCGCCTGGACCGAGGCCGGACGCCGGAGAAAACAAACCGCCCGTCGCTTGGACGAGGAAAGGGGAAGAAAGCATGAAAAAACTGGTTCCGGCCCTCCTGGCCGCGGTCCTGCTCCCGGCCTGCGCCCGGGAACAGGCGGACAATTCCATCCTGGTCTACTGCGGATCCGCCAACAAGCCGGCGATGGAGAAAATCGCCGAGCGCTACCGGGAAAAAACCGGAATCAAGGTCGAGTTGATTCTCGGGGGCTCCGGCACCCTCCTCTCCCAGCTGGAGCTCTCGGGCCGGGGAGACATCTACCTGCCCGGCTCGCCCGACTACATCCTCATCGGCGAGGGGAAAAACCTCCTGGTCACCGGCTCCGCCATGGGCATTGGCAGGGGATTGT
>CAZIEA010000091.1:0-6648 GCA_964538495.1 uncultured bacterium | reverse complement strand
GACCGGATCGTGGTCTACCTGGTCCCGGCCATCGTGGTCCCCTCCGGCAACCCCGCCGGGATCCGCGTCCTCGATGACCTGGCCCGGCCTGGGGTCCGGGTGGGGATGGGCAACCCGGAAACGGTCTGCCTGGGCCTTTACGGGATCGAGCTCCTGGAAAAAAACGGGCTCCTGGAGCCCGTGCTCAGGAACGTGGTTACTTTCGCCGAAAGCTGCTCGTCCACCGCCAACCTGGCGGCCATGAACCAGGTGGACGCCATCCTGGGCTGGCGGGTCTTTCATTACTGGAACCCTGAACGGATGGAATTCATTCCCATCGAGCCCGGGCGCATCCCGCGGCTTTCCTACATCCCGATCGCCGTCGCCGCGGCCACGAAACAGCCGGAAGCGGCGCGGGCGTTCATCGACTTCGTCCTTTCCCCGGAAGGCGGCGAAATTTACGCGGAGTTCGGCTACCTGGCCCAGGAGAGCGCAGCCAGAAAATTCGCTCCCGACGCCCGGATCGGGGGGGAATACCGGATCCCGGAAGAGTATTTCCGGCTGCTCCGGGAGGGCGCCCTGCGTTGAAATCCGCTCTTTCCCGCGGAAGTCGGCGATGAACCGGGTCTTTACCGCCGTCCTGATCGTCTCCACCGCCGCGCTGGCCCTTTTCTTCCTGATGCTGATCGGGAGCACGGCCCTGGAACTGGGCCGGGGAGGATTCGTCTCCCCGCCGGACCCATACCAAATCGCCTTCGCCGTCCGCCTCTCCCTCCTGACCGCCACCGCCGCCTCCGCCGCCGCCCTGGTTTTCTCCGTCCCCGTGGCCTACCTGCTCGCCCGGCGCGAGTTCCGGGGAAAAACCCTCCTCGACACCCTGCTCGACCTCCCCCTGGTCCTTTCCCCCATCGCCCTGGGGGCGATGCTGCTGGTCTTCTTCAAGACCCCCCCCGGCGCGTTGCTGGAGCGGATGATCGGGCCGGTGGTCTTCGAAGTCAGGGGGATAATAGTAGCCCAGTTCTGCGTGGTGATCGGACTGGCCATCCGGCTCCTGAAAGCCTCCTTCGAGAGCGTGGACCCCCAGTACGAGGAGGTTTCCCGGACCCTGGGGATGGACCGGGCCCGGACTTTTTTCCGGGTCACCTTGCCCCTGTCCCGCCGCGGGATCGCGGCGGCGTTCCTGCTGGTCTGGGCCCGGGCGATCGGGGAGTTCGGGGCGACCATGACCCTGGCCGGAGCCACCACCCTAAAAACCGAGACCATTCCGGTGTCCATCTACCTCAACTTCGCCACCGCCGACATCGCCAGCGCCCTGGTCTTCATCCTGCTGCTGATCGCGGTCTCGCTTTCCCTCCTCTTCGCCTTGAGGAAAATCGGGGGCGCCCGCTATGCCTGAACCTTGGCTCCGGGTCGAGAACCTGGACTTCCGGATCGGGAGCTTCCGCCTGCGCCGGGTAAACCTCGCCTGCGCCCGGGGCGAATACCACGTCCTGCTGGGACCGACTGGGAGCGGGAAATCCACCCTGATCAAATGCCTGCTCGGGCTCCAGCGACCCCAGGCGGGCAGGATCCTGCTGGCGGGGGAGAACATCGTTCCCTCCCCCCCCGAAAGGAGGGGACTGGGTTACCTCCCTCAGCACCACGCGCTCTTTCCCCATCTCGACGTCGCCGCCAACATCCGCTTCGGCCTGAAGGGAAAGACCGAAGCAGGCGAAACCCTCCTGCGGCGGCTCGTGGACATGCTTAAGCTCGAACCGCTCCTGAGGCGGGGCGTGCGCGACCTCTCGGGGGGGGAGCGCCAGAAGGTGGCGCTGGCCCGGGCCCTGGCCGCCCGACCGCAGTTGATCCTTCTGGACGAGCCCTTTTCCTCGATCGACCCCGGCGAGCGCCGATTGCTCTGGTTCGAAACCAGGCGGGCGATCACGGAACTGGGCATCACGGCGCTGCACATCACCCACGATCTGGACGAGGCGCATCTCCTGGGAGAACGGCTCACGGTGATGATCGAGGGCGCCGTCGCCCAGAGCGGGACCCGGGCCGAGATCTTCGCCCGGCCCGCAACCGCCGCCGTGGCCCGTTTCCTCGGCTACCGCAATATCTCTTCCGGGAAAACAACCCCGGGACCCGGGGGGAGCGTCCTGGAGACCGGAAGTTTCCGCCTGGTCCTGAACGAGCGGCTCCCGGCGGGGGAACAAGCATCCGTCTGCGTCCGCCCCCAGGACATCAAGGTGATCCGAGAAGACGCCCCCATCCAGGAGAACCTCAAGGAAAACATTTTCTCCGGGACGATCGCCGCCCTCTACCCCCTGCCCGAGCTCTGCCTGCTCCACTTCCGAATCGCGGGCAGCCCTGAGCCATTCGATCTGGAACTCAGGTTCCCGGTCTATATCCGGGAACGGCTCGGCCTGCGGGAGGGGCAAAAAATCCGAGTCGGAATTTGGAAACCCGGGATTGTCCTTTTCCCGGACCCGGAGCCTGGGGCATAGGGGCAGGGAACCACGTGATCCGTAGTCAGTGATCCGTCGAAACCCGGGATACAGGAAACAGGAGTCAGGAGACGCGAAAACCGGTAAGCAGTTGGGTAGTTAGCAGTAAACAGTCGCCTGGATTGGTGCGGATTCGCGAAATTCGCGGTTTGAAGGCGCCAACAGAATCCAGAATTCAGAATTCAGAATGCGCAAGAATCTGTGAAATCTGTGGACGAATCGGTTTTCTTGGCGTCTTGGCGTCTCTGCGCCTTTGCGTGATAATGGCGGCGGTTCCTTCAGCCTTCAGCCTGTCTATGAAATTCGCGGATTGGCAGCAGGACCCCGGGCCCGGTATGATGACCGCCCGAACCCAAGGGAAAGGAGGAATCTTATGCCCCACTCGCAAATCTTCAGCGAGGCCTACAAGCCGTACTGCCTGGAGGTTTTTTACGGCCCCATGTGGTCGAAAAAAACCCTCAACCTCCTGATCCGCCTCGACGCCCTCAAGCGCAAGAAAATCCCCTACCAGGTTTTCAAGCCCCGGATCGACACCCGTTACTTCGCCGACGCCGTCGTCTCCCGCTTCGACAGCTTCAGCGAACGGCCGCTGGACGACCCCAGTCGGTTTTCGACGAGAAAACCCCCGCCGAAATCCTCCGACTCCTGAAAAGGGAGACCCGGACGGCGGTGGTCAGCGAAGCCCAGCTCGCCTCCGACGAGATCGCCGAAGTGGTCCGCTGCCTTCAGGGACGCGGCCTCTACCTGATCTGCGAGGGCCTCAACCTCGACTACACCGGGGAATACTTCAGCCAGGGGATGAGCCACATCATCAACCGAGCCACCCATCCCCACTCGCTGCACGCCATTTGCAACTATCCCGGGTGCGGCGAGGCCGCCTACTTTACCCAGAAGCTCAATCCCGACGGCTCTCCCGCCCCTTACGCCGCCCGCCGCCGGGACCGTTTGGCCATCGGGGACTACTGCTACGAGCCCCGCTGCATCCTCCACCACCTGGTTCCCGGCCGGCCAGAAATCTCCCTCTGATCCCGGAGTCAGGGTTCAGGCCCCAGCATAGAGCATAGGGCATAAAGCATAGAGTCGCAAAAACCGTAATCCGTAATCAGTGATCCGTAATCCGCCGCCTCGATTCGTGGGGATTGGCGAAATTCGCGGTTTTCTTCAGCTTAACTTCCTCACCACAGAGCTCACAGAGAAAAACAGAGGGTACAGAGAAAACTGTTTTTTCACCATGCAGAACATGAAGTTCTACATGACCTACATGTCTACATGTGAATCGGAGCGTTTTGGGCTTCGGGCGCGGGAGCGCGCAAGAGAAGCGCGGACAAATTCCCGGAACAGGGGGTGGGGGCGGAGCGGCCGGGACTTGAACTCGGGGTGGAACTGGACGGCCACGAACCAGGAATGGCCGGGCAGTTCCACCGCCTCCACCAGAGAGCTCTGAGGGTTGACCCCGGTCACCCGGAGCCCGGCGGCTTCCAGCCTTTCCCGATAGGCCTCGTTGAACTCGTAGCGGTGGCGGTGCCGCTCCACGACCTGGCGGCGGCCGTAGGCTTTGGCAATCCGGGAACCCGGAGCCAGACGGCAGGAGTAGCCCCCCAGCCGCATGGTCCCGCCCAGGTCGGAAACCCCTTTTTGGGCCTCCAGCAGGCTGATCACCGGGTGGGGCGAAGCGGGGTCGAACTCGGCGCTGTGCGCGCCCTTGAGCCCGGAAGCGCGGGCGAACTCGATCACCGCAGCCTGCATGCCCAGGCAGATCCCGAGGAAGGGGACCGCGTTTTTGCGGGCGTAACCGGCCACCGCGATCTTTCCCTCCACCCCCCGGTCTCCAAACCCGCCGGGAACCAGGATCCCGGCTACTCCGCGCAAGTCCCGGCGCAGAGAGGGGGATTGCACGTCCAGGGCCTGGACCTCCAGGGAAACCCCCAGGGCGGCGGCGGCATGGGAGAGCGCCGCCCGGATGCTTTTGTAGGCGTCCTTGAGTTCGGTATATTTCCCGGCCACCGCGATCCTGACCCCGGGCCGGCCGGGGGCGTCGGCGGCCCGGACCATCTTCCTCCAGCGCCCCAGGCGGGCCGGGCCGGCCGGGAGGTCAAGATTCTCGAGAATGAGCCGGTCCAGACCCTGCTCCCGGAGCAGGAGCGGGACGCTGTAAATGGAGGAACCGACATCGGTTTCCTCGATCACGGCCGAACGAGGCACCCCGCAGAAAAGCGCGATCTTGGACTTCATTTCCTCGGGCAGCGGCCGCTCGGTCCGGCAGATGAGCAAGTCCGGGCGGATCCCGATCTCCCGGAGCTTAGCCACGCTGTGCTGGGTGGGCTTGGTCTTGAGTTCCTCGGCGGCCCGGATGTAAGGCACCAGGGTGAGGTGAACGAAACAGCACCTCCCCGTCTCCAGAGAGAGCTCCCGGATCGCCTCCAGGAACGGAAGACTCTCGATGTCCCCGACCGTGCCGCCCACCTCGACGATAATCACGTCAGTGCCTTTGCCCAGCCCCAGCACCCGGGACTTGATTTCGTCGGTGACGTGGGGTATGACCTGGACGGTCTTGCCCCCGTAATCCCCCCGTCGCTCGCGCCGGATCACGGCGGCGTAGACCTGGCCGGCGGTGACGTTGTTGCGCCTGGCCATGTCCTGGTCCAGAAAGCGCTCGTAATGCCCGAGGTCAAGGTCGGTTTCCGCCCCGTCCTCGGTGACAAAGACTTCCCCGTGCTGGTAGGGGCTCATGGTCCCGGGATCCACGTTCAGGTAGGGGTCGAACTTGAGCATCTCCACCTTGAGACCCCGGCTCTTGAGCAGGCATCCGATGGAAGCGGCGGTGATGCCCTTGCCCAGGGAAGAAACCACCCCGCCGGTGACCATGATGAACTTGCTGCCGGGATCAGGCTTCACCGCTCAACCTCCCTCGTGTCCGTTGCTTCCCGGCCGGGCTTTCGCGCCGGCGCGGAAGGGGAAAACCGTCGGGGCAGTATATCACCCCGGGTTTCCTCGGCGGAGAAAATCCCGGCGGCATGGTATACTTAAAATAGTTTCCGTCCGTATTGTCCGGCGGAAGCATGGAGCGGGAAAGCCTTCGAATTTGCCCGTCTACATGCCCTACATGGTTGAAAAGGCGGCGGTTCCTGCAGCCTGTCTTTTCAGCGCCAAGCCTCAAACCGTACGAATCACGCCGTGAACGTGAACGAATCTGTGAAATCTGTGGACAGTCTTAGATTTTCTTCATTGGAACGCGGGAGGATAAGATGAAAGCGCTGATTCCTTTGGCCGCGGGGTTCGAGGAGATCGAAGCGATAACGCCCGCCGACCTCCTGCGTCGGGCCGGGCACGAGGTGATTTTGGCCGGGCTTAAGCCGGGCCCGGTCCGGGCCGCCCGCGGGACGGTGGTGGTCCCGGACCGGCTCTTTTCCGAGAGCGATCCTTCTTCCTGCTCGATCTTGGTCATTCCCGGGGGCGGCCCGGGAACCGACCGGCTCCGGAGGGAAGCAGCCGTGCTCAAGGCGATCCGGGACATTTACGAAGCCTCCGGGATCGTGGGGGCCATCTGCGCCGGGACCCTGGTCCTGCAGGATGCCGGCAGATCAAGGAGGCCGCCTGGCTGGACCAGCCGGTGGTAACGGACGGACGGATCGTCACCAGCCAGGGGCCGGGAACAGCCGTCCTCTTCGCCCTGGCCCTGGTGGAGGCGGCCGACGGAAAAGCCGCCGCAGCCGCGCTGGCCGAGGAAATCTCTTTCAACCGACAGGCCCGGAGATGAGCGCCTTTGCCCCGGAAAAGCCCGCGACCAAGGTGGCGGAGGTTCCTTGGGAAACCCTGGTTCCCGACGAGCGGACGGTGCTCTGCTTCATCATCCGGGGAGAGGAGGTTCTGCTCATCCGCAAGAAAACCGGACTCGGCGCCGGCATGCTCAATGCCCCGGGGGGGAGGCTGGAAAAGGGAGAAACTCCCCTGGAGGCGGCAGTCCGCGAAACCCGCGAGGAGACCGGCCTTACCCCGGAATCCCTTCAACCCGCCGGGAGGCTGCTTTTCTACTTCACTTCCGGCTACTACCAGTCTTGCGAGGTTTTCTCCGCTGCCGGCTGCCGGGGGGAGGCCGTCTCCACCCCGGAAGCCGACCCGATCTGGGTTCCCCGGAATCGAATCCCCTATGAACGGATGTGGGAAGGCGACCGGCTCTGGGTCC
>CAZIEA010000090.1:0-9411 GCA_964538495.1 uncultured bacterium | reverse complement strand
GTGGGAGGTGTGGTAGACCAGGAAGCGGGGGGGGCCGTTGACCGCGATGAACAGATCCAGGATGTCGGCGTGCCCGTCGGTGTAGGTGAAGCCGAATGTCCCCAGGTTCCAGGTCCTGAGACCGGTCCTTTCCATCAGGAGCTTGGCCTCCAGCCCCGAGAGGCAGGCGCTGTCGCCCAGCAGGAGCAGGTCCTGCCGCTCCTGCAGCAGCGATGCGTGGGCCACCTGCCACTGGACCACGCTCTCGGCCACCCCGGGGGCGACGTTGGGGCTGTAGAAGCGATGCCGGACGAAGTCCCGCCTCTCCGGTTCCGGGACCTTCGCCAGCAGCAGCTCGACAACCAGGACGGCCGCCGCGGCCGCCAGGAGACCACCGATCCGCCGCCGGTTAAAACTGGAAGTAGATGAACTCATTGCTTCCCGGGGCCCCGAAAAGAACGAGGCCGTAAAAGAGGGCCAGGTAGAAAACGGCGCGACCCCACCAGGGCCAGGCGGCCCAGGGCTCGAGCTCGCGCCGGTAATATTGGAAAACTTGGAAGGCGAACAGGGGAATCCCGGCCGCGGTCGTCAGCGCGAGCATCCGCTCGCAACCGGCATCCCAGAAAGGTCCGGAGAAAATCGCTCCCAGCAGGCTGCCGACGTGAGGAAGGCTTTGGGCGCGGAAGAGGAGCCAGCCGAAGCAGACCAGGTGGAAGAAGAAAAGGACCGAGAGCCAGAACCGCCAGCCCCGTCTGGTCGCGATGTCGCCCGCCCGGCTCCGGAACGGCCGGTAGAGGATCAGGAGCAGCCCGTGGAAGGCGCCCCAGGCCACGAAGTGCCAGGCGGCCCCGTGCCAAAGCCCGCCCAGGAGCATTGTGATCGCCAGGTTGCGGGCTGTCTTCAACTTTCCCCCGCGGTTGCCGCCCAGGGGAATATAGAGATAGTCGCGCAGCCAGGAGGAGAGGCTGATGTGCCAGCGCTTCCAGAAATCCCCGGGGTCGGCGGCCAGAAAGGGGAGGCGGAAGTTCAGGCAGATGTCGAAGCCGAGCATCCGGGCCGTGCCCCGGGCGATGTCGGAATAACCCGAGAAATCGCAATAGATCTGGAGGGCGAAGGCGTAAGTTCCCAGGATCACCGCCGCCCCCGAAGGGGACGGCCCCTGATAGACGGCGTTGACGAGCACGGCCATGTTGTCGGCGATCACCAGTTTTTTGAACAGGCCCGCGAAGGCGAGCTCGGCCCCGCTCCCGAAGCCTTCCGGGGTGGGCCGGCGGGGGGAGAGGATCTGGGGCATCAGGTGGGCCCCCCGCTCGATCGGGCCCGCCACCAGCTGAGTGAAGAGGCTGACGTAGAGCATCAGGTCCGGGAGGCTGGAAGTCGCCCGCAGGTCGCCCCGGTAAACGTCGATGGTGTAGCTCATGGTCTGGAAGGTATAGAAGGAGATCCCCACCGGCAGAATGATCTCCCAGGCGGGGAGGTGGAGTTGGATTCCGGCCTGAGCGGCCAGCGAAGCCAGGGAGTCGGCGAAAAAGCCGAAGTACTTGAAAAAACCGAGGATAACCAGGTTGGTCGCGACGCTGGCGATCAGAACCAGCTTGCGCCTCCCCTCGGGCAGCCGGGGGTTACGTTCCCGGTCCACCAGGAGGGCGCAGGCGTAGTCCACCACGCTCGAAAGCAGCATCAGCCCGCAGAAGCGCCAGTCCCACCAGCCGTAGAAGACGTAGCTGGCCAGAAGCAGAAACCGGTTCTGCCAGCGGTGGTTGAGCAGGAAATAAACCGCGCATACCGCCGCGAAGAAAATCCCGAATTCCACGGTGGCGAAGTTCATGCGTCAAAACCCCGTCCCCAGATTACACAAAACTTCACGGATTGAACCGCGAATCTCGCGAATCCGCACAAATCAAACTAAGATTCCGCAGATTACCGCGGATTAAATCTGTCCACAGATTACACAGATTTTCACGGATTTTTCCTACATGATCTACATGTCCTACATGGTAAGAAAAGCAGACTGAAATTCGAGTTTGGGATTTGTTTCGAATTTCTGATTTCGAATTTCGAGCTTTTCCGTCTCCTGTCTCCTGTTTCCTGTATTCCGGGGTTTTGACGGATTACGGATCACGGATTACGGATTACCGGTTGTCCTGAACCCTGAACCCTGAACCCTATTTCCTGTCCCTATAGCATGGGGGGACTTGAAATTATCCGGGGGAAGCCCTAAACTTCTACTATAACTGTCCGGGCCGGACGAGGCCCGGGAGAAGGAGGGAGGAAGATGAGAAGGGACAAAACGATAAGCCGGACGATACCGGCCCTGGCGGCGGCGGGATTTCTGCTGCTGGCGGCGCTGGCCACGGCGGCGCCCAAGATGACGATCGCGGTTTCCGAGTTTGACAATAAGTCGGGCTGGAGCGGGGCCTGGGAGATCGGGTGGGGGATGCAGGAGATGATGGCCACTTCTCTGGTCGGTTCCGGCAAGTTCACGGTTCTGGAAAGGCAGGACCTGAGCGCGGTCCTGGCCGAGCAGGATCTGGGGGCGAGCGGGCGGACCGGGGACGGGGCCGCCGCCGCGATCGGGAAGCTGGGCAAGGCCCAGATCCTGATCTCGGGGGCGGTGACCGAGTTCGAGGAGAAGAAGGGCGGCGAGGGCGCCGGGATCGGCATCGCCGGTTTCCGGATCGGAGGCAGCCATGAGCAGGCCCACGTCGCCATCAATGTCCGGATCTACGACACCTCTTCGGGCGAGGTCCTCGACTCCATCCGGGTGGAAGGCAACGCCGACGCGGGCGGCCTTTCCCTCGGCTATAGCCATTCGGACTTCTCCGGCGACCTGGGCGGGTTCCGTAAGACCCCGCTGGGAAAGGCCACCGCGGAAGCCATCGACGAGGCGGTGAAACGCATCGTCTCCCGCCTCAAGAGCGTGCCCTGGCAGGGCAAGCTGATCAAGGCCGATGGGGCCAAGGTCTTTATCAACGCCGGGACCGAGGGCGGGATGAGCAACGGGTTGGAGTTCGACGTCTACCGGCAGGGCGAGGCCCTGGTCGATCCCGACACCGGGATGACCCTGGGTGCGGACACGGAAAAGATCGGCCGGGTCAAGGTCACCGACGCCAAGGAGAAATATTCCGTGGCCGAGATCGTCTCCGGGACCGGGATGCAGCGGGGCGACCTGGTCCGGAGCAACTGAAACTCTTGGGACCGGCCTGAATAAATCCTCCCAGGCGGGCGTCTAATTTACCGGGAAAAACCCGGAGGCAGACGATGAAAGTTCTGATCGGCGCCGTGCTGGCCTTTTGCTTGGCGGGGGCGGGAACCTCCCGGGCCGAGACCCATTACCGGCCCGGCCCGGGGGGGAAGGGCTGGTATCCTCCCGGGGGGTATTACAACTCCCCGGTCCCCAGGCCTTACGTGGTCATCCCCTGGGGTTGGGGGGGCAATCCCTGGTCCAATTCCCAGGGCTACCGGGACTGGTATCGCTGGGTCAGGCCTTCCCCTCACCCGGCGGTAATCGTTGTTCCTCCCGCGCCCCTTACCCAGTGATGCTTTCATCCGCCTCCCGGTTCCCGGGTTTTCCCGCACCCTGACTCCCGGCTCTCTGCACTTATGGATGGAGGTTGATATTTGTCTGGCATTTGTCTTGCCTGGTTCCGGGAAAATCTCCTAAAATTACAATTTAGGGGTTTGGTCCGCAAAGGGAGGGCGAGCCATTGGCCTTGAGCATCCACGAAGCGGCCAAGATGGGCCGCAAGGACCTGGTCGAGCGCCTGCTCGACGAGGGAGCGAGCCTGGCCAATCTGGACGGGTTCGGGGAGAGCCCGCTGCACGCGGCCTGCCGCCTTGGGCATAAGGAAGTAGCCGAACTCCTGCTCGACCGCGGGGCCGACATCAACTTCCAGGACAAAATGGGCTCCACCCCCCTGCGCGCGGCCAGCCGGATGGGGCATAACGAGGTGGTCAAACTCCTGCTCGCCAGGGGCGCCAAGGTCGACATCCGGACCGAGGAAGGCGCTACCTCCTTGCACGCCGCCGCCTGGTGGGACCACCGGGAGACGGCTGAGCTCCTGATCGCGGCCGGGGCCGATGTCAACGCCAAATGCAAGGACGGGATGATGACCCTGCACCTGGCCGTTCTGGGGGGGCACAAGGAGATGGCCCAACTCCTGATCGCCCACGGGGCCAAGGTCAAGGCCAAGGGGAAAAACGGGGCCACGGCGCTCGATATCGCCGAGGTGAAAAACTTTCGTGACCTGGCGGAGATGCTCAAGCACCCGGGCACGGTTCAGAAAGTGAACCAGCCGTCCCGGGGCCTTTTCCGCTGGTTGTAGTTTTCCTCTCTCCCCAAGTTCCTACGGCCATTTCGGCGTCGGCACTCGCTGAGAATAATAAAGTTTTTCCATTGACCAACTTTATAATGGCAAGTAGGTTAATGAAAATTTCACCCGCGGGTTCACAGGGAGAACAAGCGGCGGGAAGGCGAAGATGAAGATGTCGACCAGAGGACGCTACGGGCTGAGGGTGATGTTGGAGCTGGCCCTGCGTTATGGGCGCGGCCCGGTTCTGGCGGAGGCGATTGCCGTCAGCCAGGGGATCTCGGGCAAGTACATCCATTTGCTGGTTCCCTCTCTCCGGGCGGCTGGGCTGGTGAGAGCCTCCCGGGGCCCGAACGGAGGTTACGAACTGGCCCGGGCTCCCTCCCGGATCACGGTGCTGGAAGCGGTCGAAGCCCTGGAAGGGAAGAACGCCCCCGCGCCCTGCGTAAACGATGCTTCGTTCTGTCCCAAGTCCTCCCGGTGCGCGGCCCGGGATGTCTGGCGCGCGGTGGCCGCGGCCACGGACGGGGTGCTTTCCGGAATTACCCTGGAGGCCTTGGCCGGGAAGCAGTCGGCCGCGCCGGAAGGCCCGGCGACTTACCACATTTAATCTCGAGGGGGGAACCATGAAGATTTTTGCCGACAACAGCCTGAGCATCGGGAATACCCCGCTGATCCGGATCAACCGGATTACGAAGGGATTGCCCGCGACCGTGGCGGCCAAGATCGAGGGGCGCAATCCCGCTTACTCGGTGAAATGCCGCCTGGGGGCGGCGCTGATCGCCGCCGCCGAGCGGGATGGGAAACTCAAACCCGGATCGGGATCGGTTACCGTGGTGGAACCGACCAGCGGAAACACCGGGATCGCCCTGGCCTTCGTCTGTGCCGCCCGGGGATACCCGCTCAAGCTGACCATGCCGGAGACGATGTCGCTGGAGCGCCGCCGGATGCTAGCGGCCTTCGGGGCGGAACTGGTGCTTACCGAGGGGGCCAAGGGCATGAAGGGGGCGATCGAGAAAGCCGAGGAAATCCTGGCCTCCAATCCCGCGCAGTACTTCATGCCCCAGCAGTTCAAGAACCCGGCCAACCCGGAGATTCACTTCCGGACCACGGGGCCGGAGATCTGGGAAGACACCGGCGGACTGGTCGACATCTTCGTCGCCGGGGTCGGGACCGGCGGGACGATCACCGGCGTCAGCCGCTACTTGAAAGAGGCGCGGCGGCGTCCGGTCTGGTCGGTGGCGGTGGAACCCGCCCAATCGCCGGTCCTGAGCGCCCTGCGCCGGGGCGAAGCGCCTCAGCCCGGTCCCCACAAGATTCAGGGGATCGGCGCGGGTTTTAAGCCGGATGTCCTCGATCTGAACCTGGTGGACGAAGTGGCCACGGTCTCGGATCAGGAAGCCGTCGAGTTCGCGCGCCGTCTCCACCGGGAAGAGGGCATCACCTGCGGCATCTCCAGCGGGGCCGCGATGGCGGCGGCCGCCCGGATCGCCGCCCTCTCGGAAAACCGGGGCAAGCTCATCGTGGCGATCCTGCCCGACTCGGGCGAACGCTACCTGAGTACCGTCCTCTTCGACGGCATCGGCTGAGGGCGCCGGCGCATTCACATGTAGACATGTAGGACATGTAGAAAACCAATTTGTCCACAGATTACACAGATTTCTTCATGTTCTTCATGCCCTTCATGGTAAGAAAAAAAAGTAATTCTCTGTGGCCTGAAGACTTTTCTCTGTGTGCTCCGTGGTAAGGAAGTTAGGCTGAAAGCTGAAGGAACTGACTGCCTTTTTCACCATGTAGGCCATGTAGGGCATGTAGAAAAACAAATTAGCGCCAAGCCTCATGCCTTACGCCCCGATTACGATTACGACCACGACAACGATAGCGATTTAATCTGTGTGAATCTGTGAAATCTGTGGAAAAAGAGGTAAGCAGAGAAATCAGAGTTAATCAGGTGCAAAAGCTTGCGCCTCCTGAACCCTGAACCCTGAACCCTGTAGTCACTACATGGCCTACATGCCTACATGTGAATCCCGAAAGGAAGGGGACTACGGGCGGCTGGTGGGGTGGTTCGCCGGAAGAAAGGGCGCGGTGGTGGCCTTCTCGGGGGGGGTGGACAGCAGCCTGGTTCTGGCGGCGGCCCGGGACGCCCTGGGGGAAAAGGTCCTGGCGGTGACCGCCTGTTCGGCGACTTACCCCGAGCACGAACAGGCCTGGGCCGTCGAGGTGGCCCGGATGCTCCAGGCGCGGCACGAATTGGTTATTCCGGGCGAAATGGAGGACGAGCGCTACCGGGCCAATTCCCCGGACCGCTGTTGCCTTTGCAAGCAGGCCCTGTTCCGCGCCCTCGGGACCGTGGCCGCTCGGGAGGGGATTTCCCTGATTGTCACCGGCGACAACCTGGAGGATTACCGGCCCGGCCGGGCCGCCGCCCGGGAGTTCGGGGTGCTCTCGCCGCTGGCGGAACTGGGATTCGGCAAGGACAAGGTGCGCGCGCTTGCTCGCTCGCGGAATTTGCCGAATTGGAACCGGCCGGCCGACGCCTGCCTGGCCTCGCGCTTGCCCTACGGCCAGGAGATTACGCCCGAGCGCCTCCGGCGCGTGGCGGAAGCGGAAGAGGCCATCCGAAAGCTGGGTTTTTCCATGGTGCGCGTGCGCGACCACGGGGCGCTGGCCCGGGTCGAGGTGGGAGCGGACGAGTTGGACGCCGCTTGGCGGCCGGGGATTCGCGCCGCCCTGGCCCGGGCCTGCCGGGAGAGAGGATTTACCTACTCTTGCCTGGACCTGGAAGGCTACCGGACGGGTTCGTTGAACGAGGCCTTGCCGTCTCGCGAACCGTCCAGCCGTTCGGATCGAGTTCCGGCGGACGATAACGGCCGTCGATTGCCGCCAAAGGAGAGGAAAACATGAGCGAGTATCGTTTTGAAACCCTCACCCTGCACGCGGGGCAGGGGGTGGACGCGACGGGTGCGCGGGGAGTCCCGCTGTACCGCACCAGTTCCTACCTGTTCAAAAGCACCGAGCACGCGGCCAATCTTTTCGCGCTCAGGGAATTGGGCAACATCTATACCCGCCTGATGAACCCGACCACCGATGTTCTGGAACAACGGGTCTCGCAACTTGAAAACGGGGCGGCCTCGGTGGCTTTCGCCTCGGGCACGGCGGCGATTTTTAGCGCGATCGTAACCCTGGCCGAGGCGGGGGATAACATCGTTTCCGCCCACAATCTCTACGGGGGGACCTATACGCAGTTCGACGCTATTCTGCCCAAGTTCGGGATTGGGGTTAAATTCGTGGATCCGTCCGACCCGGGTAACTTCGCCCGGGCGGTGGACGCCAAGACGCGGGCCCTCTACATCGAAACCATCGGTAATCCCGTCCTGAACTTCACCGATATCCGCTCGGTCGCCGAGATTGCCCGCGCCCACGGAATCCCGTTGATCGCCGATGCCACCTTCACCACTCCCTGGTTGCTGCGGACGATCGAACACGGGGCCGATATCGTGGTCAACTCGCTGACCAAGTGGCTGGGGGGGCACGGGACCGCGATCGGGGGGATCGTCACCGACGCCGGGCGTTTTGACTGGAAAGGAGGACGGCACCCGCTCTTCACCGCGCCGGACGCCAACTACCACGGGCTGCGCTGGTCGTTGGACCTGCCGGCGGAGCTTGCTCCGATCGCCTTTGCCCTGCGCCTGCGGACCGTTCCCTTGCGCAACCTGGGCGCTTGCATTTCTCCGGACAATGCCTGGATATTTCTCCAGGGCATCGAGACCCTGCCCCTGCGCATGGCGCGCCACTGCGAGAACGCGCTTAAGGTGGCGGAATTTCTCCGGGGTCATTCCCGGGTCGCCTGGGTCCGTTACCCCGGGCTGGAAGCCGACCCGGCGCACGAGCTCGCGGCTCGTTACCTGAAGAAGGGATTCGGCGGGATGGTGGTTTTCGGGGTCAAGGGCGGTTACTCCGCCGCCGTCAGGATCATCGACGGGATCAGGCTTTTTTCCCACCTGGCCAATGTCGGCGACGCCAAGAGCCTGATCCTGCACCCCGCCAGCACCTCGCACAGCCAGTTGAGCGAGGAGCAGCGGCTGGCCGGGGGACTGACTGAGGACTTGATCCGTCTCTCCATCGGCCTGGAGCACCCGGACGATCTGATCGAGGCCCTCTCCGAGGCGCTCTCCCGGGCCTGAGGCTGAAGGAACCGCCGCCTTATTCACATGTAGACATGTAGGGCATGTAGAAAACCCACTTTTCTCACGCAAAGACGCAAAGACGCCAAGAAAACCGACTTGTCCACAGATTTCACGGATTTTACCTTCATGTTCTTCATGGTAAAAAAACAGGCTGAAGGCTGAAGGAAAGGGCGTGAGGTGTGAGTTATGAGGCGTGGAACAAATTCGAAATCAGAAACTCGAAATTCGCTCACCGCCAGGTGGTTTGAGAAATTCGAATTTGAGGTTTGTTTCGAATTTCTGACTTCGAATTTCGAATTTTTGCTCTCCTGACTCCTGACTCCTGTTTCCTGTATCCTGGGTTCCGCCGGATTACGGATCACTGATTACGGATTACCGGTTGTCCTGAACCCTATGCTCTATGCTGAAACGTCCACAGATTACTCGGATTGAACTACGAATTACGCGAATTTCCCTACATGATCTACATGTCCTACATGGTAAGAAAAGGTAGTTCTCTGTGCCCTCTGTGGGGAGGAAGTCAGGCGCAGGATGCCGAAACGCGGGAAAAGTCCTATGCATGAAGGGTTCGCCAGCAGCGACAGCGCCCGCAGCGGGCGCCCCCTCCGCCACTGCCGGAAGGAGACCTTTCCCGAGCCTTTGCTTCTGGAGCTGGGCGGGGAACTCGATGGCGTTACCGTGGCCTACGAGACCTGGGGCCGGCTCAACCGGGAGCGGGACAACGCCGTGCTGGTCTGCCACGCCCTGAGCGGAGACTCGCACGCGGCCCGGCACTCTGCCGCCGACGATCCGGGTTGGTGGGACGCCGTGGTGGGGCCGGGGAAACCCATCGATACCGACAAGTATTTCGTGATTTGCCCCAACGCCCTGGGCGGCTGCCGGGGCACCACGGGTCCCCGCAGCCCCGACCCCGCCACGGGGGAACCCTACGG
>CAZIEA010000089.1:6473-9413 GCA_964538495.1 uncultured bacterium | reverse complement strand
ATGAAGCGGTGACCGATCTCGTGCCCGCCCCCGAGGTCGCTTCCGGAGGCATAGTAGCGCCCGGCGGCGGGGGCGTAAGCCACCGGATCCACCTTGGCGACCAAGGGCAGCCCCCGTTCGTCCAGGCATTCCTCCTCGCAGCGGACGTCCATGATCTCCCCGATGAACTGAGTGTGCAGCCCCAGGACGA
Organism: uncultured bacterium; assembly: GCA_964538495.1. Lineage (GTDB taxonomy): Bacteria > Auribacterota > Erginobacteria > Erginobacterales > DAOSXE01 > CAZIEA01. The sequence goes on along the minus strand of CAZIEA010000089.1, from coordinate 9,223 downwards.
TGCTGTGCAGAAGGCGGCATTCCAAGACCAGGGGAAATTCCGCCACGATGGGGGCGTCCACCCGGAGGGCCGGTTCGGGGGTGAGGCCGGTCAGGGCGAATTTGTCCGTGTCCCGGCCGGAGGCCAGCCCGAAAAAGTCGGCTTCCGCCACCCAGGGGCGGCCCGGAATGGAGACGGTGAAGGCCCGGCGCCGGATGATGTTGCCGAAAGTGTAGGTGGCCTTGCGCAGGGAGACGGCCAGACAGGGAGGGCGCGAGCAGCAGATCCCGCCCCAGGCGGCGGTCATGGCGTTGGGCCGCCCGTCTCCGTCATAGGTTCCCACCACCAGGACCGGGGCGGGGAGGACGATGGTTTGGGGGCCGATGGATTTTTTCATTTAATGCCTCCGTTATTCCTTGCGGGCGTGCCCCCGGCGGACGGGGGCGGCCAAGTCGATGACCAGGTCCACGATTTTGCGCCGGAGCAAATCGCGGGTTTCCCGGTAGGCCCCGGCTCCCCCCCCGATCGGGTCGGGGATGTCCCAGAGCCGGAGTTTGGGCGGGGCCAGTTCGGGAAAAAGATCCCGGGGATCCACTCCCAGGCCGACGACCAGATCGGCGTCCGCAATCATCTTCCCGGTCGCTCGCCGGGAAGGGTTGCCGGCGATGTCGATCCCGATCTCTCCCAGGGCGGCCACGGCCTCCCGGTTGGCTTCCCCGCCGCCGGCGCCCAGGCCCGCGCTTCGGGCCCGGAAAACGGATTTTCCCAGTTCCGCGGCCAGCCCCTCGGCCATCTGGCTGCGGCAGGTGTTCCCCTGGCATAAAAAAAGAACCTTTTTCATCCGTCGAAATCAGGCTGAAGGCTGAAGGAACCGTCGCCTCATTCACATGTAGACATGTAGGGCATGTAGAAGGGCAAATTCGAAACCGCGAATCTCGCGAATCCCCGCCAATTCAGGCGACTGCTTACTGCTTACTTGTTTTTCGACTCCGGTTTCCTGACGGATTACGGGTTTCCCTGGACTCCTGACTCCTGAATCCTGTTTCCTGTATCCTGGTTCTCGACGGATCACTGATTACGGATTACGGGTTTTCTGAACCCTGAACCCTGAACCCTGCCTCCTGAGTCCTGTATCATGATTTTCCGGACTCCATGCTTTCGGCCCTCTACCTTAATACATGGTGGTGAGAGTTCTATGGTAGGGTTTTTCGCCGGCGATCTTGGTCTGGCCGATCAACCAGATGAAACGGTCCACCCCCTGGCTGGTGATGCCGGTGACGTTTTCGGCGATCACCTCGCGCATCATCTCTCCGGCCATGATCGTGGCCGCGCGGATCTCGATCTCTTCCCGGGAGTTGGCCGGGATTATCCGGTGGTCGTCCACCAGGGTTTCCAGAGCCGGGGAATAGCGGAGTATCCCCAGACGGCGCAGGACCTGGGGGATTTTGTAATCGGCGGAAACCGTGAGCTCGGAGATATCCGAGAACGCGCCCGCCCCCTGGCCCTTCCAGCGCTCGTGGAGCATGGCCGGGGCGAGTTGGGCGCGCTTGTGGAAGACCAGGCGCCGCCCTTCCCAGTTGACGGAATCGTCGAAGGAGGCGAAACGGTCCACGAGGATCCCGACCAGCTTGACCGCGCTTCCCCGGGCTTGGGCCACCACGTTGGAAAACCGGCCCTCGAACTCGTCGGCCAGGACCCGGCCGGTTTCCCGCAGGATGTTCAGGCGTTGCTGGAAAAGAGGGATTTCCACGTTCCCCTTGAGGATTCGGCGCAGGCGAGTCTGGCTCAGGGAGGCCAGGAAACGGCCGTCGCCAAGAGGACCCCCCGCCTGCAGGGCCCGGGTGAGGGCGGCGAACATGGCGAAAGCCCCATCGTAGAAGCTCCCGCCGAACTCGACCGTCCACTTCGGGGTTCCCCAGTAACAGAAGTTGATGCAGTTCATCAGGATGAAGTAGTCGATCCCGGTCTCGTCCAGCCCGGGGTAAATACAAGGGCTTTCCCAGTCCGGGGTCGGGATATGCCGTGGCTCCACCCGGGAGCAGAAGGATGCGATCGTCCCGGAATCGATTTTTACGAATTCCAGGGAGTCCAGGATCGGCTTGAGCGACTCCAAGATCTCGGCTTTGCCCCTGAATCCCGGCATGGCTTTGGCCTCCTTGGCTTTTCCGGCGGGTTTGAGCTTCATGGTGTATGATAACGATCCGACGGCCTGCTTTCACCAGTTTTATCCCGTTAACCGACTATGAAACCAGGCTGAAGGCTGAAGAAACTACCGCACCGATTGAACCGCGAATCTCGCGAATCCGCACGAAACGAAACTAAGATTCCGCAGATTACCGCAGATTATTTCTTTTCCACAGATTACACAGATTTGCACAGATTTTTGCGCATTCTGGATTCTGTATTCTGAATTCTGGATTCTTGCTCTTGTCCCTATGCTCTATGCCCTCTGCTCTATGCTTGAACCTGAACTCTGAAGCCTATGTCCAAAAAGCCCGTCTTAATGAAGGCCGTGCTGCTCCGGCACTTGACGCGCCACCGGCCCTGGCAGGAGGGGGAGCCGCTGCTGGCGGCCGTCTCCGGGGGGGCAGACTCGACGGCTCTCCTGCATCTGCTCAGGGAACTGCGCCCGCTTCCGGAACCCGCCCTGACCGTCGTCCACCTCGACCACCGGATCCGCGGGGCCCAGGGGGAAGCGGATGCCGCTTGGGTCAAGGCCCTGGCCGCGGAGCTTGGGCTGCCTTTCCTCTGCGGCAGGCGGGACTGCCCCC
>CAZIEA010000089.1:0-6463 GCA_964538495.1 uncultured bacterium | reverse complement strand
CGGCTGGCCCGGGAAACCGGGGTTTCCCTGGAGGAGGCCGGCCGCCGGGCCCGGCTGGAATTTTTCCGCTTGGCCGCGGCCGAGACGGGAGCGAAGGGAGTGGTCCTGGCCCATCACGCCGACGACCAGGCCGAGACGGTTTTGCAGCGCCTTTTGCGCGGAAGCGGTCCGGCGGGGCTGGGGGGGATGCGCTCTGCGGTCCGGATCGGGGGAACGGTTCTCTACCGGCCCCTGCTCGGGGTGCGCCGGGAAAGCCTCCGGCAATACCTGCGGGAGGAGGGCTTGAGTTTCCGGCTCGACCCCAGCAACCGGGACCGGCGCTTTTTCCGCAACCGAATCCGCTACGATCTGATCCCGCTGATCGAGAGCGAGTGGTCTCCCGCCTTGAGCGGGCATCTGTGCCGCCTGGCGGTCCTGGAAGCGCAGCGGGAAGACTTCCTCCGGGCGCAGGCGGCCGCCTCCGGAGCGATCCGTTCCTCCGGGGAAAGGGTGATTCTCGACGTCCCGATCCTGCGCGACCTGGCTCCGGCCTTGCGCGGGGCGGTGCTGGCCCTGGCTTTGGAGCGGGCGGGGCTGGAGCGCCCCGCGCGGCGGCACTTTCAGGCCCTGGAAAGACTGTTGGATTGTCCCGGCGGCAGCCAGGCGCATCTGGCCGGGGGGATCATTGCCCGGATCAGCTACGGAAAGCTGGAGTTGGTTGACCGTGAGGCCGCGCCCGATTTCGGGGTTTACCCCCTGACGCCGGGGACTACTCTGGCCTGCCCGGGGTTCTCGCTGGAGGTCCGTTGTTCCCCTGGAGCGGCTCTTCCGGAGGCTCCGGCGCCCACGACCGCGGCTTTTTTCCAGGGTCCTCCCGGGACCTCCGTCCGGGTCTGGTTCCCGCTCGAGTCTCTCCGTCCTCCCCTGATTCTGCGTCCCCGGCGCTCCGGTGACCGGTATCGCCCGTTGGGCAGGGGGGGGCGCAAGGTTTCCGACATCCTGATCGACGAACGTCTTTCCCGGGAATTACGTTCTTTGCCTCTGGTTTTCGAGGACGCCCGGGGGGTGGCGGGCCTGCTGGGCGGGCGGGTGGACGAGCGGTTCTCGCTCCGAAGCGGCGGGGGAGAAGCCCTCGAGATCCTCGTTTTCCGCACCTGACAAGCAGGATACAGAGTTCAGGAAAACCCGAAAAAAAATTCGAAATTCGAAGTCAGAAATCCGAAACAAAAACCAAATTCGAATTTTCCAAACCCGACCCTCGCGTTTCGCGTTTTCGAATTTCGTCATTCGAATTTCGAATTTAACTACATGTTCTATATGGTGAATAAAGCGGCGTTTCCTTCAGCCTTCAGCCTGTTTTCGCCCGATAGCGATTCCGATTCCGATACCGACCCCGATTCGCCCCTGAACCCTGAACCCCGGGTGACTCTATGCTCTATGCCCTATGCTCTATGCCAACACATGCCTACATGTGAATGTGGAGGGCTGCACAAAAATGTGCTTTTAGGTACGGGTGGCTGTGCTATATTGCCAAACTAATTCCCCGCGTTGGAATTCCGGAGAAACCAGATGCCCGATCAACAAAAATCGCCCCGCCCCGTCGCCCGCCGCGGAGGCCGTTTTCTCCTCTTCTGGCTGGCGATCGGCTTTGTCCTCTTCTATTTTTATTATCTGAACCACTTGGCCGAAGCCCCGGCCAAGGAAGTCACCTATTCCGACTTTATCGCCCTGGCGGGCGCGGGGAAGGTCAAGAACCTGACCATCGTTTCCGAGGAGGGTTCGGGAGAGTACCGGCCGGAGGGAGAGGAAGGGGGGATGAAACGCTATACGGTCATCCTTCCCGGCCAGATCCCCGACTCTGACCTCCTGCTCCTGCGGGAAAAAGGGGTGGATGTTCGCTTCCGCAAGCCCAGCCGTTGGATGGAACTGCTTTATTACCTAGGCGGCCCCCTGTTGCTTTTCGGCTTGCTCTGGTTCTTTTTCTTCCAGCAGAACCGCGGGATAGGGCGGGGCGCGATGAGTTTCGGCAAGAGCCGGGCCCGGCTGGCCCGCGACAAGACCCTGGTCACCTTCAAGGACGTGGCCGGGGTTAACGAGGCCAAGGAGGAGCTGGAGGAAGTGGTGGCTTTTCTCAAGGACCCCAAGCGTTTTCAGCGTCTGGGGGGGAGGATCCCCAAGGGGGTAATCCTGATCGGCCCCCCGGGCTGCGGGAAGACGCTGCTGGCCAAGGCGGTGGCCGGGGAAGCCGGGGTTCCCTTCTTCACCATTTCCGGAAGCGACTTCGTCGAGATGTTCGTCGGAGTCGGGGCTTCCCGGGTCCGGGACATGTTCGAACAGGGGCGCAAAAGCGCCCCCTGCATTATCTTCCTGGACGAGATCGACGCGGTCGGGCGGCATCGGGGAGCGGGGCTGGGGGGCGGCCACGACGAGCGCGAGCAGACCCTGAACCAGTTGCTGGTGGAAATGGACGGGTTCGACACCCAGGAAGGGGTGATCATGATCGCGGCCACCAACCGCCCGGACGTCCTGGATCCGGCCCTGACGAGGCCGGGGCGTTTCGACCGGCAGATCGTGATCGACCTTCCCGATCTCGAGGGCCGGCGGGAGATCCTCAAGGTCCACGCCGAGAAGGTGGTGCTGGAGAAGGAAGTCGAACTCGAACGGATCGCCCGGGGGACTCCCGGCTTTTCGGGGGCCGATCTCGCCAACCTGGTGAACGAGGCGGCGCTGCTGGCCGCTCGCCGCGACAGCAAGTCGGTGATGATGGAAGATCTGGAGGAAGCCCGCGACAAAGTCCGCTGGGGGCGGGAACGCCGGAGCCGGGTAATGGACGCGGAAGACCGGAAGGTCACCGCCTATCACGAGGCCGGGCACGCGCTGGTCCTGCAGACGATTCCCGAGACCGAGCCGCTGCATAAGGTCACTATCATCCCCCGGGGGATCGCTTACCTGGGGGCGACGATGCAGTTGCCGGAGAAGGACCGCTACCACGAATTCCGTTCCCGCCTGCTGGGCGAACTGGCCGGGCTTTTCGGCGGCCGGGTGGCCGAGGAACTGATTTTCGGAGACATTACCGCGGGCGGCCGCAGCGACATCAAGTTCGCCACCGATTTGGCCCGGCGGATGGTCTGCGAGTGGGGAATGAGCGAGCGGATGGGGCCGATGACTTTCGGGCAGAGGGAAGAGCACATTTTCCTGGGGAGGGAGGTCTCCCGCGCTATCGACTATAGCGAGGAGACGGCCCTGGCCATTGACGAGGAAGTCCGTCGCATTATCACCGGCGCTTACGAGCGGGCGCGCGGGATTGTCGGAGAGAACCGTCCGGCGCTGGACGCCATCGCCCGGGCCTTGCTCAAGTACGAGGTTCTCGACGGCGAAGACATCGTGTCTCTGATCAAGAGCGGGCGGATCCGTCCCAAGCGCTCCCGCCGCCTGGGACGCCGGGCCGCCGATTCCGGGGGAGGGAGCGGTACTTCTCCGGAAACCGATGCCGCTGCCGGGATGCCGCTCTCGGTCCCGGAAACCGATGCCTGAGATTTCTCCCCGCCGCCCCTTTGTTATCGCCTCCACCGCGGCGGACGGCCGGGTCTGGCGGCTGGAGTTGGGAAAACGCACGGTCCTGATGGGGGTTCTCAACCTTACTCCCGATTCCTTTTCCGACGGGGGGGATTTTACCGACCCGGCTCGGGCGGAAGCGCGGGCCCGGGAGATGGCCTCCGAGGGCGCCGACCTCCTCGATGTCGGGGGCGAGTCCACCCGCCCCGGGGCCTCCCCGGTCCCGGCCCGGGAACAGCTCAAACGGGTTATCCCGGTGCTGACCCGCCTGGAGGCGGATTTGGGGATTCCGATCTCGGTGGATACTACCCTGCCCGAGGTGGCTCGGGAAACTCTGGCGGCCGGGGTCTGGATGATCAACGACACCTCCGCGCTGGCCGCCCCGGGGATGGCCGAACTGGCGGCCGCGGCGGGCGCCCCCGTGGTTCTCATGCACATGCGGGGCAATCCCCGCACCATGCAGCAATCCCCCGTTTACCGGGACGTTACGGCCGAGGTGGGGGAGTTTCTCTCCGCGCGGGCGCGTTTGGCCTTGGCTTCCGGGATCGGGAAAGATATGATCATCTTGGACCCGGGAATCGGGTTCGGCAAGACCCTGGAGCACAACCTGGAACTTTTGGCCGGCTTGCCGGCCCTGGCCGGTCTCGGTTTCCCGATTCTGGTCGGTCCCTCGCGCAAGAGTTTTATCGGGCTGCTGACCGGCCGCCCGGCCCGGGAGCGGGCCTGGGGATCGGCGGGGGCCGTGGCCGCGGCGGTCTGGGGCGGGGCGCACATTCTCCGGGTCCACGAACCCGGGCCCATGCGGGAGCTGACGGCGGTCCTGGACGCGGTGGCGGAGAAAACGCAATGACCGAGGTGCTCAAGAGCCTGATTGAGATCGCGGTTCTGGCCGTGATCTCTTACTATGTCCTGGTTTTTATCCGCTCTACCGGCTCGCTCCAGGCCCTGAGAGGGATCGGGATTCTCGGCATAATCGTGCTCCTGGCCTGGATTTTCAATTTTGACGTTCTTTTCGCCCTTTTCTCCCGTTCAGTCCCCTACCTGGCCCTGGCCTTCGTGGTCATCTTCCATGAGGAACTTCGCCGGGCCCTGGCCGAGTTGGGGAGGGGATCGCTTTTTACCTCCCGGGAAAAGCGGGCGGTGGTGGATGAACTTCTGGAAGCGGTAGCCTCTCTCTCGGAAAAGAAATACGGAGGCCTGATCGCCGTGACCAGGGAGATCAGCCTGGAGAACCAGGTCCGGACCGGGGTCAAACTCGACTGTCCGGTTTCCAGCGAAATCCTGACCAGCATCTTCACGCCCCCGGGGCCCCTCCACGACGGCGCGGTGATCATCGAGGGGCGGATCATCCGGGCCGCCCGCTGCATGCTCCCGTTTTCCCAGAAAGAGCTCGAGGTCCGGGGGGGCATGCGCCACCGGGCCGCCCTCGGGCTGGCCGAGGTTTCCGACGCCCTAATCCTGGTTGTTTCCGAGGAATCCGGTAGGGTGTCCCTGGCCTTTCGTTCCAAGCTGACCTCGGGCATGAACGAGGAAAAGCTGCGCAAGATTCTGGAAGGGGTCCTGGTCCCCCGCCAGGGCGAGCGCCGGGGAGGCCCGGGAAAATGAAATTCGATCTCCGGCAGTGGTTCGCGGTCAATCGTTGGCTCAAGCTCTTCGCCCTGATCCTGGCCCTGGCCGTTTGGTATGTCGGCTCCAGCGAGGTTTATCTCCAGGGTCGGGTCCTGGTTCCCGTCCTGGTTGTTCCGCCGGAAGGCTATACCGTGGTTTCGATCTCGCCGGAGACGGCGGAGGTTACGGTCGACTACCCCCGGGACGAGCGGCATACCGATCTCCAGGATGTCGGGATTCGGCTGGTGCACCGGTTGGGCGCCGAGGCGGCCCCGGGAACCTTCGACTTCGCTCTCACGGCCGGGGATTTCGAACTACCCCCGCGCTTCCGAGTCAAGGGGATCGCGCCCGGGCGGGCCCAGGTCCGGCTCGACCGCCTGATCGAGAAGGTCCTTCCAGTCAAGTACGTCTTGGAGGGGGAGCCGCGTCCGGGCTACCGGGTGGACGGCGTCAACATCACGCCCCGGGAAGTCAATGTCACGGGTCCGGAAGAGAAGCTTTCGGAGATGAGCGAGATCAATACCCTTCCGATCCGGGTCACCGGCCGCTCGGTTTCCTTTGTCGCCGCCGGTTTGCTGGAGCCGATCCCGGGGGCGGTCCGGATGGATCCGGATTCGGTGGGGCTGTATCTATCTCTTTCCCCCCAGCATAAAGTCCGGCGTTTCCCCGGGGTCTCGGTCCAGGTGATGAGCGCGGCCGGGGTTCTGGAAGGAGTTTTACTCGACCCCGCGGAAGTAACGGTTTTCATCAAGGGTCCGGAAAAGGACCTCGACAATCTTTCTTCGGCCCGTCTCGCTGCCTATGTCGAGGTGATGGGCCTGGGGGCGGGGAGCTATGATCTCCCGGTCAAGTTCCAGACTCCTTCTGGGACCACGCTGGAGAAAACCGAGCCCGCCGTGATCAAGGTGAAGATCGAGCCTTCCCTGGCCCCCCGGCTTTAGGCCTAGCGCATAGAGCATAGGGCATAGAGTCCGTAAAAGTCAGGAGACGGGAGACAGAAGTCAGAATACAGTAATCCGTGATCAGTAATCCGTAATCCGTTTCTGGCGTCTTGGCGTGATGATTGCGCGCTCGATAGCGATTCCGATACCGATACCGACCCCGATTCGCTTCTGGACCCCGAACCCTGAATCCTCCTACATGTCCTACATGTCTACATGTGAATGCGGCGGTTCCTTCAGCCTTCAGCCTGTCTTTATCAGCCTTCAGCCTGCCTTTCCGGCGCCAAACCGCACACCTCACACCTCAAACCGAGTACGAGTACGATAATCTGTGAAATCTGTGGACGGAATTAATCTGCGGTAATCTGCGAAATCTTAGT
>CAZIEA010000088.1:3049-9510 GCA_964538495.1 uncultured bacterium | reverse complement strand
AAGCCGATTCGTCCCCGGCGCGGCAGCGGCGCGCCAGCTCCAACTCCTGCTCGCGGTCAAGCAGCGGGATTTCCCCGATTTCCCTAAGATAGATGGAAAAGGCCTGGGGGCGGCTCCGGCTTTCCCCTTCGCCGTCTTTTTCCCGGACCGCGCTCATCTCGAGACGGCTTTCCCTCCCGCATCCTGAAGCGCGGCCTGGGCGGCGGCCAGGCGGGCGATGGGAACCCGGAAGGGGCTGCAGGAGACATAGTCCAGCCCCGCCCGGTGGCAGAACGCCACCGAGGCGGGCTCGCCCCCATGTTCCCCGCAGATTCCCACCTTGAGACCGGGACGCGTTTTCCGCCCCAGTTCCACCGCCAGAGAGACCATCCTCCCCACCCCGTCGGCGTCCAGAACCTGGAACGGATCGTAATCGTAAATCCCGAGCTCGACATATTCGGCCAGGAATTTCCCCGCGTCGTCCCGGGAGAAGCCGCAGCCCATCTGGGTGAGGTCGTTGGTTCCGAAGGAAAAGAAATCGGCTTCCCGCGCGATCTCGTCGGCGGTCACGGCGGCCCGGGGCACCTCGATCATGGTCCCAATCGTGATCTGAAGTTTTTTCTTTTTCGCCCGCGCGACCTCTCCGATCACCCGCTTGATGATCGCCTTCTGCAGGATCAGTTCCCGGACATGGCCGACCAGGGGCACCATGATCTCGGGCTTGGCCCCCTTGACCTTGCCGGCCGCCTCGCAAATGGCCCGGACCTGCATCTCGGTAACCTCGGGATAGGTGATCCCGAGCCGGCAGCCCCGGTGCCCGAGCATGGGATTGAACTCGTGCAGGCCCTCAACCAGGCGCTTGATTTCCGCCGGCGCCACCCCCATGACCCCGGCCATCTCCTTCTGCCCGGGTTCATCTTGGGGCAGGAACTCGTGCAGGGGCGGATCGAGCAGCCGGATGGTGCAGGGACGGCCCTTGAGGGCCCGGAAAATCCCCTCGAAATCCTTCCGCTGCAGGGGGAGCAGCTCCCGGAGGGCGGCCTGGTAATCCCGCACGGCGGAAAGGGCTTCGGGAACCCGGGAAACCGCCTTCCGCAAAGCCTCCATGTCCGCGCAGCCGTATTCCGATTTCAGTTTCTTGACCGTCTCGGCCACCAGGATCAGCTTGCGGAAGGAGACGATGCGGTCCCCCTCGAAAAACATGTGCTCGGTCCGGGTCAACCCGATGCCTTCGGCCCCGAACCGGACGGCGACCGCGGTGTCGTGGGGGGTGTCGGCGTTGGTCCTGACCCGCAGGCGGCGATACTTGTCGGCGAGCTTCATGATCTGCCCGAAAGGCCCGGTCAAGGCGGGCTCCACGGTCTGAATCTGGCCCAGGTAAACCGCGCCCAGGGATCCGTTGAGGGAAATCCAATCCCCTTCCCGGACCGCTTTCTTGTTGACCGTGAACTTTTTCTCCCGGTAGTCCATCTGGATTTCGCCCGCCCCGGCCACGCAGCACTTGCCCATTCCCCGGGCCACCACGGCGGCGTGCGAGGTCATCCCACCGCGGGCGGTCAGGATGCCGCGGGCGGCGTTCATTCCCCCGATGTCCTCGGGGCTGGTCTCGGTCCGGCAGAGGATGACCGGACGGCCCTCGGCCGCCCAGGCCTCGGCATCGGCGGCGTTAAAAACCACCCGGCCGGTGGCGGCCCCGGGGGAAGCGGGCAGTCCCACGGTAAGTTTCACGGCCTTTTCCTCGGCGGATTTGACGAAGACCGGGTGCAGGAGCTGGTCGAGAGAGCGGGGATCGACCCGGAGGACCGCTTCTTTTTCCGAGATCAGCCCTTCCTTGGCCATGTCCACGGCGATCCGGATGGCGGCGGGGGCGGTGCGCTTGCCGTTGCGGGTCTGGAGCATGTAGAGCCGCCCGGAGTCGATAGTGAATTCCAGATCCTGCATGTCCCGGTAATGCTTCTCCAGAAGTATCCGGAACCCGTCCAGCTCCCGGAAGACCCCGGGCATGGCTTCCTCCAGGGAAGGAAAGCTCTCCCGCCGCGTTTTTTCCGGGATCTTCTGGGCCTTGGCCCATTCCCGTGAACCGCGCCGCGTGATCTGCTGGGGCGTCCGGATCCCGGCCACGACATCCTCGCCCTGGGCATTGATCAGGTATTCCCCGTAAAAGTAACGGTGCTCGCCGGTGGAGGGATCCCGGGTAAAAGCGACCCCGGTGGCCGAGTTGTTCCCGGAGTTTCCGAAAACCATGGTCTGAACATTGACGGCCGTCCCCTTGAGCCCGCGGATATCGTTGAGGCGGCGGTACTTGATCGCCCGGGGATTGTTCCAGGAGCGGAAGACGGCGTTGATCCCGGCTTCCAACTGGGCCATCGGATCGGTCGGGAAATTCTTGCCCACCGATTTCCGGTAAACTTTCAGATAACGGGAGATGATTTCCCGAAGATCCTCGGTTCCCAGTTCGGTATCGAGTTTGACTTTCTTGGCCTTCTTCACCGAATCGAGTTCCGTCTCGAAATCGTGGTGGGGAACCCCCATGACCACGTCCCCGAACATCTGGATGAACCGCCGATAGGAATCCAGAACAAAGCGCTCATTCCCCGTCAGGAGCAGAAGCGCCCGGCAGGTGTCGGGGTTGAGACCGAGGTTGAGGACCGTGTCCATCATTCCCGGCATCGAGGCGGCGGCGCCGCTGCGCACCGAGACCAGCAGAGGATGGGGGCCCCGCCCGAAGGTCTTGCCCGTCATTTTTTCCAAGCGGAGCAGGGATTTGTCCACCTCGGCCGAAATCAGGGAAAACAGCTTTTTCCGGCCCAGCCGGTAGTACTCCTCGCAAGCCTCGGTAGTAATGGTGAACCCCGGGGGCACCGGGAGACCCAACCCCGCCATCTCGGCCAGGTTGGCGCCTTTGCCCCCCAGCAGGGCTTTCATGGCCGCCTTGCCCTCGGCCTTCCCTCCTCCGAAAAAGTACACGTATTTCTTCTTGACCATCATCTTCTCCTGGTTATTGCGCTTCCGCGGATCGTGCGCGGACGCGTGCGGTTTGGCGCGTTTTTTTCACCTGTCTTTATAAACTCTCTCCCCCAATATTATCTTTTCTCACCATGAAGAACATGAAGGTTAAAACGGAATACAGGATTCAGGAGTCAGGATTCAGGAGGCGTCAAAATAAATTCGAAATCCGAAATCAGAAATACGAAACAAATCGCAAATTCGAATTTCCAGAACTATTCGCCGGTTTGGCGGTTCCGAGTTTCGTCATTCGTCATTCGAATTTGACTTTCTACATGACCTACATGTCTACATGTGAATAAGGCGGCGGTTCTCGGTTCAGAGCAGGTGCTCGCCGCGCTCGAACTGGAGCAGGGAAAGATCGGCGACGCTCCCGGCGTAAAGCCGGTTGATCGCCAGCAGCAAAGCCACCCGGTTCTCGCGCAGCCGCGGATCGGGAACATTGACCAGAATGTCCCGGAAAAACCGGCCCAGGGGCCGGGAAAGAAGACGCGCGTAAGCTTCCGTGGCCCCGGCGTAATCTCCGGCCCCGGCCAGGCTCTCCACCTCCTCGGCGGCGGACCGGAAAGTCCGGAACAATTCTTTCTCGGCCGGTTCGGCCAGATTGTCTTCCCGCAAGGGCGCCCGGTCCGGTTCGCCCCGGGCGATGTTGGCGGTTCTTTCCACGATGGTGGCCGCGGCCAGCAGAATTTTCCCCCGGCCCAGGGAGGCCAGGGCCCGGAGCCGCCGCAGGGTCCCGGCCAGATCGTCCCAGCCGGAAGCGAGAACGGCGCGAACGAGGTCGCCCGGGTAGCCCAGGTTTTCCAGGTAGACTTCCAGCCGGGTAAGGGCGAAGGAGCGGATTTCGGCTAAGACCTTATCGGCGGGGCCGGAGTCGATCAAGAGTTCCTGGAGCGCCCGGGAAAGCAGTTCGGAGAACGAGACCGGAATCCCTTTTTCGGCCAGGAGACGGATCAAGCCCAGGACCTGGCGGCGCAGTCCGTAGGGGTCCTGGGAGCCGGAAGGCCTGATCCCGGCGTGGAAAAAGCCGGCCACGGTATCAGCCCGGTCGGCCAGGCCCAGGGCCGAGGCCAGTTCTCCCGCGGGGAGGACGTCGTCCACGGCCCGGGGCAGATAATGATCCCGGATCGCCTCCGCCACCGCATCCCCCTCCCCCGCCGCCAGGGCATACCGGTATCCCATCGCCCCCTGGAGCTCGGTGAACTCCACCACCATGGCGGTGGTCAGGTCGGCTTTGCATAATCCCGCCGCCCTCTCCAAGTCGGCGGCGCCGGCGGGGGACAGCCCCAAGCGCCCGGCCAGGAACCGAGCCAGCCGCTCCAGGCGCTGAGTCTTTTCCAGGTAGGAGCCTAAGCGATTGTGAAAAACCAGCCCCCCTAGGTCGTTCCGGCGCTCCGGGAGAGGCCGGGAAATGTCGTCATCCCAGAAGAAGCGGGCGTCGGCCAGCCGGGCCCGGAGCACCCGCTCGTTGTTGGCGCGAATTCCGGCGGTCTTCCGGTAAGGGCCGTTGGCGACCAGGAGGAAGCGGTTGAGCAGTTTGCCCCGGCCGGAGCGGATGGGGAAGTAGCGCTGGTGCTTCTTCATCACGGTCGCCGGCACCTCGGGCGGAAGAGCGAGAAAATCCGCGTCGAAACCGCCTTCGATCACCCGGGGGTATTCCACCAAATTAAGCACCTCTTCGAGCAAGGTCTCCTCGAGGTCGGAAACATCCGCGGCCGGGGAGCGGCGGCGCAGGGACCTGAGCAATCCGGCCGTCAGTTTCCTTCTGCGCTCCTGCGGATCCGCCAAAACATGATTCGCCCGGAGAATCCGGAGATACGCCGCCAGATCCGCCCCGGGGAGAGACACGGTTTTCTTCCCGAAAAAACGCAGGCCCGTCGTGACGCGGTCCGCTTTCACCCCGGCCGCCTCCAGCTCGACCACGTCCTTCCCCAACAGGCAGACCAGCCGGCGGATGGGCCGGGCGAAGCGGATCGGGTTCCCGGTCAGCCAGCGCATCGACTTGGGAAAACTCAGTCTCGCCAGGAGCTCCGGAATCCGGACGACCAACTCCCGGCGGAGATCGGAGCGCACCCGGGCCATGAGATATTCGCCCCCCTTATGCGGAGCGCTCCCGAGCTCCGCGGGGGAAACGCCCTTGGCCCGGGCAAACCCGAGGGCAGCCTGGTTCCAGGACCCGTCCGGGTTCCGGGACCGCTCCAGCGGGGGTCCGTAAACGGTTTCCACGCGGTCGAGGCACAGTTTTTGGATCGCCAGGGTCAAGCGCCGCGGGGTCCCCAGAACGCGGACAGCCGCGGGGGGAGCGTACTCCTCGCCGAAGGCCCGCAAGGCTTCCAAGGCGGGAGCAATATAGGAAGCCGGGAGTTCCTCGGTGCCGATCTCCAGCAGGAAATCCCGGCGTTCGGAGACTAATTTCATTCGCCGGTCTCTCCCAGGTAAAGGCGGGCGCAGCCCTTGGCCAGGTTCCTGACCCGGGCGATATAATTGGCCCGCTCGCTGGCGCTGACCGCCCCGCGGGCGTCGAGAATGTTGAAGGCGTGCGAACATTTCAAGACCAGTTCGTAAGCGGGATAGACCAGACCGGCTGCGGTCATTTCCCGGCACTGCTTCTCGAACTCGGAAAAAAGATTCCGGTAACTTTCCACCGGGGCGCGCTCGAAGTTGAAACAGGAAAACTCGTATTCGAATCTCCGGCGCACCTCGGCATAACTCACTCCCGCCGTCCACTCCAAGTCGAAGACATTGTCCTTCCCCTGCAGGAACATGGCGATTCTCTCCAGCCCGTAGGTCAGCTCGACCGGGACGGGGTCAAGGTCGAAGCCTCCCATCTGCTGGAAGTAGGTGAACTGGGTGATCTCCATCCCGTCGCACCAGACCTCCCAACCCAGGCCGGAGGCCCCCAGGGTCGGGGATTCCCAGTCGTCCTCGACGAAGCGTAGGTCATGGTTCAGAGGATCGATCCCCAGCCCGAAAAGGCTTTCCAGGTAAACGTCCTGGATATCCGTCGGGGCCGGTTTCAGGATCACCTGGTACTGGTGATGCTGGTAGAGGCGATTGGGATTCTCGCCGTAGCGCCCGTCGGCGGGCCGGCGCGAGGGCTGGACATACCCGGTCTTCCAGGGCCGGGAGCCCAGGACCCCGAAAAACGTCCCGGGAGCAAAAGTCCCTGCCCCGACCTCGCTGTCGCAGGGCTGGAGGAGGACGCAGCCCTTTTCCCCCCAGTACCGTTCCAGGCCGGCGATCAGTTCCTGAAAGCTCAGGCCCCGGGGTTTCTTTTTCGAGGTCAACTTCTTCAATGGTTCAGGGTTCAGGGTTCAGGGTTCGAGGCGCCGGGGAAGACCGGACCAGGGATTCCAGGAAACGGCGGGATTTTAACGGCCGGTCAAGATTGGTGTCAATCAGGGAACGGACGATGGCAGTCGCCGCCCTTTGTTGGGAGTCGCTCAGGCGCAGCCGGCGCGCGCGGGAAAGCGGGG
>CAZIEA010000088.1:0-3006 GCA_964538495.1 uncultured bacterium | reverse complement strand
CATCACCCCGGGAGCCGGATACCCGGGCGCGGCGGGAGGACGGCAGCACCCGCAGAAAAACCCTCCTCCTTCCGGATCCAGGTAAATCGTCCCTCCGAACCCGCCCCGGCACCCGGCGCAGTGCTCCAGGGAAGGCAGAAGCCCGAGCACCTCGAGCCAGTTGACCTCAAACCAGAGCACGGCCGCCCGGAGTCCCTCCGGCCGGCCCGCGTCCGAAAGCAGCGACCGCATCAAGGAGAAAAGAGCTTTCGATTCCTCCCGGGCGAAGGCGGCGGCCGCCGCCAGCTCCCCGCAATAATAAAAGAGGGCGGCGTTCTCCAGAAACACGGGAAGGCAGCCGCCGGGATAGGGTCGGAAATCGCTCAGGAGCCCGGGTCCGCTCCCGCCGCCGGTAAGGTAATCGGCGTCTCCCAGGGCGAACTCCCTGACCCGTCCGTGCAGCGGGCTCTTGGTCCGGCGGTCGCCCTTGGCGATCACCCGGAGCAAACCGTGGGCGGGAGTAAGCAGGTCGGCCAGGGTGCTGGTTTCCCGGTAAGGGCGGCAGCGCAGGATGATGGCACTGGTCGTCTGCTTCAGCACAGCCGCGCGCCCCTCTCGGACCGCCAGACGCGAAGAATGGCCCGTTCCCGGGCGGCCATGCGTTTTTTTTCCCCGGCCGGGGAGTCCCGGTAGCCGAGCAGGTGAAGAATGCCGTGAACCAGGCAAAGGGCAAACTCCCCCGGAGGGTCTTGCCCGAACTCCCCGGCCTGCCGGAGGACCTGCTCGGTCGAGATGATCACGTCGCCCAGGGCGGGGACGGGATTCCCCCCGCGGAATTCCCGGGGCTGGGGAATCGAGATCACGTCGGTGGGCCGGTCCCGGCCCAGGAATCGAAAGTTAAGGGAGCGCATGGCCGCGTTGTTGACCAGGAGGATGCTGACCTCCCCGGCGGGGATTTTTTCCCGCTTTAAGACCGTCCCGACCAGGCCACTAACCGCCTTGGGCCGGGGACGGAGGCGGCGCTGCCGGTTGGAAATCAGGGCCCGGTACGGCTCATTCGCCCGGCTTCTCATATTCCCCCGCGGCGCCGGCGGACGGACTTTCCGGGTACTTGACCCGGAGATGGAAACGGGCGGTCAGGTGGCGAGTCAGAACCTCGGCGATGATATTGAGGTCGCTCAGGGAAAGCCGGCTCTCATCGAGCTGGGCGTCGGCGAACCTCTCCTGAATTATGGCCCGCACCTGGCTTTCGATTCGGTCGGAGGTGGGGCGGTCTAGAGCCGTGGTGGCGGCCTCGATCGCGTCGGCGATCATGACGATCGCCGCTTCCAAGGTCTGGGGCCGGGGACCGGGATAGCGGAAGTCCTTTTCCAAAGCCGCGAAGTTGAGCTGGCGGCTTCGTTCCGCCCGGTCAAAAAAGTATGAAATCAGGCAGGTGCCGTGATGCTGTTCGATGATGTCGACGATCCGGCGGTCGAGCCGGTGCCGGGCCGCCAGGTCCACCCCGTCCTTGACGTGAGAGATCAGGATCAGGCTGCTCATGGAAGGGAAAAGCCGGTCGTGGGAATTCGGGCCGCCGAAGATATTCTCGACAAAATATTCAGGTTTGGTCGTTTTCCCCACATCGTGAAAAAGAGCCCCGACCCGGCAGAGGATGGAGTTGGCTCCGATCGCCTCGGCCGCCGCCTCGGCCATGGTGGAAACCATTAAGCTATGGTGATGGGTCCCTGGGGCCTTCAGCATCATTTCACGCAGGAGAGGATGGTTCATGTCGGAAAGCTCCAGCAAGCCGATATCGGAATAACGCCGAAAACCGCCTTCGATTATCCCCAGGGCCGAAATCACCGCCAACGCGCAAAGCACCCCGCCGCAAGCGGCGCCCGCCATCTGCCGGAATACGATCCCCCCTCCCGGTCCGGAGATAAGTCCCAGAGCGGTGACGACCAGGGCCGAGACCGCGGCCACCCGGAACCCGGCCCGCAGGATATCCCCCCGGCGGCGAGCGCCCCGGATGAAGACGGCGGCGGCCAAGGCGGTCAAGGACCAGGCTAGGAGGGTTCCGCCGTCGAAGTTGGCGGCCATTCCGCCCAGGGCGGCCAGGGTCAGGCCCAGGACCACCGCGGGGCCTTGCCCCAGAAGCAGGCAGACAATGAAGACCGCCCCCGGAATCGGGGTGGCATATCTCAGGTAGGGAACCAGGGTGGGATCGAGATGCCACCAGGCCTGGACCAGGACCCGGGTAAGGGCCATCGAGCCCAGAAAAACCAGGCTGAGCAGGAGAAGGCTGGAATTGCTCCGGACCAACCGGGGAGATTTTCTCGCCAGAGCCACCCCGGACGCCCCCATGACCATGACCGCCAAGATCCCCGTCCCCAGGCTGAAGAGCATCCGGGCCGCCGCCGGATTCCGGCGGATCTGCTCCTGGCGGTAAGCCCGCAGGCGCTCGATCACTTCCCTGGTCACCGGTTCCCCCGCGCCCGCGATCAACGCCCCCCGGCGGATCCTGGTGACCACGATCTCGATTTTATCCCGTGCCTCCCGGCGCAGCCGGGCGGTCAGGGCCTGGTTAAAGACAAGGTTGGGACGCAAACGCCCCCGGATGAAATCCAGCAACGCGCCCGAATCGTCCGGTCCCAGGGAATCCTCCGCCTCGAGAAGTTTCCCGGCCTCCCGGGCGGCCGAATCAGAGGTCAGGGTGGCCTCGAGGGGAATTTCCCGGTACCCGTCTCCCTCGGCGACGGCAATCCGGGTGTCTCCGCTCTCGATCAGGGCCCCGCGGACATCGGGATCAAAGATCCCGGCCTGGGCGATGGTCCGGAAAATCTTTTCCGCCGCCGAAGAGGCCGCGGGCCGGGGAAGCGCTTCCCGCGCGGAAGCGGGCGCGGTTTCCTGGAAAAAGGCGGACAGGCTTTCGAGTTGTCCGGCCAGGACCGTCCCGTCCCGGCTGTAGCCGAAAGACTGCCGGTCGGCAGCCAGGCGCCGGATTTCCTCCGTTCGCGCCAGGTCGGAAAAGGAAAAGTCCAGGGA
>CAZIEA010000087.1:0-9560 GCA_964538495.1 uncultured bacterium | reverse complement strand
GGGAAGAGACCTCGTCCCTGCCGCCGGAGGCCGAGTTTGTTCTCTCGCCTTCCCCGGAACCTTACGATCCCGAGCATAAGACCCTCGACCACGGCCTGCTCCAGCAGACCTACAAGGAAACGTTTCAGGAGTGGTTCGGGATTATCCTCACCACCCCCACCCCGGGACCCAGTCCGACCCGGCGCAAGACCCCCATCCCCACTCCCACCTCGAGCGGAGGGGGCGGCGAGGACAAGATCGCCCTCAACGAGGTGGCCTGGGGCGGGCTGGAGGAAAATGCCGCCGCCGGCTGGGTGGAACTTTACAACTACGGAACCGAGGATCAGGCCCTGAGCCTTTGGGAACTCGAGTATTCCCAGGGCGCCGTCAGTTGGGAGTTTTCCCTCCCCGCTTACACCCTGAAACCGGGCGCCTGTTACGTGGTGCGCAGCCTGAGCTGCCCCCAGGGGGCTTACGGCTCCGCCCTGGCCTCCAAGATGTTATTTTCCCTCACCGGGGGCGTCTTGACCCTGCGCAACTCCGCCGGCCAGCAGATTGACCGGGTGGATTGTTCCTCGGGCTGGTTCCGGGGCGGCTGGCGCAGTTCCATGGAGAGGCGGGATCCCGCTTCGGCCCCGAGCTCGAGCAGCAACTGGAACCAGGGCCTGACCCAGTACTCCTGCTCGGGCGCGAATTTCGGGACGCCGGGCGCCGTCAACAGCGAACAGAAAGGCGCCGCCCTCAAGCTTTCCTTCCTCTCCTCCATTCCCTTGTCCGAGTACGCCGACGGGATCGACTTCGTCACCGGGGAGTATTTCAAGATCTACGACGGGGACCTCGGCGCTTCCGACCCCCGGTTCGCCCTTTATGACTACCTGCCCAATACCGCCTTCATCTACCTGGTCGCGGGCTACCGCCCCAGCGCCGACTATTTCAAGGAAAACCTCCTGAAACTCGTGCGCGACTCCTCTTTTACTTGGGGCGCCCCCAGGACCTGCCGGGGGATCGCGGACGTCGCCGAGGCTTACCTGGCCTTGAAATCATCGGGGCTTTTTTCCCGCCGCGAGTGCGCGGAAATCGAGGACAAGTTTCTGGCCCTGGCCCTGGAGAACCGGGAGCGGAAGGTCTCGGGCAACTACGCCCAGGGCGCGGTCTGCGGGCTTAATGCCGTGGTCGGCTACATCGTGGGGGGGGAGAAAGGGGCGGAGATGATCTCCTGGGCCAACCAGCTCCTGAGCTACGACGACACCTGGACCCTGCCCGAGAACTCCCGCTACTGGCAGGGTCTTTTTATTCGGGAAGAGCTCCGGGTCGCCCTTTATTCCAACCGGATGGATATTCCCGCCGCCGACGCCGCCGGGGTGAACTGGCGGGAGAACTTCGCCGCCCAGGTTGCCTGGATAGTCCGGAACTTCCCCCCCACCGGCTACATGCCCGCCTGGGGGCAGGACTACCTGCCCAATTTCACCGACCGCTTTCTCGAAATCCTGGCGACGGCCACCACCGTCCTGAACGATTCCGATCCCGAGCATGTTGCCTTGGCTTCCCAGGCTAAGTGGCTGCTCCAGCGGTTCTACTCTTACGGGAAGGAGCGCCGGGCGGGAAATTTCGGCCGCTCCGACTACGGCTACCCGGCGACCCAGCTCGGTCCGTTCGCGGTCTTCTGCAACCCGGTTTACCTCTACTGGTTCCTGGACGAGGAACTCTCCCCCGCCGCTCCCGTGGGGGAGGGCAGCGCGGTCCTGGAAAGGCCGATGATGGCTTCCGGGAGCCTGGAGGGGGTTTACGACCGCAAACTCGCCGAGTTGAAGACCCTCCCCGACAAGGTTGTCCACCGCGACGGCGCCGGGGCGGACGCGCTTTTTCTCATGCTCGATCTCGGGGCCCAGGCCGCCGGGAGCGGGGAGGACCGCTACGGGTTCGGCAACGACGTCGTCAGCCTCTCGGCCGGGGAGGAAGAGTTCGCCACCGGGGTGACCATGAGCGCTTCCAACCCCTCGCCGGAACTCCGCAACCTCTGCTCCATCCCCGGCGTATACGGCCCGGTCAAGCTCGAGAAGTGGGAGGACACCGCCGACCATTCTCGCAGCGTCACCGGCCTCTCCGGCCCGGAAGGTTCCTGGCGGCGCCAGGTCACTCTCTACAAGACTTCCGACCGCCGTTTCGAGGTTGCCGATTCCCTTTCCGGGCCGGGGGTGGTGCGCTGGCATCTCCAGGGGGATTACCGTTGGATCGCCGATGGGGTTGTTCTGGACGCGAACGGGACCCGCCTCGAGGTCACCTGGAAGGGGGCCGAGCACGCCGGACATCATACCGTTTCCTCCTGGAGCGAGCTTCTGCCCCGGGACCGCTGGACCAAGGCTGGGGACGCGGACCAGGAGATCCTGCTGCACCGGTATTCCCCGGGCACGATCACTACGGTTTTCCGGATCCTGGCCGACTCCGATCTCGACCTGGTTCCCGCCTCCCCCTACCGGGAGGAGGATAGCCTGAAGGCTGAAGACTGAAGGCTGAAAGAACCGCCGCCGCATTCACATGTAGACATGTAGGGCATGTAGAAGTCAAATTCGAATGACGAAATTCGAAACCACCCCGCCGGCGAATGGTTTTGAAAATTCGAATTTGAGATTTGTTTTAAGATTTCTGACTTCGAATTTCGAATTTTGATTCTGGCTTCTGGCTCCTGTCTCCTGTCTCCTGTTTCCTGTATCCTGGTTTCGGACTCTATGCTCTATGCCCTATGCCCTATGCTCTATGCTAAAACGTCCACGGATTTCACAGATTTTACCTTCATGATCTTCATGGTGAAAAATGCAGGCTGAAGACTGGGAAACGCGAGATGACCGATCCCGAATACACCACGCTCAAACTCAAAGTCCTGATCCGCACCGAGGAGAGCTGCCTGGTCGACCTGGGGACCGGCAAGGTTTGGATCGAGGCTTCCGATATTCGTTCTATGAAGCGGGCCGCCCATGGAGTCTACAAGATGGAAATCCGCTCGGAGACGGTGGCGCGCAAGCGCGCCGAGATGCGCGGCTTCAAGGAAAAGGCCACCGGCGTCAAGGGTTCGATCCTGGGGGAGATTATCGACCTGGAGGGACGGATCGTCCGGGAGGAGCCCGACGCCATCCGGATCGAGACGGATGGGAAAGAGATCTTCCTCCCCCGTTTTTGTTTTTCCGAGATCGAAGACTTAGGGGAAGGACGCTGTCGCTTCCGGCTGCAGAAGGACTTTTACGAGTTCAAGCTCCGGCGTCTTGCCGATCCCAATCTCCGGGAGGGGGTTTTCATCGAGGTCGAGGCCAAGATCGTCTGGGAAACCGACCGGGCCTACTGCCTGGAGGTCGGGGGCAAGGCCGTCTGGTATCCCAAGCGGGGGGTGATCGAGAGCCGGGATCTCCCGGGTCGGGAAGAGAAAATCTTCAAGATCCACAGCGATTTCTGGCGCTTCAAGCAGGCCGGGGGCGGTTATTGAGATCCGGATAGGCTGTGCACGATGGCGGCCGTCGGGGGATAGAGAACCTTGATTTGCTCAAGGAGCTTTTCCCCTGCTCCCACGGCTTCTTCCCGGCTCCACCACCTCCAGGACAAGAGCCGGGTGGCCGTGAAGGGCGCCTTCCCCGGGTTTTCCCCGGCGGCCCGGGCCAGTTCGGCCAGTTCGCCCGGGGGCGTGTCCTTGATCCGGCGCCGGGCCTCGATGAAACAGTACCAGTAAACATCGACCAGTTCCGCCCCGGCCCGGTCCAGGCCGGCCAGCTCATTTTCCATTTCCCCCCGGGAAAGGGCTTGGTAATAACGCCGGCGGGTTTCTTCCGCCGTGTCGGCGAAGACCAGGCCAGCTCCCACTCCCTCCGGGGTGGCCAGAATATGGAATCCGGCCTCTTCCCCGCCCCCACGGAAAGGGGACATCAGGGAGACCGCCGCCCAGGAGCTGGTGAAGTCGGCGGCAGTTATTTCCGGGCCTTTTTCCAGGCCCATTCGGTCGGGGAAGGATTTTCCCAACCGGACCCCGAACTCCCCCAGCCGCTCCCTGAGGGTGAAGATGCTTTCGAAATCCCCCAGGGTTAAGCCGGGGCAGGGCGCCGGACGGCATTCGGCTGTCCCCAGGTCCTCTCCGAACCCGGCTTCGAGCCGGGCCAGGTCGGCCACGGTCATCTGGCCGGCTACGTCGTTGATATGGATACCGGCGTATTCCTCGAATACCCTGGCCACCAGTTCCGCGAACAGCCTGACCCGGCGCCTCCGGTAGGAGGGGAGCAAGCCGTCCTTTTTTTCCAGGTGCGTTCGGAGCGCTTTCCAGCCCTGGTGGATCTCGTCGGCGTCCGCCGGGGAGAAATTCATCTCATGGCAGAGCCGATCCAGGCGCCGCCGGATGTTGAGCGCGGTGATTTTGCCGGTTTCCCCGGGCAGGTTTTTCTCGAGCAGCCGCCCCAGGGCCAGCAGGGCGTAATAGCCCCCGTTGGGGGAGTGGTCGCCCCGGGCGGTCATGAGCCCGGCCAGGGCCAGATCGATCGCGCCGGGGTCGGACTTAAGTCGTCGCTTTGCCATCGAAAACCGCTTGGTTCATGGATTAACCGCTAATCCCGCCAATCCCCGCCAATCCAAACTAAGATTACGCAGATTTACTGCAACTAAGATTACGCAAATTACCGCAGATTAATTCTTGTCCACAGATTACACAGATTTACACGGATTTTTTTCTTCATGCTCTTCATGCCCTTCATGGTGAAAAAAATAATTCTCTGTGGCCTCTGGTTTCCCTCTGTGATCTCTGTGGTAAGGAAGTTAGGCTGAAGGAACCACCGCCGCATTCACATGTAGACATGTAGGGCATGTAGAAAATCAGGCTGAAGGCTGAAGGAACTCACACCCCATACCCCACACCCCATTACACGGATTACGGATAACTGATTACGGATTACGATCTTTCCCGACTCCTGTTTTTTGGACTCTATGCCCTCTGCTCTATGCCGTAACCTGAACTCTTGAACCTCCTCTATACTTAATCAATAATAATTATAAACCTAATTCTGGCCGAGGGCCAGGAGCCGGAGGGAGGCGGCGGAAGATGAGCAGGGTGATGTCGTCGAACTGCTCGGCTTCCCCGACGAACTCCCGGAGACGGGAGAATATGGCCTCGGCTACCGCTTGGGGGGGGAGGCCGGCCGCGGCGGAGGCCGCCTCGAGCAGCCGCTCCTCCCCGAAAAGTTCCTGGGCTGGGTTGATGGCTTCGGTCACCCCGTCGGTATAGAGGATGAGGGAATCCCCGGGAGAGAGGAAAAGTTCCTGCGGGAGGTAAACGGCTTCCTCCAGGATCCCGAGCGCCGTCCCGTGCCGGCCGGGCGGGGCGGGCACGAAACCGGCTTCCCGGCCGCGAAGCACGACCGGCGGGTTGTGGCCGGCGTTGGCGAAGCTGATCCGGCCGGTTTCCAGGTCGCAGACGAAATAAAAGAGGGTGACGAAGGTGCAGGAGCTGTTGTTGAGGCAGAGCATCCGGTTGGTTTTGGCCAGGGTGGCGGAGGGGTCGAGGTTGAAGGCCGCGTTGCTGCGCAACAGGGTTCGGGTCGCCATCATGAAGAGACTGGCCGGGATTCCCTTGCCGGAGACGTCGGCGATGGCCGCCCCGATGCGGTTCCCTTCGAGCATGAGGTAGTCGTAGAAATCCCCGCCCACCTCGCGGGCGGGCAGCATGGTCCCGAAAAACTCAGCCCGGTCCGTGCCCACCTCGGGCGGGAAGACCTGGGGCAGGATGTCCTGCTGGATCTGGCGGGCCAGGCGAAGATCGCTCTGGATCCGCTCCTTTTCCGCCGCGTTGCGCTCCAGTTCCCCGGTATAGGTCTTCAAGTCCTCGGCCATCCGGTTGAAGGCCCGGCCCAGGTCCCCGACCTCGTCGCGGGAGTCGATCTTGACCCGGCGCTCGAAGTCACCCCGGCTGATCGCTTCCGTCCCCGCGGTCAGCCGCTTGAGCCGCCGGACGAAGAACCAGGAAAAGGCCAGCGCGAGCCCGGCAAAGGCGACCACGATGCCCAGGGCGTTTTCCGTGATCCGGCGCAGGGTTTCCCGGTCGACGCGTTTCATCTCCTCGGTGGAGCGGTAGAGCTCAATGACGTTGATCACCTCGCCCCCGGGGCCGAGCACGGGCAGGACGTAGCTGAACCACTCCCCCTGGTCGTCGATGAAACGGCCCCAGAGAGGCTGTTTCTTCCGCAAGGCCTCGATGAAGATCCGCCGCTCGGCCGGGACGACGAAAGGTTCGAAAATCGGCCCCCGCCAGGTGTTGATTCCGAAGTAGTAACGCCCGTCCAGGATCTTGTGGATGATCCATTTCGGGGTCTGGGGCACGTCTTTGCGGTCCACCACGGAACTTGCGGCGGCAAATATCCGCTCATAGGCCTCACTCCCCCGGTCCTGAGCGGAGTCGATGCTTTCCAGGTCTTCCAGGGGGATGGAGTTGCGGACGGCGTGGGCCAGGTTGGCGAAGCGCAGCCTGGTTTCCTCCAGGTAGGCGTCGCGGCTGATTTCCCTCACCCGGGCGCTGACCAGGAGCCCGGCCGCCACCAGGGGGGCGAAGATGAACAGGAGCTTGAGGAAGACCGGGAAACGTCGGCGCTCAACCAGCCGGGCGATCCGGTTCCGGGCCAGCAGCCCCAGCGCCAGCAGCCCCGCCCCCCCCAGAAGGAGAAAGATCCGTGTCCGCTCCGGTCGCTGGTATCGGCTCACGGTTTCGAAGCCCCGCTCGGGTCGGACTAGGCACTTGTTGGCCAGGTCGTAGGTCAGATTTTCCCCGCC
This sequence comes from uncultured bacterium, assembly GCA_964538495.1. Lineage (GTDB taxonomy): Bacteria > Auribacterota > Erginobacteria > Erginobacterales > DAOSXE01 > CAZIEA01. The sequence continues at coordinate 2,792 of CAZIEA010000087.1, read as the reverse complement.
CGCGCGGTAAATCCTGCCCACCAGGATATCGGGATGGGGGTAGCCCCCGGCGATGGGGTCCGTCACCCGCACCGCCCGGCCGGCCGGGTCGAACTGGACCCAGTTGCGCTCCCCGGTGTTGGCCACGGTGAGCCGGGGCGCCTGGTCCCCCTCGAGGGCGGCGGAGAAGATGTCGGCCGGGGCCAGGAGTTCCCCGAAGCCCAGGCCCGGTTCTCCGATGGTTCCGGCCGGGTTCCCGGCGGAGTCGAGGACCACGATCCGGTCGGCGCTCCCGGAGGCCAGGTAGATCGTTCCCGCCCGATCGGCGTAAACCGACATCCAGAAGCTGAATTCGGCGTTTTTCTCCCCCATTTCCTCCATCCCCGGGGGAAGGATCCCGTTTTTCATCACCAGGCCCCGGGCTTGAGGGGGGAGTTTCCAGACCGCGCGCCTCCCGCGGCAGTTGTTGGCGAAGTAGTGCGCGCCGTCGGAGCCGGAAGCGTACTTGATCTCGGGGGCCTCTTCGGGATCCGGGAGCAGGACGGTCAGGATCGTTTCCGGTTTGGCCTCGAAACTCCGGTAGAGGTCGAAGCGGTAGCCCAGGAACTTGGCCTCGCCCTGGCTGTAGACGTAGCTCTGAGCCACCGTGCCTTCCGCGGAGGGGAAGAGCTGCCGGACCATGTAGTAGAAGTCGGGATCGTCGGGGGAGATCTCCCGGCTCCCGGCCAGTTCCAGATCCTCTCCCGGGAGATTGACGAGCCGGAGCAGGGTGTTGTCCTGCTTCTCCAGGACCCAGAGGCTGTCGCCGTGGAAGGTGAAGGCCACCGGGATCCGGAACGGCTCCGGTCCGGTCGGCAGCAGCAGCGCCAGGGCCGCCAGGGCGGCGCCGGGCAGAAGGGCCAGGAATGTTGCCGGTCTGCGCATGTGAGGCTCGGTATTAACGGGATTGTCGCACGGGCGAAACCCCTTTCGCCAGTTCAAGATGCCCTCCGACCCCGGGGCGGAAAAAAACCGGCTCCCCGGAGGAGGGAACCGGTCCTGGAGCTGAGGGGGATCGAACCCCTGACCCCATGGCTGCCAGCCATGTGCTCTCCCAGCTGAGCTACAGCCCCATGATTGCCAAGATTAATATAGCGCCGGGGTAACCCAAGTCAACCGCTAAAATCAGGCTGAAAACTAGGCTGAAGGCTGAAGGAACTGCCGCTGCATTCACATGTAGACATGTAGGGCATGTAGAAGGGTTCAGGGTTCAGGCGCGAAACGGGGTCGGTATCGGAATCGGGCACGCGCAATCATCACGCAAAGGCGCAAAGACGCAAAGACGCAAAGACGCCACGAACCGATCTGTCCACAGATTTCACAGATTTTTACCTTCATGCTCTTCATGTTCTTCATGGTGAAAAAAGAAAAGTAATTCTCTGTGGCCTCTGGCCTTCCTCTGTGATCTCTGTGGTCAGGAAGTTAGGCTGAAGAAACCGCCTCGTGTTGGTCGTAGCGCAGGACTTCAGTCCTGCTGAGGGACCCGACGCCTTTTCAACCATGTAGGGCATGTAGAAAGTCAAATTCGAAATCAGAAACTCGAAATTCGAAACCGCAAGGTGGTTTGAGAAATTCGAATTTTGATTCTGGCTTCTGACTCCTGTCTCCTGTTTCCTGTATCCTGGTTTTCGACGGATCACGGATTACGGTTTTTCCTGAACCCTGAACCCTTTTCCGATGGGGCCTTCGGGCTTGCGGGCCGGATCGGGGAAGCGGTAAAGTAAAACGGAACCGGCGCGGGAAGAGGAGATGTCCTTGAGGGCGAAAACGATTCCGGCCCTGGCGGGGCTTATCCTGCTGGGAACGGCGGGGGGATGTTCGGGGGAAGAGAAAGAGCTTCTCCCGGCGCGGGAGCCTGCGGTGGCGGGGACTTTTTATCCCGCCGCCCCGGACGAATTGCGCCGGGAGCTGGACGCGAAGCTTTCCGCCGCGCCCGTGTCCGCCCAAAGCGGGCGGCTCCTGGGAGTGGTGGTTCCCCACGCCTCCTATCACTACTCGGGCGCGGTCGCCGCCGCCGCCTTCCGGCAACTCCAAGGCCGCAAAGTCGGCCCGGTCTACCTGGTCGGCTGCTCCCACCGGGCGGGCTTTCCGGGCGTTTCCATCCCGGATTTCGCCCTTTGGCGGACGCCGCTGGGGGAGGTGGAAGCGGACCTGGAGGCCGCGCGGCGGCTGCGGGATGCGGTTCCCGGGGCCGGGACCTTCGGCGCCGCCCATCTGGCCGAGCACTCCCTGGAGGTGGAATTGCCCTTCCTGCAGGTCGCGGCCCCGGGGGCAAAGATCGTCCCCATCCTGATCGGCGCCGCCCGGCCCGAGACCGTTGCCGCCCTGGGGGAGGCCCTGGGGGAGAGGTTGCGGGAGCAGTCCGAAAGCCTGATCGTCTGCTCCGCCGACCTGGTGCATTACCCGAGCCGGGCCCAGGCGGAGCGGATCGACCCGGCTACCCTGGATTCGGTCGCTTCCCTCGACACCCGCCGCCTGGAAGAGCACTGCGCCGCCGAGCTCCGTGCCGGGGTTCCCAACCTTTCCTGCGTGATCTGCGCCCGGGATGCCGTATCGGCGACCATGGCCGCGGTCCGCGCCGCCGGGGCCGTCCGCGGGACCGTCCTGGCCCGTTCCACTTCGGCCGCCGCGCCTCCCCATGACTCCGCCCGGGTGGTGGGTTACGGGGCGGTGGCCTTTTACCAGGCGGCTCCGGAAGCGGAGCCGCCAACGGAGGAGAAAACGATGTCGGAAAACGGCGCTTTATCTCCCAATTCGCGCGCGCGCCTGCTCAA
>CAZIEA010000086.1:5244-9607 GCA_964538495.1 uncultured bacterium | reverse complement strand
CACATGCCTTCATCTCCTTCAGCATCCTCCCCTCCCCCAGGACCAGGAGCTTGGCGGCGGGGATGGTCTTCCGGACGAGGAGGAAAGCCGCCATCAGGATATCGATCCCGTTTTCCCGGTTGACCGTCCCGGCGAAAACCAGGCTTTCCGGGGCGATCTCCGGCTCGGGGGGATACTCGATCCCGGCCAGGTCCACCCCGTAGTTGACCGTGACCTGCCGCGCGAGGAGTTCCGGGTCGTAGCGGAGTTCCTCGATCCGGGCCCGGGCGTAGGAGTCGGAGATGTTCCAGACCAGGTCGCAATGCCGGCAGCACCAGTAATCGAGGGCGAGGTAAGCCCGGTTCATCAGGGGCGAGCTGTAGCGCCGGGGGGTGAAGTCGAAAAGGTAGTAGATCACTTTTCGAGTCCGGCCCAGTTTCCGGAGCAGGACCCCCAGGGCGGCGTTGACCGACTCCACCCCGACCAGGATCTCCGTCGGGTGCGGTATGGTCAGAGCGGCCCAGAGCAGGGAGACGAGGTCGCGGAACTTGAGCCGGAGGATGGTGCCGCTGATTTGCTGGCGTTTCCGGGAGACGCGCCACCAGGGGCGGAGCGGGCGCGGGAGGTTTCGGGTTTCGGCCAACGCCCCTTCCCGGTAGGTTTCCAGGGTGGGCAGGAGGTCTTCGGACTCGGGCAGGGGCTGCTCCAGGACGTGGAGTTCGCGGCAGCGGGGGGCGAAATACTCGATGAAGGGCCCGACCGGCCCCGAGGTGCGCAGGCGCTGGCCCGCGCGCTTGACCGTGTAGCCGGCGAAAAGGACCGAGGGAATCGGCTCACTCACGCCCGGCGGCCTCCGCCCGCTCCCGGCGGACCCAGCCCCGCCAGACCTCGATCAGGAAAAGCTTCCAGAGCAGGAACTCTTTCTCCTTTTCCAGCGGGGAATACTTCCGGGGGCGGAAATCCGCCAGCGCCTCGATCCGTTTTTGGGGTAAGTTTTCCCGGGCCAGGCTGCCTTCGGCGAGCAGGCAGTCGAGGACCTTGTCCCGGTTGCTCCTGAGCAATTCGGCCATCGAGAGGGGGAAGGCGAGCTTGGGGCGGGAGGCGAGAGCGGCCGGGAGCAGGTCCCGCCCCAGGCGGCGGAGAACCAGTTTGTTCCGCCCCCCGCGGACGCCGGTTTTCCATTCGGGCGGAAGCCCGAAGGCGAACTCGACCAGGCGGTGGTCGAGGTAAGGGACCCGGGCCTCCACCGAGTGGGCCATGGTGGCGTGGTCCACCTTCATCAGGTAGTTGGAAGGGAGCTGGGTCTCGATCTCCCAGCGCGAGACCTGCCTGAAGGCGTCGGGGTCGCCTCCTTCCCGGTAAGAATCCGCCAGCTCCCGGGCGCTCGCGTCCGTCCCCTTCAGCATCCGGGAGACGGCGTAATGGTGCAGCCGGGCCCGGAGAGAGAGGGGAAGCCAGGCCAGCGGCGGCCGCCCGTGCCGGAACCAGGAGTAGCCCCCGAAAACCTCGTCCGCCCCCTCCCCGACCAGGAGGACCTTGACGCGGAACTCGCGGAGCTTTTCCAGGATGAAGTAGATGGTGAGGATCCCCGCGTCCAGGCTGGTGAGGGCGTCGAAAACCGGGATCACTTCCTCGATCCGGGACCCGATCTCGGCTGGGTCGAGCTCGACCTCGTGATGCTCCGCCCCGATCGCTTGGGCCGCCATTCGGGCGTAGGGACGTTCGTCGAGGCGGTGCCGGAACCCGGCGGTGAAGGTCCGGACCGGCTGCGCCCGGGCGGCCAGGGCGGAAAGGAGTATCCCCACCGGGACGTCGGCGCGCAGGCGCAGGCGCACCGAGCTTTCCAGGAGTTCCCGGGTCCTGACTGCCGCGGCCTCGAAATCGTCCGGGGCGGCTTCGCCCCGGAGCCGCCACCAGCGCCGGAGGACCGTCTTTCCCCGGCCCAGGTCGCACTCGAGCAGATGGCCGGGAGGGACCCGGGAGAGGTTGGAAAAGACGGTGGCCCCGGGGGAGGCCAGGAACTGGAAGGCGAGCAGGCTCCGCAGGGCCTGGGAACTTTCCCGGGGGCTCCAGATTCTCTCCGGGAGCCGGTAAAAGGCCTTGGCCTCGGAGGCGAAGATCAATCGCTCCGGTTCTTCCCGGTAGAAACAGGGCTTGACCCCGAGCCGGTCCCGGACCAGGAAGGCTTTCCGGCGGGAACGGTCGAGCAGGCAGAAAGCGAACATCCCGTTGAAGCGCAGCAGCGAATTTCCCCCCCAGCGATCCCAGGCCTTGAGCACCACCTCGGTGTCGGTCCCGGTGGAGAAGGCCACGCCGGCCCGCGCCAGTTCTTCCCGGATTTCCCGGTAGTTGTAGACCTCGCCGTTGTAGACGAGCACGAGGTTGCCGTCCGGGGTCGCCATCGGCTGGCGCCCGGCCGCCGAGAGGTCGAGGATGCTCAGGCGGCAGGCGCCCAGGACGCTCCCGGTCCCGGGGTCGCGAAAAATCCCGCGGTCGTCGGGTCCCCGGTGACGCAGGGAATCGAGCATCCCCGCGACCAGGTCTTCATTCCCGGGTTGCTCCTCCCGGGTCAGGATTCCCGCTATTCCGCACATCGCCTTAAAACCCGCATTTCACATGTAGGCATGTAGGACATGTAGAAATGCCCTATCGTTATCGTTGTCGTTATCGTAATCGAAATTCGTGGTCGTGGTCCTAATCGTAGTCGTAATCGAGCATAGGGCATAGGGCCGCCAAAAGCGTAATCCGTGATCAGTAATCAGTAATCCGTCGAAAACCAGGATACAGGAAACAGGAGTCAGGAGGACCAACGTAATCCGTGATCAGTAATCCGTCACCTTGATTCGTGGGGATTCGCGAGATTCGCGGTTTCGAAGTTGCCCCTCTACATGTCCTACATGTCTACATGTGAGCAGCGCGGTGGTTCGGGCGGCAAGAGACGGCGGAGGATGAGAGCCTTGTCCATTTCCCGCGCCCAGGCCAGGGCCGCTTCCGAGGCGCGCAGGTAAAGGGCCCGGTCGCCCATCAGCTCTCCGGCCGCCCGGGCCAGCTCCTCCGGGGTGGAGGCCGGGAAGCAGGCCCCCCGCCCGGCGCCCTCGCGGGCGGTGGCGGTGATGGGGTCGCAGACGGTCGGGAGCCCGGCGGCCGCGTATTCGCGGATCTTGAGGGAATCCCGGAAACGGTCCAGTTCCGGGTTTCCCCCGTAAAAGGCCAACCCGATCCCGCGTTGCGCCGTCTCCGAGAGCGCTTCCGGGCGCTCCAGCGCCCCCAGGCTGCGGACGCGCTCGTTAACCGAGCGGAAAACCCCCAGATCGGGGTTCCCGGGGCCGATCAGGGTCAGGCGCGCTTCCGGGAGCAGCTCCAGGGCCCGGGCGATCATCTTGAGGCCGGTGGATGCGCTGAAATGGGCGGCCAGGACCAGCTCCCGGGGGTCGCGCTCTCCGGCGGGGATCCGGGGGACTTCGTCGTAGAAGGGGCTGTTGGGGAGCCAGGCAACCTTGCCCGGGTTCGGGGCGAGGCCGCGGCAGACCTCCGCCGCCGCCTCCGAGGCGGCCCAGACCCGGTCGGCGCGGAGCACCGCCCGCCGGAAAAGATGCCGGTAAAGCCGGTTGAGCCAGGAGTTCGCGAACCGCCGCGGGGAGTAGTCCACCACCAGGAAGATCCCCTGCCGGCCCGGGCGCAGGAGGGGCGCGGCGGAGGCGAAGTTGAGGGGATCGGCGCAGATCAGGGTGAAATCCCCGCGCAAGTTGGCGTTGGCCAGGTTGGGGACGGCCACGGTCTCGGCCAGCCATCGGGCCGGGCCTTTCAGGGGCAGCCGGGCCCGGGCCAGTTCCCTCCTCTCTTTCCCCTCCAGGAGGGAAAGGACCGCCGGACCTTTGCCGGAGAGCGGGTTTTCCAGGAGCCCGACCGCGGCCCCCCGGCCCAGGACGAAATCCACGATCCGGTCCGCTCCCCCCGGCTTGACCCGGCCTTCCTCCCGGATCCGGTGCAGGACGAAGAGGTAGTCGCAGCGGGTCCGGGGATCCTTTCTCATCGGCGCCCTCCCGGTAGGACCCGCCCCAGGCAGCTCAAGCCCACCGCCAGCCTGAGGAAATACATTCCGGCGGCCAGGCCCATCCGCCCTTTTCCAGGAAAACCCCGAAAAACCGGTAGAAAACGCCGAACTGCTTGGCGAGCTCGGGGTCGTTTCTCCCCCACTTGGCGATGTAGGCGTCAAAGCCTTCGGCGTAGTAGCGTTTCTTGGCCAGGTAGGGGCGGAGCCGGAAATTCCCCTCCTCGTGGAAAAGGACGGATTGAGTGATCCCCGCCGGCCCGTTTTCGCGCATGCGGCGGTCGAAGTCCCAGTCCTCCGGGCCGTTGAGGCTCTCGTCGAAGCCCCCGATCC
>CAZIEA010000086.1:3881-5234 GCA_964538495.1 uncultured bacterium | reverse complement strand
GCGTCGATCACGGTGCCGTCGTAAAATCCCCGCTCGAAGGAGCGGACCCGGCTCCAATAGCCGGTTCCCAGGACCTTTTCCGGGATGTAGAGCCCGGAAAGATTCTCCCGGCGCGCTTTTGCCGTCGCCTCGGCGATCACCCCCGGGCCCAGGCGCATGTCGGCGTCGAGCAGGAGCACGAATTCCCCCCGGGCCTCGGCCAGGCCGAGGTTGCGCTGGGCCGAGCGCTCCGGGCCTTTTTCCAGAACCCGGGCCCCCTCCTGGCGGGCGATCAGGGCGGTCCGGTCCATGGAATGGTTGTCCACCACCAGCAGTTCGATCTCCTCCGGGGGGAAATCCTGGGCCTTGACCGACTCCAGGCATTCCCGGAGCCGGGCTTCCTCGTTGCGGGTGGTGACCAGGACCGTGACCGTGACGCTCACGCTGCCTCCTTTCCGCCGCCCCGGGCGAATCCCAGGGTCGCGGCCAGGGTCAGGAACCCGCCCGCGGCCACGATCAGCACCACTGATTTCAGGTCGGGATGATGGAGCCAGACGGCCGCCGCCTGGAGAACCGCCAGGCCCGCCACCGGGGCGACGAAACGCATCCGACGCAGGGAGAGGTTGTAGAAGCCGGCGGTCCAGGCCAGGGAGTAGAAGAACATGGCCAGGGCGAAGGGGAAGACCAGTTCGACGCTGGCGGCGGCGGTCTTCCCGGTCAAAAGTTTCAGCAGGGGCCCCGGGGCGGCCCCCGCCGCCGCCACCCCGGCCAGGCCCAGGACGGCCGAGGCCGCCATCCCCTTGACCAGGAGGTGGAAGCTGGGGCGCCCCCCGGCCTGGGCCGCGGCGGCCTTGGGAAAGAGCACCACTGCGATCGCCCCGGGCAGGTAGAGGATGATCTTGCCCACCATCTGGGCCACCGCGTAATAACCGGCTTCCTGCGGGGAGAAGAACTTTTTTACCAGGTTGAGGTCGAGGTTGGTGAGCAGGGAGAATCCCAGCAGGAAGGCGGCCGTGGGCAGGTAATCGCGCGCGAGTTCGCCTAAGTGGAGGTTTTCTCCCCCGGTTTGGCCTTTTGTTTCCCGCCCCCGGAAGATCAGCCCGTAGCCCCCGAAGGTGACGACCGCGGCCCCGGCAATGTAGCCGGAAAGCCCCCCGTAAGCCCCGGCCCCCAGCCCGACCAGCCCGACCGCGACCAGGAGCTTGGCGGCGGCGGAAGCAAGGTTGAGGCCGGCCAGGCTCCCGAACATCTGGCCGCCCTGGAGAAAGGCCTGGGGCAGCACGGAGAAAAATCCGGCCCCGGCCAAAAAACCCGCCAGAACCAGGTAGCGGGGGTCGGCGATGTTCTGCTTTTCGGCCAGGAAACCCGCGCCCA
>CAZIEA010000086.1:289-3871 GCA_964538495.1 uncultured bacterium | reverse complement strand
GGACAAAAAAGATAAATACCGCCAGGGCGGGGACCGCCAGGGCCAGGGTGAGGCGGCGGACCGCTCGGGTTTCCGCCTCCGCCGCGGCGGTTTCCCGGCAGCGGACGAAAAAGCGGGCCAGGGCCGGCTGCAGGGGAAGGGTCAACTGGCCGGTGTAGAGAGTGAGGGCGATCACCGAGGCCAGGACCCCGTAGGATTCGACGTCGAGCATGCGCACGAGCAGGAAGTGAAAGAGCAGGTTGCAGGCGTTGACCGCCTGGGAGCCCGCCACCATCACCCCGGCGTGCCGGAAAAACCCGCTCACGGCCGGCGGCCTCATTTCCCGCCCCCCCGGAAGTCCCTGAGATGGGCGAAAACCTTTTTCCCCGCCCTTCCCAGGAAGCGTAGGTCGTCCAGGGAGCGGACGGAAAGGATCTGGCGGGCGAGAAAAACCGGGTCGAAGGCGACGGAGTACATGCCCCGCACCAGGCGCATCAGCTCCGCCTCCGGGTAGGGGACGCGCATCACCGGGCGGCGCATGTCGTAGTCGTCCCAGTCCTCGGTGGCGAGCCAGCCTTCCTCCCGGCATTCCCGGAACAGGGGAGTCCCCGGGTAGGGTATGACCACGGTGGCCTGGAGCGTGGCGGCGTAGCCCCGGCGCAGGAGGTAACGGCCCAGCTCCAGGGTTTTTTTCGCCTCCGCGTAGCTTTCCCAGGGATAGCCGAACATGATCGTGATGTGCGGGTAGAGCCCCGCTTCCCGGGCCGCCCGGCAGGAAGAGACGACGGTCTCGACCGTGAGGTTCTTGTCCACCCGGTCCAGGGTGGCCTGGTTGGCCGATTCCAGCCCGAAAAGCAGGAAGCGGAAGCCGGCCCGGCGCATCAGGCGATAGTCTTCCTTCGAGGCCGCCCCGAAGCGGAAATTGCAGTCGAAGCCGCACCTGCGCTCGTAGCCTCGTTCTCGGACGCCGGCGCAGAACTCCCGCAGCCACTCCCCGCGCGGAAAGCTCCCGGTGTCGTCCATGATCTCCCGGACCGGGTAGCGGGAGAGGATTTGCCCGATCTCGTCGAGGACGTCGGAGACCGCCCGGACCCGGAAACGCGGGTAAAGCCCGGTCCAGGAACAGAAAGTGCATCTTCCCCACCAGCAGTCCCGCCCGCTCATGATGTAGGTCCCCGGTCTGCGGCGGTAGTTGCCGTTCTTCCAGGCATAGAGTTCCCACTTGGTCAGGTCGCGGTCGATCCAGGGGGAGCCCGAGAGGTCGGGCGCCAGGCGCAACGGACTCCCCTCGGGTTTCCCGTCCGGACCCCGGCGCCAGATTCCCGGCGGAAGCGGCTTTTCGGGGTTGGCCAGGTGGGAGCAGAGACCGGAGAGGGAAAAATCGTAATCCCCGCCGGTGAGGACGAAATCCGCCGCCGAGGAATTCAGGGACTCTTCGGGCAGGGCGGTGACGTGGTCGCCCATGAGGACAACGAGCGGGGTCTTCGGGACGGAGGCCTTGATTTCCCCGATCAGGTCCCAGTGATACTTGACCACGGGGGTCTTGGTCTCGAAAACCGCCAGATCCGTTTTCTCCTCCCGCAGGAGCCGGAAAAATTCCTCCCGGCCGATCCCCTCGGCCGGGCAGTCCCGCCAGGTCACTTCGTGCCCTTCCCGGGAAAGCCTGGTGGCAGCGACGGCCGGGACCACCGGATAGATGAAGGTGGGGTCGGCGAAGTACTGGAACTGCCGGTTCTGGCCCAGGGTGGCGTAGCCCGGTTTTCCTTCCAGCGGGGGATAGGCGATCAGGACCTTCACCGCCCTCTCCCTTCCTCCGGCATCCGCCGGGCGCCGAGCCCGGCCAGGAAGGAAATCCCGTAGACCAGGTGGGTGGCGACGATTCCGGAAAAGACCAGGGCGGCCGAGACCGGGTCGGCCAGGTAGCGCAGAGCGGTCAGGGCGGCCCCCAGCAGATACACGGCCGCCGCCCCCAGGTAGACCCTGCCCCACCAGTCCAGGAAGAGACCCGGGAGCCAGCCCAGGAGCAGGAAGACCGCCAGGAGGGAGGGGAGGAAGTAGTTGATCCGGCGCGAGCTGAAGGGAAACTTCCGGGCGAAATAGCCCCGGTGCAGGCCGTAGCGGGCGAACTGCCTGAGGTGGGGAAGGTAAAGCGCCCGGCGGTGGTGCCGGACCTCGACGTCGGGGTCGTAGACGATCTTCCCCCCGGCGGAGCGGATTTTCAGGCAGAGGACCGTGTCCTCGCCCGGCCACCAGGGGCAGTCGAAGCCGCCGATCTTCTCCAGGACGGCCCGCCGGACCAGGAGGTTGCAGGTCGGGTAGTCGTCCACCTCCCGGGGGACCCGGGGGGTGAAGCGGAAGACGTGGACTCCCCCCACCAGCCAGGAAGCCAGGACTCTCCCCCCCGCTCTTTGGGCGCGGGAGTCCTCTTCCGGGGTGGTGCCCGGCCCCCCGACCGCGGCCACCTCCGGGTCGAGAAAGCGCCGGACCCCGTGCCGGAGCCATTCCTCTTCCGGGTAGGCGTCGTCGCCGATGAAGGCTACGATCTCCCCCCGGGCCGCTCGCCAGCCCAGGTCGCGCTTGCCCGGCGGGGACATCTCTCCGGTGGGAATGACCCGGACGGGTTCCGGGTGCGCCTCCGCTTCGTCGGGCAGGAGGATGATTTCGAAATCTCCGTAGTCGAGCCCGGACAGGTGGCGCAGGCACTGCCGCAGGTATGGAGAGTTATTGCGGTAGGCGACCACCACCGAGACCGCCGGGTGGCGGTCCGAGATCCTCAGCGGCCGGTCGTAGTACTTGAGAAGCTTGAGCCGGTAAAAAACCGCCAAGGTGTCCAGCAGCATGGTCCAGACGGCGTGGAGGCCGATCCGGCCGAACTTGCCCCGGTAATTCACCACCACCGGGGCGTCGGCGATCCGGAACCCGCGCCGGTGGGCGGCGGCCAGGATTTCCAGGTCGAAGGCGTATTTTTTCACCATCACCCGGGGCAGGATGTCGGCGAGGACTTCGCGCCGGAAAAGCTTGATCCCGGTCTGGGTGTCGCGCAGGGGCAGGCCGAAGAGGAGCTTGACCAGGAAGAAGTAGCCGGCGCTGACGAAGCGCCGGACCGGCGGGTAGTTGACGGTGGAATCGGGGTGGCGCTTGGCCCCGATCACCACCTCAGCAGGCGGCGGAACTGGCGGGGATGGATGTCGAGATCGGAGTCGAGAAAAAACACCAGCCCCCCCCGGCAATCCCGGAAGCCCCGGCGCAGGGCCCAGCCCTTGCCCCGGTTCCGGGCGGTGCCGGTCACGACGATCCCGGGGTGGTCCCGGGCGGCCCGCTCCGCTTCCGCCCGGGTGGAGTCGGCGGAACCGTCGTCCACCACCACGATTTCCCAACTCCGGCCCAGTTCCTTGAGGGCGGAAACGGTCTCGGCGAGGTTGGCGTAAATGTGGGCGCCCTCGTCGAAGGCGGGCATCAGGACCGAGATTTCCGGGCCCGGGACGGTCACCGCTCAGCCTTGCCGGATCCGCTCCCGCAGGGAGGAGAGGATGCCGGGCACCGCCGCGAGCGCTTCCGGCAGTTTTTCCGGGTCCTTGCCTCCGGCCTGGGCCAGGTCCGCGC
>CAZIEA010000086.1:0-279 GCA_964538495.1 uncultured bacterium | reverse complement strand
CCGCCGCTGCCGCCGGCCAAGCGGGCGGTTTCGCGGATGATGTCCCCCGCCCGCCAGCCTTGCTTGACCAGGTCGGGGGTGACCAGGCAGACCAGGTGGACTTTCCCCCCGGTAGCCGAGCCCAGGACCGCGATCCCGGAGGCGAGAGAGGCCTTGACCCCGTCGGCGGCGGCGCGCAGGGAATCGAGGTCCAGAGCCCCCAGGTTGGCGGCCAGGAGCGGGACCCCGGCGGCTTGGCGGAGATTGTTCGTCAGGGCGCCCAGGTCGGCGGCGGCGCGC
>CAZIEA010000085.1:6158-9722 GCA_964538495.1 uncultured bacterium | reverse complement strand
GCTCCGGCGAGGGCCGCCGCGAGCGGGCCTCGGGCCGGGAGATGTTTTCTCTTGCGCATCGTTCGCTTGCTCCGGCGGGGCCATGTCCCCGGGAAAGCTTGTCGTAAGGTCTCCGGCGAAGCCATAATAAAATTAAGAACTCTTTTCTGTGTCCTCCGGGCACTCTGTGGTGAAATAGCGTTCGGATGAAAAGGAAGATCATAACCGCGGCCCTGGCGGCGGGGATTGCGCTTCTGGCGGCGGCCCTGTGCGTGGGCCGGCGCCCGGAGAGGCCCAACGTCCTGCTCGTCTCCATCGACAGCCTCCGGGCCGACCACGTGGGCTGCTACGGTTACGGGCGCCCGACCAGCCCCCACCTGGACAAACTGGCCTCCGAAGGGGCGGTTTTCCTCCAGGCCGCCTCACCCACTTCCTGGACCCTGCCCGCCCACGTCTCGATTTTCACCGGACTGGAGATCGGGGCCCACGGGGTGGCCTCCGACGGGTTCGCCCTGCACCGGGACATTCCCACCCTGCCGGAGCTTTTGAAAAAAGAGGGCTATGTCTCCGGGGCGGTCTGCACCTCCCCCTACCTGAACCCCGCCTTCGGATTCGGGAGGGGTTTCGACTACTACCATAACACCGACGCGGATCTCCCCGGATACCGCGACACCATCCTTCCGGACGAACGGGAGCGGGACCGGGTCCACGCCGAGGTCACGGGTGGGCGGGTGGCGGCGCTGGCGGCCCGCTGGCTGGAGGAGAACCGGGGCAAGCCGTTTTTCCTTTTCCTGCACTTTTGGGACGTCCATTACGACTACACCCCCCCGCCGCCCTACGACCGCTTGTTCGACCCGGATTACGCGGGCCCGGAATACGGGCGGAATTTTATTAACGACGAGCGCGTTCATGCCGGGATGCCCCGGCGGGAACTGGAGCATATCCTGGCCCTTTACGACGGGGAGATCGCCTGGACCGATCACAACCTGGGGACGGTGATCGCGAAACTGCAAGAGCTGGGAGAATACGAAAACACCCTGATCGTGGTCACGGCCGACCACGGCGACGAGTTCTTCGAGCACGGGGGAAAGGGGCACCGCGCCAGCCTCTACGACGAGGTGATCATGGTGCCGCTCGTGATCCGGCCGCCCGGCCCGGCCGGCCCCCCGGTCCGGGCGCCCGGGCAGGTCAGCCTGATAGATCTTGCCCCCACCATCCTCGACTATGCCCTTACGGTCGCTCCCGGAGAAATGCAGGGCCGGTCCCTGCGCGTCCCGGCGGAGGGCGGGGCCGTCCCGGCGCCGGCGGGGGCGTTTCTGGAACTGCCCCCGGCCTTGGCCGGGCTGCGGACCCCGGGTTGGAAGGCGCTGCACAATCTGGAAGCGTCCGAGACCGTGGTCCTGGACTTGGCCGCGGACCCCAAGGAGACTCACCGGCCGCTTCTCTCCGGTCCGGCCGCGGCCCGGGCGGAAGCGGAGTTCCGGCGCCGCTGGGGACTCAACCGGTTGCTGGGGTCGCGTCTGCGGGGGAACGCGCCCGGGGCGCCGGTCGAACTGGACGAGGCTGCCCGCCGCCGTCTGGAAACTCTGGGCTATCTTTAAGGGGAACCGCGAATCTCGCGAATCCGCACGAACGTAAACTAAGATTTCGCAGATTACCGCGGATTGATTCTGTCCACAGATTACACAGATTATCGTACTCGGTGTGGGGTGTGGGGGATGAGGTTTGGCGCTAGAAAACCAGGCTGAAGGCTGAAGACTGAAGGCTGAAGGAACCGACGCCTCATTCACATGTAGACATGTAGAACCGCCGCCTTTTCAACCATGTAGAGCATGTAGGACATGTAGATAAATTCGAAATCCGAATGACGAAACTCGAATGAAATTCGAAGCCCGAATGACGAAATTCGAAACCGCTGGGCCGGCGAATCGTTTGGGGAATTCGAATTTTGGATTTGTTTTAAGATTTCTGACTTCGAATTTCGATTTTGATTTTTTCTTCCGGATTACGGATCACTGATCACGGATTACGGGTTTTTCTGACTCCTGACTCCTGAATCCTGTCTCCTATATCCTGTCTCCTGTATCCTGAATTTCGACGGACCACTGATTACGGATTACGCGGTTTCCTTAACCCTGAGCCCTGAACCCATGCCGGCCACAACGCCCCCAGAACGCCGAGCAAAGAGGCCGCCCTGGCAGTTTTACCTCCTGATGTGGGGGTTGGTCCTGGGCGCGGCCGGGTTGTTCGTTTACGCTTTCTCCGGCTCCATCCGGGAGCTGGCCGGGAAGTATTTTTTCCAGTACGCGGTCAAGTACCTGCCCCGGCGGTACCAGGAGGAAGTCGTCGCCCGTCTTTCGAGCCAGGTGGCCGGCATTTACGAACCCGTCCCCGATCCGGAGGTGGGCCGCGTCCTGCAGGCGGATGTCATCAAGACCCTGGACCAGGTCGTGATCCATGCCAACAACGCCGGCCAGCGCGCCCGTCGCCCCTACCTCCCCAAGGCTGAGAATACCTTCCGGGTCGCCTGCCTGGGTGATTCCTACGTTTTCGGCGCCGGCGGGCCGGAGGAGGACCGGATGGGCGACCGGATCGAGGCGCTTTGCCGGGGGGCGGGTATGACCGGCGCCGGGCGCGAGGTGGAGGTTTATTCCCTGGGCGTTTCGAGCTGGTCCACCGTCAATGAGGCCGCCTACCTGACCGCGCGGCTTTCGGCGTACTCTCCCGACCTGATCGTGGTTTTTATGGTCTCCAACGACTTCGGCGATTCCAGCGGGGTCACCGGGGCCGGGACGGTCACCGATTCTTTCACTCCCGATCCCCGCGTGGCCGGGAGCGGGGTTTTTTCGGTTTACGCCCCCGGCCTGTTCGGTTTTCCCCGGGCCAACTTTCTCAGTTACGACCTGGGCCCGGAGTGCCGGGGGCGCTGGGAAAGGGCTTTCGCCATGCTGCGCCGCCTGGAGGAACTCCAGACCGCCCGGGGCGGCAAGATCTTGCTCATGGTCTTGCGGGACCCGTACCTGCCGGCGCTGGCCGCTTACCACCACGCCCGCTCCGGGCTCCGGATGCCCCTGCTTATTACCAACTACCTGATGGAAAAAGGCTCCGTCCTCCCGCACGATCCCCATCCCAGCCGCCGGGGACATGAGATCATGGCGATACAGCTCCTGCGCCTGCTGCTGAAGCTGGGCTGGCTGGAGGGGGAGGGGGCCGCCCTGCCCGCGCTTCATCCTCAACTCGACCTGATTGTCGAGCACCGGGTTGCGGAGGAGGAGGTCGCCGCCTTGAGAAAAAATCTGGCGGAGCAATTCCTCCCGGAAAAGATTGATTTCCAAAAACTGCGCGAAAGCGATCTGGTCGCTTTTTTGGGAGGCGTCCTGCCGGCGGAGTTTCCCCCCCGGGCGCTGGAGGCGGCGCCTTACGGGACGCTAAGGACCGGGTTCCTGCTCAAGCCCGCCTCCGGGGCCCTTCGGGCCGCGGTCGAGATCGAGGTGGCGCCTTTCCCGGAACTCTATCCGTTCCGGCTGCAGATGCATCTGCAGGGCCGGCCGGCGGCCGTGCTGGAGCTTTCCGGGCCGGCAGAAG
>CAZIEA010000085.1:0-6082 GCA_964538495.1 uncultured bacterium | reverse complement strand
CGGCCGGTACCGCCTGGCCGGGGAGATCCCCCCGGAAGCGGGGGGCGAACCCGCCCTCGAGGTCATCCTGCGCTCGGACACCCATTACTGCGGGATCGCCGACCCCCGGATGAAAAGTTACCGGCTCCTTTCTCTTGGCCAGGAGTGAGACTAAAAATGCACGGCATTTTTAGTCTCACTTGAGGTAGCCCAGCGCGCGCAGTTCCCGGGCGGTCTCCGGGTCGGGCGCTTCCGGGGGGCCCTCCAAAAGCTGTCCGGGCCGGAACCAGGCTTCGCCCCGGGCTTTCATCCCGGCGGCGTTTTTCCTTTCCCGGCCGGAGAGGGCTTCATGCTCGTCCCGGCTCTCGCGGGGGTCGCGCTCGAGGAAATAGAACTCGGATTCGCCGTCGGGGGAATGGATGAGCTTGCGGCCCCGCCCCCGGATCATGTACTGGCGGGGAAGGGGACGGGCGTTCTCGTCCTCCAGCACCCGCAAGGCAAAGGCGAAGTCCCGCCCCTTTTCCGGATCCTTAAGGGCGGCAAGAAAGCTGCGCCCGTCTGTTTTTCCCGGGGCGGAAACGCCCAGGAGATCGAGGAAGGAGGGGAAGATGTCCACGGAATCCACCGGGTTCTCGAAAGTTCCCGACCGCGCCCGGTCGGGGAGACGGAGCAGCAAAGGGATCCGGACCACCCCGTCGTAAAGATACAACCCGTGGCTGGGGTAGTCGCGATGCCCGTAAAGCTCCTCCCCGTGGTCGGAGGATACCGCCACCAGGGTGGATTCGCCCAGACCCGATTCCCGGAGGCGCCGGAGGAATTTTCCGATCTCGGCGTCGGCGTAGGCAAGGGCCTCGTCGTACTCGTCGATGAGGTTGAGTTTGGCGGGGTCGGCGAGAATTTTCGCCCAGGCCTCCGGGGTGTAAGTCCCGGCCGGGGTTTCCCGGGAAGCCGCCCCGGAAAACCTTCCCCGGAATTCTTCGGGGACGATGAAGGGCCAGTGCACGTCGTAGAGGTTGACGAAGAGGAAAAACGGGCCGGGCCGGTTTTCCTCTATCCAATCCCAGGCCGAATCCAGGGCGTCGCCGGCGGTTCCCTTGCGCCGGAGATCCTGTCCCGGGGCATCCGGTTCCCACTCGCCGCTCGCGAAGTTTTCCAGGTATTGGTCGAAACCCTGGCCGAGGTTCTTCTCCTTTTTAAGGACGGCGGTGCTGACCACCGCTCCGGTCCGGTAACCCGCTTTTCCCAGCGCCTCGGCCATGGTGAGCAGGGAGTCGTCCACCCGTCCCCAGTTGCGCAGGACCCCGGTGTTCTGGGGATAGAGCCCGGTCAGGAGAGTGGCATGGGAGGGCAGGGTGATGCCCATGGAGACGGTGGCGTTGGTGAAAAGGAGGCTTTCCCGGGAGAATTCGTCGAGCGCGGGGGTGGCGGGGCGGGGATAACCGTAGCAACCCAAGTGGTCGGCCCGCAGGGTGTCGATCACGATCCAGACCAAGTTGCCGCCCCGGTAACGGCCTTCCAGTTCCTGGGGCCGGCCGCAGCCGGCGAGCAGCAACAGGGCCGGCAGCAGCGCCAGAGGGCCGGATAATTTTCGCCGCGAGATCTTCATTTTGCCGGAACCAATCTGTCCAGGGGTTTCACAGATTGCCGCCTTATTCACATGTAGACATGTAGGACCGCCGCCTTTTCAACCATGTAGAGCATGTAGGACATGTAGATCAATTCGAAATCCGAATGACGAAACTCGAAACCGCGGGCTGGAGGGAACCGCGAATCTCGCCAATCCAAGCGACGGATTACGGATCACTGACTACGGATTACGATTCACAGGGGCAGGGCTGAAGCCCTGCGCTACGACTGCCTCCGGCGACGGATTACGGATTACTGATTACGAATTACGTGGTTTTCCTGAACCCTTCTCGGTTTCCTATGTGGAGAAACGACCGGGGGTGGTCAGTCGGTGACGTAGCCCAGCGCGCGCAATTCCCGCATGGTTTCGGCGGAGATTTCGCCGGGTCGGACGGAGTCGATTTTTTGGTTCTGGTACCAGTTGATTCCCCGATTGCGCATAGCCTTGGAAACGGCTGTTTCCTCCGGCCCTTCCGGCGCCGCGCCCGAGAGTTCGTAAGGGTCCCCGGTCAACCGGAAGAAGGCGCTTTCGCCTTCCAGGGAGTGGATGAGCTTGTAGTCCCGGCTCCGGACGGCGAAACGGCGGGGGAGGGAGCGTTGGCTCGTGTCCTCGAGCACGCTGAGGGAGAAAACCTCCGGTTTTCCCCCGGAGCCGCCCCGGGCCAGGGGCAGGAAACTCCTTCCGTCCAAGCCCGGGGGGATGGGGAGCCCGAGGAAATCGAGCACGGTGGGGAAAAAGTCTACGGTTTCGATCAGGCCCCGGACCCGCCCGCTTTCCCCTTTCGGGGTCCGGAGGATGAGCGGGATATGGATATGGCCGTCGTAAAGCTGTTCCCCGTGGCTCCAGTAATCATCGTGCTGGTAGAGGCCGTTGCCGTGGTCGCTGGTCACGATCACGACGGTGTTTTCCCAAAGGCCCATTTCCCGGAGCCGGGAAAAGAACTTGCCCAGCTCATGGTCGAGGTAAGCCAGGGAGCGGTCGTAGAAGGTGATACTCTCCCATTTCCACTTCGGTTCCGGAATCCGGTCGTAGCGGGTCCGGATGTAGTCGGCCATTTCGGGCGACCAGGGGTCGAAGAGGTCCCGGAATCCCTCGATCTCCACGTAGGGGGCGTGGACGTCGTAGTAGTTGATCAGGAGAAAAAAAGGCTTTCCCGGGTCCTGCTCCAGCCACTCCAGGGCCATCCGGTTGGCATCCTCGGCCAGCCCTTTCAACTCCCAGCCCTCGCCGTCCCCCGCGGGGACCTTGTCCGAGATTCCCCAGTTTTCCAGGTACGCGTCGAAGCCCTGGGTCAGGTTCTTGTCCTTTTTCAGGACCGCGGTGCCGACTACCGCCCCGGTCCGGTAACCCTCGTTTTTAAGCGTTTCGGCCAGGGTGAGGAAACCGTCGTCGAGCCGGCCGTGGTTGCGCAGGATCCCGGTCTGCTGGGGATAGAGCCCGGTCAGCATGGAGGCATGGGAGGGGAGGGTGATGGGGATGCCGCAGAAAGCCTCCTCGAAAACCAGGCTTTCCGCCGCCAGGCGGTCGATCCGGGGGGAGGTGTCCCGGAAGTAGCCGTAGCAGCCGAGCCGGTCGGCCCGCAGAGTGTCGATTACCAGGAGCAGGACATTGGGGGGGGCGCTCCGGGAGCAGCCGCCCGCCGCCAGCGCCGCCAGTAGGATTGTCGCCGGTATCCGGTTCATCGTTCGGGTCTCGAGTTTTGATTGCGGGCGCGGGCGGCCTTGGGGATATAATAATAAAATACGCAACCTTGACAAGGAAGGGATCGAAAATATGCAGCCAACAGACAAGTTCCGGAGCGGGCCGGGGCTTTACCTCGGGGTCCTGAAAAAATCGCGGCGCCTGATCGTCGGGGGAACGCTGGCGGCGATGGCGCTGGCTCTGGTCGTGAGCCTGATCATGCCCAAGGTTTACGAGTCTTCCCTGATCCTCGAGATCGGGGAGATCTTCGTCCCTCCGGAGGAGAACATCAAGGTCGAGGCCCTTCCGATCGAAGAGCCGATGTCGGTGGCGCAGGTCCTGCTGAGCCCGGCCTTTCTCGACGCCACCCGCCGGGCTCTGAAGGCGGAGATGCCCCTGAAAAAACTCTCCGACAACCTGGCGGTCGAGCAGGTGGTGGAGACCACCCGGTTCCAGCGCCTGGAATCCCCCCTGGTTAAGTTGACTTTCGAGGGTGGAAACCCCGATTTCAACGTGCGGATACTGGAAACCCTCTCCGGGCTCCTGATCGCCGAGCATACCCGCGAGTACGACTCCAGCCTGCTCATGCTCCGGAGCCGGATCGCCAACCTGGAGGAACAGATCGCCGCTTCCACCCGCCTGATCCGGAGGCAGGAGGAATACCAGGGCCAAATCCGGAAGGCGAAGGAACTGGTGGAGGAAGGAATCCGCGACTATCAGGCCCGCCTGGACGGGTTGGACTTCGCCGAGACCCAGCGGACCGAGGCGCTTTTTCTCAAGTCCACCCTGAACACGATGAAGGAACAGATTATTGTCCTGGGCAAGGAAAGCAACGAGGCTAATCTCGCCATCGGCGAGGCCGAGGAGAAGATCGGCCAGGACCGGGACCGGATCTCCAATCTGCGCAACCTGATCGAGCTCTCCAAGAACACGGTGGTGCGGGCCGCTCCGGTGGCGGCCGAGGAGCCGATCCGGCCCCTGGTCCTGGTCAACACCGTGGTGGCCGGGCTGCTGGCGGCGTTTCTCCTGGCTTTCTGGGCCTTCTTCCGCGCCTGGGCCTCCGGGGGGGAAGGCTCCGCGTGATCCCGGAGCCGTTCCCAGGGCCGCCGGTTTCCCGGGGGGATTGCGGTCGGGAACGCCGCCTGGCCGTCCGCGCCCTCTACGACCGGCTGGCGCCGAAGCGGGCGGAACGGATCGAAAATAACCGCTACTACTATCGGGAGCTGGCCGATCTGGTCAGGTTCCATCTCGAGCCGGGCCGCGACATCCTCGACGCCGGCTGCGGCAACGGCTATCTTCTTTCCCGCCTCGATTTCAAGTCCGCCCTGGGGATCGACTTCAGCCCGGGGATGATCGCGGAAGCGCGCCGGGTCAGTCCGGGGGCGGAGTTTCTGGAAGCCGATGTCGAGGACCTGCCCGGACTGGGCAAGCAGTTCGACTATGTCCTGATGGTCAACGTGATCGGGGACCTCCTGGACGTTCAGAAGGCGCTGGAAAATCTCCAAAGCTGCTGCCGCCCGGATACCCGGCTGGTCCTGGTCTATTACAATCATCTCTGGGAGCCGCTGGTCAAGCTGGCCGAGAACCTGAACCTTAAGGTCCGCCAGCCCAACCAGAACTGGCTTTCCCCCGCCGACATCGCCAACCTCCTTTACCTCTCCGGGTTCGAGCTGGTGCGCCGGGACTCGGCGCTGCTGGTCCCGGTCGGGATTCCCGGGATATCCTTTTTCTGCAACCGCATCCTGGCCCGGCTCCCCCTGTTCAACCGCCTCTGTTTCGTCAACGCCTTTATCGCCCGCCCCCGGGAGGAGGCGCGCGATCCCCGGGAGGTTTCGGTTTCGGTGGTGGTCCCCTGCAAGGACGAGGCGGGCAACGTGGCTAATGTCCTGGCCCGGGTTCCGGAGATGGGAAAGTGGACCGAGGTGATCTTCGTGGACGATTGCTCCGCCGACGGGACCGGCGCGGAGGTGGAGCGCCTGATCCGGGCCAACCCCGGCCGCCGGGTCCGGCTGGCGGCGGGCCCGGGGAAGGGGAAGTTCGAAGCGGTCCGGGCCGGTTTCGCCGCCGCGGAGGGGGACCTGCTGATGATCCTGGACGCCGACGCCACCGTGCTCCCGGAGGAACTGCCGCTTTTTTTCCGGGCCTGGGCCCGGGGCAAGGGCGACTTCATCAACGGCTGCCGGCTGGTTTACGAGATGGAAAAAGGCGCGATGCGCCTGCTCAACATCCTCGGGAACAAGCTCTTCGGCCTGGCCTTCAGTTACCTGCTTTCCCAGCGGATCAAGGATACCCTGTGCGGGACCAAGGTTTTTTCCCGGGCGGATTACGCGCGCATGGAGAAGCTCTTCGGTTTCTTCGGCTACGACGCCTGGGGGGACTTCAACCTCCTTTTTTCCGCGGCCAAGCTGGGGCTGAAGATCGTGGATCTCCCGGTGCATTACACCGAGCGCCTGAGCGGGGAGACCAAGATGAAGAAGCGCTTCGCCCACGGCTGGATCATGCTCAAGATGTGCCTGACGGCCCTCCGGCGCTTCAAGTTCCGGCTCTGAACTGCAGGCTGAAGGCTGAAACTACAGGCTGAAGACTGAAGGCTGAAGGAACTACCGCCATATCACGCAAAGGCGCCAAGACGCCAAGAACCGATTTGTCCACAGATTTCACAGATTTCTCTTCATTCCCTTCATGTTCTTCATGGTGAGAAAGACAGGCTGAAGGCTGAAGGTAACCGCCGCTTTATTCACCATGTAGGACATGTAGATGAATTAGCGCCAAGCCCCATGCCTCACGCCCCGATTA
>CAZIEA010000084.1:0-9752 GCA_964538495.1 uncultured bacterium | reverse complement strand
CGTCTTTGCGTGAGAAAAGTGGGTTTTCTACATGCCCTACATGTCTACATGTGAACTCGGCGGCAGTTCCTTCAGTCTTCAGCCTGCGGTTTCGAATTTCACCTTGGCGCCTTGGCATAATGAGTATTTTAACTTATTATACCACTCGGGAGCGGCGATGGCGAGGGAGAGGAACTTTCACGATGACAAATCCGCCGCGGCCAGCATAAATTGTGTTCTTAACGCTTTCCCAAGCAAGGGGGGAAACATGAATCCGGCAGGCAAGGTCATCCTGGTCATAGACGATGACGACTCGATCCGTTCGCTTCTCTCCACCCACCTGCGCCAGAGCGGGCACCGCCCGGAGACGGCCGCTTCCGGGAGAGAGGGCCTGGCCAAGGCCCGGAAGTTGAAGCCGGACCTGATCCTGCTCGACGTCGCCCTTCCCGATATCTCGGGACTCGAAACCCTGCAAATGCTGAAGGCGGACCGGGACCTGTCCTCCATCCCGGTGGTCATCCTCTCCTGCTACCCCCTCCACCAGGGCTCCAGCGTTTTTCTCGAAGCGGGGGCGGCCGATTTTCTCACCAAGCGCTCCAAGCTCACCGAGGTTATCAGCCGCAGCCTCTCCTTCATTCCCGGCGGGGGCGATGACTGAGATCCTCCCCAGCGCCGCCGGCGTACCCCCGGCTTGGTTCGAACTCGCCATCCGCTCCTCCCGGGAAACCGTCATCTTCACCGATACCGATCGGGCCATAATCTACGCCAACCCGGCGGTCTTCGATTCCCACGGCTATCTCCCGGAAGAACTCCTGGGACACTCTTCCCGGGAGATTTTCGGAGACATCCCCGGGAATCCCCCGGACCTGGCCCGGCGCATCACCAGGGAAGCGGTAGGCGGGGTCTGGAAAGGGCAGGTTTACAACCGGCGCAAGGACGGCAGCGTCTTCCCGGTCCGCCTGGTCCTCTCCGCTATTTACGGCAAGACCGGCGAAGTCCTGGGCTACGCCGGAATCTCCACGGACATCAGCGAAGAAGAGCGGCGGCGGGAAGAGACAGCCGAGTTCATGAAACAACTGGAGGATGGGAATCGCTTCAAGACCGAGTTTATCTCCACCCTCTCCCACGAGATCCGCACCCCTTTGACCTCGATCCGGGCTTTTGCCAGCATCCTGCTCAAAATGGGGGACAAGGCCGACGAGGAAACCCGCAAGGACTTCATCGGCCAGATTCACGCCGCGGCCGAGCGCCTGACCGCCCTGCTGAACCGGATGCTGGACATGACCCGCATGGAGACCGGGAAAATCACCTTCAAGGACGAGACCGTGAACCTCACCGGGCTGGCCTGGGAAGCCATCACCGACATGCAGGGTCTGGCCCTGGAAACCGAAGTTTCCCTCCGCCTGCTCGACCCCCCCCTGGAACTTTTAGTCCTGGGAGATCCTATCCGGCTCCGGGAAGTGTTCAGCAATCTCCTCTCCAACGCCATCAAGTATTCCCCCCGGGGAGGAGAGGTCACGGTCGGGCTTTCCCGGGAAAAAGCCCCGGAACCCCGGGTCCGGATCGAGATCCGGGACCAGGGGCCGGGCATCCCGGAGGGGGACGAGAAAAAGATCTTCGAGAGCTTCCGGCAGGCGGTGGCCGACGGCAAGAACGGGTTCGGGATCGGCCTGGCCATCTGCCGGCGGATTGTCGAACATTACGGGGGCCGGATCTCGAGTTCCAACCTTCCCGGCGGGGGAACCTGTTTCACCGTCACCCTCCCCCTCTCCCGCTGAGCGGGGTGAGGGATTCAGGCCCGCCTATTCACCATGTAGAACATGTAGGGCATGTAGATTTAGTTCGCTTTCGCCATCGTTGTTGTAATTCGGCATAGGGCAGAGGGCATAGAGCATAGGGTTAGGGATACAGGAAACAGGAGTCAGGAGCACCCGTAAAAAGTAATCCGTAATCAGTAATCCGTCGCTTTGATTTGTGCGGATTCGCGAGATTCGCGGTTAATCTGTGAAATCTGTGGACAAATCGGTTTCCTTGGCGCCGTGAGAGCTCCGTCCGTCCCCATCCTGATGTACCACTCGGTGAGCCGCCCCGGAGAGCCGGATCTCAGGCCGGAAGGCTACTGGCTGACCCCGGGCGGGGTGGCCGCCCAATTCGCGGCCCTGCGGGAAGCCGGAGCGAGGAGCGTCTCCCTGGAAGAACTGCTGTCTTGGAGCCGGGAAGGCAATTCCCTCCCGGGAAAGGCTTTTTCCCTGACCTTCGACGACGGCTACCGCAACAATTTCACCGAAGCGGCCCCCCTCTTGGCCGCACACGGCTTTAAGGCAACATTCTTCGTCACCGCCGGGACCATCGGCGAGCCGCATATGCTGAAGAACGCCGAAATCCGCCAACTCCGGGAGCTGGGTATGGAGGTGGGCTCCCACGGGCTCACCCACGAGCTCTACCGCGGACGCAGCCGGGAATGGCTGCGCCACGAACTGGCCCTTTCCCGGCGGATCCTGGAAGACGCCCTGGGGGAAGCGGTGCGCTTCTTCTCCCTCCCCCGGGGTTACCTGCCCCCCGGTTTTCCCGAACTGGTCCGGGAGGCGGGTTACCTGGGCATGTGCACCTCGATCCCGGGGAGGAATACCCGGGAGACCAGCCCTTTCCTCTGGCTCCGCTTCCCGATCCGAAAGGGCGACGGGCCGGAGACGGCCGTTTCTATCCTCTCCGGAAAAGGCCCGCGCTACCGGGGCCGCCTGCTCCGGGAGAAGGTTTTAGCGGTCGCGCGAATCCGCCACCGGATTCTTTAAAGAATCGGGACTGACTGATCCCCGGTTGCCGGCTCCTATGCCCCGGCCTTCCTGAACCCTGAACCCTGAACCCTGCCGGGGCCGGTCAGGCGCAGGAAAAGCTCCTCGTACTGGTCGGTGATCTTCTCCCAGGTATAGGCCTCCCGGATCCTTTCGGGGGCGCGGCGGCGGAACTCGGCGGTTTTATCGGGATTGTTCTCCAGGAAACGGATCTTCCCGCGCAGGTCCTCGACCTCCTTGCGGAACAAGAGGCCGTAGTCAAGGATAACCTCGCGGTTGAAGGGCACGTCCAGGGCCAGGACGCAGTTGCCGAAACCCAGGGCCTTGAGCAGGGACGGGTTGGTCCCTCCCACGGAATGGCCGTGGATGTAGGCGTAGCAGTTGCAGTGCAGTTCCCTGATCTTCTCGTCGCTGTCCACGTGCCCGAGCACCGCCACCCTGGGGTCGGGCCAACGTTTCAGTTTCTCCAGCAGCGGGCTCCGGTAGTTGGCCCCCCCGGCAATCGCAAGCTTGCGGGAGGTTTTGACCCCCGAGAAAGCCTCCGCGATCAGGTCGGGGTGATTCTCGGGGATGATCCGGCTGGCGATCAGGTAGTAGCCCCCCGGCTCCAGGCCGTACTCGCGGATCAGTTCCGGGTTCCGCGAACTCTCGATGTTGGCCCCGTAGGCGATATAAGTGGAGGGGCAGTTCCATTCCTCCAGGTAAATGCGCTGCATCTCCAGGGAATCGTTGACGATCTCCTGGCAGAACAGGGTGGCGCAGCGGGCCGCGGACTTGAAGTAGAAGCGGGCGGCGGAACCCCATTTCCCCCGCGTCCACTCCAGACCGTCCACGTTAAGGGCGATCTTTTTCCCCAGCAGGCGGGGCAGAACACAGTGGAACCCGTTGCCGGGGTTGACGAAAAAAAGCACGTCGAATTTCCGCAAAAGCGAATCCAGAACGGCCGCCAGAGTGTGAGTCAGGGTGCCGAAGTTCTTGGTTTCGATGGAGGGGAGGTAGAGGAGCCGAACCCCCCGGAAAACCTCCGGACGCTCGGCGAACAGGCTCCGGCGGCAGTAAACCGTCACCTCGTGGCCTTTTCCGGCCAGGCGCGGAGCAAGCTCGTTGATGAAGGTCTCGTAGCCGCTGTAGGTGGAGGGGAACCCCCGGCATCCCAGTATGGCGATCCGCATCTTGGCCTCCCGGCAGGCAAACGCAAGTAAAATTGATTCTACCAGGAAACGCGTCCCCCGAGCCAGCGTGGATCGCCGATAGGGATCTTAGTAGGCGCCGCGTCCGGAGAGAACGGCCCCGAAGGTCCGGGCCATGATCCGGAAGTCGAGCAGAAGCGACCAGTTGTTCACGTACTCCAGATCCAGCTTCATCCACTCCGGGAAATCGATGGTGTTGCGCCCATTGACCTGCCAGAGGCAGGTGATTCCCGGCTTGACGCTGAACCTCCGCTTCTCCCAGCGGTCGCACCTTTGCGCCTCGGCCAGCGGCAGGGGACGGGGGCCGACCAGGCTCATCTCGCCCCGGAAGACGTTGATGAGCTGGGGCAACTCGTCCAGGCTGAACCGGCGCAGCCAGCGCCCGATCCCGGTAATCCGGGGGTCGTTTTTGATCTTGAAAACCGGCCCGTTCATCTCATTGGCCGCCAGGAACTCCCCTTTCCGGCGCTCCGCCCCGGCCTCCATGGTCCGGAACTTGAACATCCGAAACGGCCTGCCGCGCAAGCCCATCCGCTCCTGGGGGAAGAAAACCGGGCCGGAAGAGCCGATCTTGATCAAAAAAGCCAGGACAAGCAAAAGCGGGGAAAGGACCAGGAGCAGAACCCCGGCGCCCGCCCGGTCGAGGGCGCGCTTGAAGAACATGGAGACGAAATTGTCGGGATTGGGGCGGAAAGAGATCAGGTTGGTCCAGCCGAAACGCTCGAACGAGGGATTGAATTTCGCCTCCGGCTCCACCACCGCCACCCTGACCCCGACCTGGAGTTCCTGCCCCAGGCGCAAAAGCCGGTTCAGGCTCACCCCCATCTTGCCGTTGGGGAAGATCACCACCTCGTCGATGGCCTGATTGTTGAGAAGGATTTTCTCCCAGGCTTCCACCCGGCCGATGACCTTGACCCCGGCCACGGCCGCGCCGTCCGGCAACCCCGGCTCGTCGGTCAGCAACCCGAAAATGCCGATCCCGCTGGGCCATTCCCGCTGGAGGGTGCCGATGAAGTGCCGGGCGGACTCGCTGTTGCCGACCAGGAGGATCTGCCGATGGGGGAGGCTGCGGGCCAGGAGCAGTTCCAGAAAGGCCTGTTTCCCCAGGGCCAGACCATAGGCGATCAGCCCGAAAAACAAGATGACCAGGCGGCTGGGATAGCTCTTAAGGGCGAAGGAGAGCCCCACCACCACCACCACCAGCGCCAGCACCGCCTTGGCCGTCGGCCAGGATAACCGGCTGAGCGGGGCCCGGAAGGGAAAAGAGTGGGCGCGGGCGAGGTAAAGAAACAAGGGCAGCCCCAGGGCGGCAGCCAGGTAAAGCCAGCCCGGGGCGGAAACCAGAACCGCCCCCCGGAAACGCAGATAGGAGATATCTCCCAGGAACTCCGCCAGCAGCAGCGCGCCCGCCCCCAGGAGAGCCTCAAAAAAGAAACTGAGCAGATAATAACTTGTATACTTTTTCAGCATCGGACTTAACCGCTTTTGAGCGAAGTAGAGCAAATTTTGTGCCAGCGGAAGAAGCCCGGCTCGGGAGGTTCCAATCCCTTGACCGATAAGGTGACACAACCGAACGGGATCGAGGAGCACGAGCCGGCGCCGTGCCAAAAACAGGGAACTGGGGAAGTTCCTGCCGGAGAAGAGTGCCAGAATGGCCTTCTTCAGGGCGAGGGACGGAACTCCTCGTAAACCGAAAGCGTCTGTCGGGCGGCGTAGTCCCAGTCAAAAATCCTGGCTCTTTCCAACCCCAGGCGGGAATACTTCCGGCGCGCTTCCGGGTCCGTCCAGAGCAGGGCCAGCCCCCGGGCGATATCCTTGCTGTCGGCGGGGTCGACCAAAACGCCCGCATCGGCCGCCACCTCCGGCAGGGATGAGTCCCGCCCTATCACGGCCGGGGTCCCGCAGGCCATCGCTTCCAGGGGGGGAAATCCGAACCCTTCCAGAAAGGAGACCAGGACCGCCGCCTCGGCCAGGCTGTAAATCGCGGGCAGCTCGTCGTGCGGGACCTCCCCGATATGCCGGACGATGTCGGAAATCCCCAGGGAAGCCGCCAATCCGGCCGAAGAAGGATAAGCCGGGTGTTCGAAACCGGCCAGCACCAGCCTCAAGCCGCCACCCACCCCGGGCATTCCCCGCATGATCCTGACGGCTTCCAGCAGCCGGGGCAGGTTCTTGTTGGGGCGATTGGTGCCGGCGTAGAAGATGAACCTGGGCGGAAGGATATACTTTTCCCGGACGGCCCGGAGTTCCTCCGCCCCGGCCGGGGGGCGGAACTTGCCTTCTATTCCGTAATAGACGACCCGGGACCTGGGAGCGGCCTCCGGGAGCAACTGCTTCAATCGTTCTTCGGTATGGCGGGAAATGCAGATGATCAGGCCGGCCTGTTTCAGGGAGCGGAAGTAGGTGAATCGATAAAACCGGTCGATCGCCTGCTGGTGGAGAAAACCCCGGCCGGACCGGTACTCGGGATGTTTTCCCCGCAGGAGCGGAACCAGCACCGGCTGGAAGTCATGCAGGGTTACGACCAGGGGAGCCCTTGGGAAAAGAGGCGCCAAGGGGAAAAAACAATGCAGGAGGTCGAGCCGATCCATTCCCGCCGGGCGGAAAAAGTCCAGCAGGGTGTTGAGGGGCTGAGGCCAGGGGGCCGGGACCGTGACCAGCCGGAAGTTCCCCGCCGCGGGGGGGACAAAGGGGGTTCCCTTCCCGGCCAGGCACAGGTAACGGTTTTCCCGATCCACCCGCGCCAGCGCCTCCAGAAGGTTATGGACATAGCGATTGACCCCGGGCCGATGGCTCTCCAGAAGCCGGACATCGAGGCCTATGTTCACGGCCGGGGCCCCCGCGAAGAGCGGTTTCGGCCCGGCCGCAGCAGTTGCAGCCTTTTCCTGGCCCGGATCAGGGAGTTGACCGCCGGAGCCCCCGGCAGGGAGAGCAGCAGCAACAGCAG
This sequence comes from uncultured bacterium, assembly GCA_964538495.1. Lineage (GTDB taxonomy): Bacteria > Auribacterota > Erginobacteria > Erginobacterales > DAOSXE01 > CAZIEA01. The sequence continues at coordinate 2,844 of CAZIEA010000084.1, read as the reverse complement.
GGAGCGAATTTGCCGGGGGCGCAAGAGCAGGGCCGCGAGGAACTCGGCTCGGGCCGGGCGCGTTTTCCCCTCCCGCAGCAAGAGCAGGCCGCAGTTCTCGTGCAAAACAGCCTCACGGGCGCGGCGGAATTTCTCCAGGCGCGGGACCTTGCGGAGTATGACGCCGGTGTCGTGCGCAAAAGCCGCTTTCAACTTTTCCGCCATCAGGGATTTGTTCCCTTCGTGCTGGCGCCACCAGGCCAGGGGGACGGCGACACGACCGACCGGGAAACGGTCGGCCAACCGGATTTTCAGGTCTTCGTCCTCGCTGAGAATGATGCTCTCATCCAGCGGACCGACCAAATCCAGGCAGCTTCTCCGGACCACGACGGTGGAATTGGGCATATAGTCCCGGATAAAAATCTCCGCCGCCGGATCCCGCCGGCGCGACAGCCTTCGTTTCAGGTAAAAGCCGGTGACGGCCCCGTTCCCGTTTATGCTGTAGCAGTCCGAGTAGAGCAACCCCAGATCGGGCCGGCGGAAGAACAACCGCAACTGGGTCTCCAACTTGGCGGGGAACCAGACGTCATCAGCGTCCAGGAAGGCGATGAATTCACCCCGAGCCCGGGCTATCCCCAGATTGCGGGCCGCGGCGGCGCCGCGGTTTTCCTGCCGGAAGTAGCGGATTCTGTCTCCCTGCGCGGACGCCACGGCGGGGGTGTCGTCGGTGCTCCCGTCGTCCACGAGCAGAATTTCCCACTCCCGGTAAGTCTGGGCATAAACGCTCTTAAGCGCCTGGGGCAGAAACCGCCCGGCATTGTAGCAAGGGATGATCACGCTCACCAGGGACACGGCTTTACCCTGTCCTTCCCGCGGCGGGCGCAATTTCCCGGTAAAGGTCCCGCAAGATGCTTCGGGAGCGTTCCCAGTTAAAAAAGGCCAAGACCCTGTCGCGGGCCTTATTCCCCAGGCGGGAATAAGCTTCAGGCCCCTCTGCGATGGCCAGAAGTTTTCCCCGGAAGTCCTCTCGATCGCCCCGACGGAAGATGATCCCGGCTTCGCCGGAACCCAAAGCCTCGGAAAGGGCGGCCAGATCGGAGGCCAGGACGATCTTCCCCATGGCCATCGCCTCCAGGAGCTTGATCGGGACCAGACTTTGTCCGGCCTCGGTGTCGGGGCGGGGGACCACGACCACGTCGCAGGCGCCGTAGAATGCGCGCATTTCCTCCGGCCCGGCCCGGCCCGCGAATTCGATCAGTTCCGGGGCCGCCGCGGCCCGGGCCCGGACCAGGCTCTCCAGGGGCCCGGCCCCGGCCAGCACCAGCTTAAGCCCGCCCCCGGAGACACCTGCCAAGGCATCCAGAAGGAAGTCAACGCCGTTTATCCGATCCAGGTACCCGCCGTAAAGAACAACGGTCTTCCCTTCCCAGCCCCGGGACCGGCGGAATTCCCCCCGCCTTTCTCCCAGGACAAGGGGATCGAACTCCGAGCAGTCGATCCCGTTGGGAACGACCGCGACCCGGCCGGGGGATGGTGTCCAGATCTCCTCCACCCTCGCCCTCATGGCTTCGGTCTGGACGATCACGGCCCGGGCCGCGCCAACCACCCGCCCTTCCCGGAACCGGGCCAGGTCCTTGGCCCGGCGGTTGAACCAATAGGGAACCCCGGTCCTTCTCCCGGCGGCAACCTCATCGGTGAAAAGGGTGTGAATCTCATAGATCAGGGGAAGCCCGCGTCTCCGGGCGAAATCGCCCCCGGCCAAGGCAAACTCCAGCGGGCTATGGGCGTGGACGAGAGCGGGGGGCTCCGGGGGGGCAAGCCGCCCGAGCAGGCGGCGGTTGACGGCCGCTTTCAGGTAACGGGAGAAGACGGGAATCTCGGGGCCCAGGCGGGAGAAGCAGCGGCAGCGCCTGATGGCGAAGTTTTCGTGCCGCTCCCAGCCCCCCGGGGGCAGGCCGGGAACGGACGGGGCCACGAAGATGTGACGGTTTCCGTCCCCGCGCAGAAGCTCGTCCAGGCGGCGGGCCGTTCCCAGGGTCTGGGGGTGACAGCTAGGGGTGTAATGCAGAATGTTCATTCGGATTCCGCGGACGGCATTTCTCCCGTGTATATCCGCCAGTTCAGGTTGACAAGCCCGGCGTAAAACAGGTAGCGGAAAAGCGTCTGGGGGGAGCCGGCAAAGAAGAAGATGATGTTGAAACTGAAAAGAGAAAGTATGAGCCAGAGATTGAACTGCTCCTCGAAGGCGTTCTGGGCGCGGCGCAAGAGGAGTATCCCCCGGTTCAGGTGCAGGAAGAAAATCCAGAGCAGTACGGCCATTCCCGGAATCCCCAACATCACTCCGGCGGCGATGTAGGCGCTGTGGGAGGATCCGATCCGGACCGCGTACTGGGCGTAATCCAGGTAAAGCGCCTGCTGCCCCACCCTTTCAAAACCGATACCCAGCCAAGGATGGCGGCCGATGATCCCCATGGCCTCCCGCCACCAGATCAGCCGGGTAAGGGCGCTGACCGTGGCCTCCCGGTGCCCGTAAAGGCGCGAGGAAGGGAAGATGGTAAAAATACGCTGACTGGCTCTGGGCAGGGAATTGATGACCTGCGGGTAAGAGTAGGACACCACCAGGACGGCCGTCACCGCCGCCAGCGGAAAAAGCAGGCGAAGAAATTTTTTCCTCAGCAGGCATAGGAGGATGGCGGCGAAAGCCGCCGCCAGCAGCGCCGCCCGGGCTCCCGAAAGCACGATGCAGACCAGGGCCAGGATCAGAAAAGCCCCCTTGAGCGTCCGGTTTTTCGGCAAACCCTCAAAAACGATCAGGAGCAGGAAGAGATGAAGCCCGTACCAGCCGAAGGTCCAGCCCCGAAAAAC
>CAZIEA010000083.1:0-9836 GCA_964538495.1 uncultured bacterium | reverse complement strand
ACCCTGAACCCTGAACCCTGAACCCTGAACCCTTTGCCCTATGCTCCATGCCAAGCACGCGGTGAAAGAGCGGGGAAGGGGAACTAAAGAACGAGGTGAGAAGATGATCAGAACAGTTGTCGCCCTTACGTTGATTTTGCTGTTTAGCCCGCTCCGGGCGCCGGCGCAGGAGCCTGCCCTCAAGGCGGGCTGGGTGGACATGGAGGCGGTTTTCAAGGGTTATTCCCGCGCCCAGGAAATTCTGGGCGAAGACAGCCCCCTGATGCGGGAAAAGCAGCGCAAGGAGAAGGAACTGACCCAATCCCAGGAAGAACTGGTCCAGATGCAGAAGGATCTGGAGGCCAGGGCGTTGTTGCTTAACCCGGAGGCCATGAAAAAGCAGCAGGACGACATCGTGCGCCGCCAGCTTGTCCTGCGCCGCCAGCTTCAGGAAGCCGAGACCGAGTTGCAGGGCCGGGTCCTGGAGATGAGCCGGGAGATTTCCGGGGAAATTTCCGCGCGGGTGGCGGAACTGGCCCGGCGGGAAGGCTATGCCTACATCCTGCGTTCGGAGGCGCTGCTTTACCAGGATCCTTCCCTCGACCTGACCGCGAGGGTGCTGGAGGAACTTAACCGGGGCCGCCCCGCCGCCCCGACCGCTGACTGAGCCATGGCCGGTTCCTTCCGACAGACCCTCGCGTTTTCCGCGGAGGTACGGGGTTACGGAGTGCATTCCGGCCGCCCGGCCCTGGTCGGGATTTCGCCCGCCGCTCCCGGCGCGGGAATCGTTTTCGAGCGCGCCGATCTTCCCGGGGCGCCCCGGATCGCGGCGTCTCTGGTTGCGGTGGCCGGGTCCGACCGGGGGACTACTCTGGCCGCTCCGGGGGGGGCCAAGGTCTTGACCGTGGAGCACCTGCTCTCGGCCTTCTTGGGGTTGGGGATCGACGATGCCCTGGTCCGGATCGAGGGGGAGGAACTCCCGATCGGGGACGGGAGCGCGGAGATTTTCACGAAGGCGCTGGTTACGGCCGGTCTGCGGGGCTCGGACCGTCCCCGGAGTCCCATCCGGCTTTCCTCCCCGGTCTGGGTGGAGGAGGGAGGGAGTTTGCTGGCGGCATTTCCGGCCCCGGAGGGATTGCGGATCGAGGCCGTGGTGACCCTGGACGTCCCCGGGTTTCTCGCCCAGTTTCTGGCCCTGGACCTCGATCCCGAGAGCTATCCGCGGGAAGTGGCCCCGGCCCGCACCTTCGGCTACCTGCGGGAGGCTTCGGCCCTGATCGAACGGGGGTTGGCCCGGGGAAGCGGGCTGGCCAACACGGTGGTGATTACGGAAGGCGCGGTTTTTTCCCGCTCCGGCTTGCGCTTCCCGGACGAGTTTGTCCGGCACAAAATTCTGGACCTGGTCGGGGACCTGGCCCTGCTCGGCCGCCCTCTGGCGGCCCGGGTGGTTGCCATCCGGCCCGGACATCGGCTTAACCTGGCTTTGGCCAGAAAAATAATGGAGGTGCGCGGTGAATGAGGCCGAACCCACAGGAGGGGAAAGTTTTTTGGGCGGCGGCGCGGGCATCGAAAAAATCATGGAATATCTTCCCCATCGCTTCCCTTTTCTCCTGGTGGACCGGGTGGTGGAATACGAGGAAGATAAAAAGATCGTCGGGATCAAGAACGTGACCTGCAACGAGCCGTTTTTTCAGGGGCATTTTCCCGGCAAGCCGATCATGCCCGGGGTTCTGATCATCGAGGCTCTGGCCCAGCTTTCCGGGTTGATGTTGCTCAAGGCGCCCGAGGACCGGGGAAAGGTCGGGGTTTTTCTCGCCGTTGACCATGCCCGGTTCCGGCGGATGGTGGTGCCGGGGGACCAGCTTCGCTTGGTTTCGGAGGTGCTCCGGATGCGGCCGGGTTTGCTTAAGGTGGCTGCCCGGGCCCTGGTGGGCGAGGAAGTCGCCTGCGAGGCGGAGATGATGTTCATGATCATGGAGTGACGATGGAAACGATCAAGACCGCGGTGGTGGGGGTCGGGCACCTGGGGAGCCGGCACGCCCGGATTTACTCGGAACTCCCGGGAGTGGAACTGGTCGGGGTGGTGGATTCCGACCCGGAGCGGGCCCGCGAGGTGGCGCAACAATACGGGACCAGGGTATTTGCTTCTCCCGCCGACCTCCCGGATTCGGTCGAGGCCGTGAGCGTGGTCGTTCCCACCGACCGGCATTACCAGGTTTCCGCGCCGCTGCTCCAGAGGGGATTTCACCTTCTGATCGAGAAGCCGATCACGGCTTCGGTGGCGGAGGCGGAGGAACTCCACCGGATCGCCTCGGCCCGCTCCCTGATGATCCAGGTCGGCCACGTCGAGAGGTTCAATCCGGCCATCCTGGCCGTGGAAAAAATCCTTCACGAGCCGCGGTTCATCGAGTGCCACCGGCTTGCTCCTTTCCAGAAGCGCGGGACAGAGGTCAGCGTGGTGCTCGATCTCATGATCCACGATCTCGAGATTATCCTCCACCTGGTGGACAGCCCGGTGGAATCCCTGGAGGCGGTGGGGACCGCGGTCCTCAGCCCCTCCGAGGATATCGCCAACGCCCGGGTCCGGTTCCGCAGCGGCTGCATCGCCAACATCACCGCCAGCCGCGTCAGCCCCGAGCGGATGCGCAAGATTCGGATTTTCCAGGACGATGCCTATATCTCTTTAGATTACAACGCCCAACAGGCCGAAGTTTACCGCCGCCAAGCCGGGCGGATTGTGTCCGAGACCCTCCAGACCGAGCGCGGGGAGCCGCTCAAGCTCGAAATCGGCTCCTTTGTCGAGTCGGTTCGCCTCGGGGGCCGGCCCCAGGTTCCGGCCGAGCACGGGCTCTCGGCCTTGCGCCTGGCCAGCGAGATTCTCGGTTCCATCGACCGGGAGCGGAAAAAACTCGCCCGGCTCCGGGAGAAGGCTCTTCAAGGCTGGTGAAAAGGGCAACTGCCGCGCAATTCACATGTAGACATGTTTTGGCATAGAGCATAGGGCATAGAGCATAGAGTCCCCAAACATCAGGATACAGGAAACAGGAGTCAGGAGTCAGGAGACGCCAAATTCGAAACTCGAAATAAGAAATCTTAAAACAAATCTCAAATTCAAATTCCTCAAACCACCTTGCGGTTTCGAATTTCGTCATTCTGATTTCGAATTTAACTACATGCCCTACATGTTCTACATGGTGAATAAAGCGGCTTTTCCTTCAGCCGGCTTTTCCAGCGCCAAACCTCACACCCCATGCCTCACACCCCACAGCGAACGAATCTGTGCAATCTGTGAAATCTGTGGACTGCAGTTTTGCCGGAATCCGTAAAATCAGTGGAAAGATGAGCGCTGCGAACGGAAAAGGTCCGCGGGTGATGGCGATTGCCGGGGAGGCTTCCGGGGATCAGCAGGCCGCCGCGCTCTGCCGGGAGCTGCTTCGGCTCCGGGAAGGGATCGAAATTTTCGGAATGGGCGGTGAGGAGATGGCGGCGGCCGGGGTGGAAACGGTCGTGCCGATTGGAAGCCACGCGGTGGTCGGGATCTGGGAAGCCGTCCGTTCCCTCGGGCGCTTCCGGAAGCTTTTCCGCCGCCTCGAGGCGTTGATGTTGGAGCGGAAACCGGACGCGGTCCTGCTGGTGGATTATCCCGGCTTCAATCTTCGCTTTGCCGCTCGTGCCCGCCGCGCCGGGATCCCGGTCGTTTACTACATCTGCCCCCAGGTCTGGGCTTGGGGCCGGGGCCGGGTGAGGAAGATCAAGCGTTTCGTGGATCTTCCCCTGGTGATCTTCGGATTCGAACGGGAGTTTTTCCGTCCTTACGGAATCGATGCGGTTTTTGTCGGGCATCCCCTGGCCGATGCCCTGGCGTCTTTTCCCGGCCGCTCCGCCGCCCGGGGGAACCTGGGGCTGGGAGAGGAGACCGTGGTCGGGCTGCTCCCCGGGAGCCGCCCCGGCGAGATCGCCCGGATTTACCCGGTTTTGCTCGCTTCGGCCCGGGTCCTGGCCGCCGCCAGGCCCGGCCTGGTCTTCATTACCCCGGTCTCGTCGCCGGATTTGCGCCGCGAGATTTCCGCTCTGGCATCCGCCTCCGGGGTCCCGGTCCGCCTGGTTTCCGGCCGGGCTCGGGAGGTGATGGCCGCCGCCGATACGGTCCTGGTCGCCTCGGGGACGGCCACCCTGGAAACCGCCCTGGCCGGAACGCCCATGGTGGTGGTATACCGGGTAAGTCTTTTAAGCTGGCTGCTGGCCCTGGTCCTGGTTAAAATTCCTTATATCAGCCTGGTGAACATAGTTTCCGGGCGCCGGGCGGTTTCCGAATACATCCAGTACGGGGCCCGGCCTTCCCGGATCGCCTGGGCGGCGGCGCGCCTTCTGCCCGGAGGAGAGGATCGGGAGAGGATGCTGGAGCTCTTGCGGCCGGTGCCCGGCCTCTTGGGGGAACCGGGTTCGGCGGCGCGGGCCGCCCGGGAGATCCTGGACTTCCTGGCCCGCCGGCAACCTGGAACTTGATTGAACCGCGAATCCGCGCCAAGCAAAACTATGATTACGCAGATTACCGCAGATTTTTTCTTTTTCACGGATTTCACGGATTAACCGCGAATCTCGCGAATCCGCACAAATCAAGGCGACGGATTACTGATTACTGATTACTTTTTACGGGTGCTCCTGAATCCTGATTCCTGTTTCCTGACTCCTGGTTTTAGGACCCTATGCTCTATGCCCTCTGCTCTATGCTGCAACCTGAACCCTGAACCCCGAATGAGCCCTTATCTGCGATTGCTTAGAGTTTCCCGCCGCTACATTCCGGCCCTGATTCTGGCCGGGGTTCTTTCCTCCATGATCTCGGGGACCATGGGGGTGAGCTTCGGGGCGATTCTGCCCTTCTGGTCCAAGATCGTGGAGGGAGACCCCTTCATCCTCCAGCTCTCGGTCAAGCTCCCGGACTTCCTGGAAAATGCCCTGCAGGCTTTCACGGCCTGGGTCAACGGCATCCCCAACCGCAAGCTCCTCTTCTATCTGATCTTTTTCGTGGTCGCGATCTCGATCATGAGGGGCGTTCTCACTTTTTTGGCCGAGGTGACGCTGCAATTCGTGGGCAATTCCGTGGTCCGCAACCTCCGCTCCCGGCTTTACGCCCACCTGCAGCAACTTTCCCTGGATTACTTCACCGAGCAGCGCACCGGGGAGCTCATGGCCCGGATCACCTATGATGCCGACCAGGTCAATGCCGGGGTCTCCGACGGTTTTACCCGGTTGATGCGAAATTTTTTCGACCTGGCCCTTTACGCCGGGCTCCCGATCATCATCAACTGGCGCCTGGCTCTGATCGTGTTCGGGATTTTCGCCCTCCTGATGCCGCCCATCGTGATCATCGGCAACCTCATCCGCCGGCTTTCCTCCCGCTCCCAGGAAAAGATCGCCGACATCTCCTCCCTCCTGCAGGAAACCCTTTCCGGGATCCGGGTGGTCAAGGCTTTCTCCATGGAGGACTACGAGATCCGCCGCTTCGACCGGGCCAATCAGCGCTTTTACCGCCTGATGATGGGGATGGCCCGGCTGGACTCCGTCACTTCCCCCGTCACCGAGATCGTGGTCGTGGTGGCCATGGCTTTCGTGCTGGCGGTGATGGGGAGCGCCATCATCAACCGCGAGATCGATGCCGCCCAGTTCGTCATCTACCTGGCCTGCCTCGGGAGTATTCCCCGCCCGATCAAGCAACTGGGGAAGGCCAACAACCTGATCCAGCGCTCGGCGGCCGCGGCCGAGCGGGTAGAAGCGATCATGAAACTGGAGAGTTCGGTCAAGTCCGTTCCCGGGGCCCCGGAACTCCCCCCCATCTCCCAAAGCCTGGTTTTCGAGGATGTCAGCTTCGGCTACGGGAGCAAAGACCTGGTGCTGGAAGGGATAAATCTCGATGTTCGCCGCGGGGAGGTCATCGCCGTCGTCGGCAGTTCCGGCGCCGGCAAGAGCACGCTGGTCAACCTCATCCCCCGCTTTTACGACCCGATTTCCGGGAGAATCCTCATCGACGGGACCGATATCCGCGCGGTCTCGCTCAAGTCGCTCCGGGAGCAGATGGGGATCGTCACCCAGGAAGTCATTCTTTTCAATGAGACCGTGGCCGGCAACATCGCCTACGGCAAGAAGGCGACCGACCGGGAACAGATCATGTCGGCGGCGCAAATCGCCAACGCCCACGACTTCGTGATGCGGCTGCCCAAGGGTTACGACACCGTGATCGGGGAGCGGGGCTATTCCCTTTCCGGCGGGGAGCGCCAGCGGATCTCGATCGCCCGGGCCATTCTCAAGGACCCGCCCATCCTGATCCTGGACGAGGCGACTTCCTCGCTCGACGTGGAGTCGGAGAAGCTGGTTCAGGAAGCCCTTAACCGCCTGATGGCCCACCGGACGGTCTTCGTGATCGCCCACCGCCTTTCCACCGTGCGCGACGCCGACCGGATCGTGGTCCTGGAGGACCGCAGGGTGGCCCAGATCGGACGGCACGAACAACTGATCGAGCAGGACGGGCCCTACCGGCGGCTGCACCTGATCCACCTGCGCGCCTGATCCCCGGAGCCTGCTTTTACCGCGAATCTCGCGAATCTGCGCTAACGTAAACTAAGATTACGCAGATGGCCGCAGATTATTTCTTTTCCACAGATTTCACAGATTTTTTCTTCAAGTTCTTCATGATCTTCATGGTGAGAAAAACAGGCTGAAGGAACCGCCGCCGAGTTCACATGTAGACATGTAGGGCATGTAGAAAACCAGGCTGAAGGCTGAAGGAAAAGCCGCGGCATCACGCCAAGGCGCCAAGACGCAAAGACGCCAAATTTGGGTTTGTTTTTCTGGCCCTATGCCCTATGCCCTATGCTCTATGCTAAAACGTCCACGGATTTCACAGATTTTTTCTTCAAGTTCTTCATGATCTTCATGGTGAATAAGGTGAGCTGAAGGCTGAAGGAACCGACACCGAGTTCACATGTAGACATGTAGGGCATGTAGAAAACCCACTTTTCTCACGCAAAGACGCAGAGACGCAAAGACGCCAAGAACCGGATCGTCCACAGATTTCACAGATTAAACAGATTCATTTTTGCGCATTCTGGATTCTGTATTCTGAATTCCCGATATTTCAGGCGACTGATCACGGATTACTGATTACTTTTTACGGGCGCTCCTGAATCCTGACTCCTGGTTTTATGGACCTCTGCCGATTACGATTACGACCACGATAACGACAACGATAACGAGAAATAATCAGAGAAATCAGAGTCAATCAGGTGCAAAAATTGCGCGTCCTGAACCCTGAACCCTGAACCCTGAACCCTTTTGTGGAACCCCGGACACCAAAGCTTCCCCTCGGCGCCAGGGCGCTGGGTTCCCTGGCGGCCGGCTACCTGCGCCTGGCGGGGGCGGCCACCCGCTGGGAATTCTCGGGTCTGGAGCAAGCCCGGGAGCTGGTCGCCGTCCACTCCAGCATCATTTTCGCCTTTTGGCACAATCGTTTCTCCCTCATGCCCCTGGTCCATCCCCTCCTGCTCTCCGGGCGGAAAATGGCGGTGATGGTAAGCCGGAGCCGGGACGGCGATCTCCTGGCCGCCCTGATCGGGGCTTTCGGTTTTTACTCCGCCCGGGGCTCCACCAGCCGGGGCGGGCGAGCGGCCCTGCTGGAATTGGCCCGCCTCCTGGGGTCCGGTTGCGACGTCTCCGTTACCCCCGACGGCCCCCGCGGGCCCAGGTACCGGGTCCAGGAGGGAACGGTGGCATTGGCGGCGATCTCCGGGGCCCCCTTGATCCCCGTCTCCTTTGCCGCCAGCCGCTGCCTGGTGATCTCCGGGAGTTGGGATCATATGAGGATTCCCCTTCCCCTGGGAAAGGTGCGGGTGGTTATCCGCCCGGCTCTTTTTGTTCCCCGCCGTTTGGACCCCGCCGGCCGGGAGCAGTGGCGGCTCCGGCTCGAGGAAAGCCTGCGCGCGGCCGACCGGGAAGCGACGGAAGTCCTTCTCCCCCGGGGAAAAATGTCTTGCCCGTGAGTCCGGCTCTGATATAGTGCGTTCTTTTCATGGGAGCCCGGCGCCGCCGATGCGGCGCAAAACCTTTGCGAAGGAGGAGAGGTGAGTCCCGTAACCATTAAAGAGTTGCTTGATGCCGGCGTGCACTTCGGTCATCAGACCAAACGCTGGAACCCCCGCATGGAAGACTTTATTTTCGAAGCCCGCGGCAAGGTCCATATCATCGATCTCCGCAAGACCAGCCACCTGCTCAGGTTGGCGGCCGATTTCGTCCGCGACCAGGTGGCGGGGGGCAAGGAAGTCCTCTTTGTCGGCACCAAACGCCAGGTTCGCGAGGCCGTTAAGGATTCGGCCGAGAAAACCGGCATGCACTTCGTCAACGACCGTTGGCTGGGCGGCACCCTGACCAACTTCCAGACCATCCGCTCGTCCATCCGGCGCCTGGATGAACTGGGAAAGCTCCGGGAGACGGGGGCGGAGGGCCGCTCGAAAAAGGAGCTGGCCGCTCTGGGCCGGGAGGAGTCCAAACTCCACCGCAACCTCGACGGGATCAAGTCCATGACCGCCCTGCCCGGGGTTCTGATCGTGGTCGATATCCAGCGCGAATACAACGCGGTCCGGGAGGGCCGCAAGATCGGTGTTCCCATCGTGGCCCTGGTGGACACCAATTGCGACCCCCGACTGGTCGATTATCCGGTTCCCGGGAACGACGACGGGATCCGTTCCACCCGTCTGTTTCTGACCGAGATGGTTCGGGCGGTCGAGACGGGACTGGGCGAGCGCCAGGCGGAACCCGTTTCTCCCGTCGCGCCGACTCCGGCGGTGCCCGCGCTGGGAGTGGTCCCGGAAATCGTGGAGGAATTGGAGGAAAAAATAGAGGAATGAACATAGATTCAGCCATGGTGAAGGAAATCAGGGAGCGAACCGGGGCCGGAATCATGGCCTGCAAGCAGGCCCTGCAGAAAGCCGGCGGGGATTTTGAGAAAACCGTCGAGATTCTGCGCAAGGACGGGCAGGCCCGGGTCGCCAAGCGCCAGGGCAGGCAGGCCCGGGAGGGGTTGCTCCGGCTGGCGGTCGCCCCGGACGGCAAGCGGGCCGCCCTGGTCGAGGTCAACTGCGAGACCGACTTCGTGGCCCGGACCGAGGGTTTTTCCGCCTTGGCCGATTGGGTTTTGGACGAGGTGATGGCGCGGGGCGAGAACGCCGCCGCGTCCGCGCCGGTGCTTGACCGGGTTCGGGAAACGGCCGCCAAGACCGGGGAGAAGATCGCCCTCAGCCGGGTCCTGGTCTGGGAGAAAGACGGATTCATCGGCGGGTACCTGCATTTCAATTCCCGCGTGGCCGCCCTGGTGGAATTGAGCGCTCCCGCTCCCGAGGTCGCCCGGGAAGTGGTGATGGAGGTCGCCGTTTCCAACCCCGAATATCTCTCCGAGGCCGATGTCCCCCCCGCGATCAAGGCCCAGGAGTTGGAAATCGCCGCGGCCGCTTTCGCCGACAAGCCCCCGGCCGTTCGGGCCAAGGCCGCCGAGGGCAAGTGGCGCAAACGACTTTCCGAGCTTTGCCTGCTGGATTTCCCCTACCGCGAAGAGAAGATCAACATCTCTCAATATGTCCGTCGCGCCGGCGGGGAAGACCTCAAGGTCAAAGGTTATGTTCGCTGGGCCCTGGGGGAAGCCGTTGCCTTGTCGGAAACGGAGACGGCATGACTTCCCAGCCTCGTTACCGGCGGGTGATTCTCAAACTCAGCGGGGAGACGCTCGGTAGCCGCCAGGGGGATATTTTCGATCCCGCGGCCCTGAAATTCCTGGCCGCCAATGTCCGGGAAGTCGACGACCTCGGGGTAGA
>CAZIEA010000082.1:0-9859 GCA_964538495.1 uncultured bacterium | reverse complement strand
CCCAGGATCAGGATGAGACTAAAAATGCACGGCATTTTCAGTATCATTTTCAGTCCTTTTCCACATTTGTGGGCAATAACCAAGATTAAATTTTTTATTTTACCACAAAGTTCACTAGTGTCCAGGAAGTGACCCGGCGCTCCCCCGCCCCCAATATTCTCCGGGCAATAACTTGAACACTCCGGCCCCCGGAGAGTAAAATGCCTGACATGAAGGCTCCCTGCCCAGCTCTGCCTCCGGGCAAGCGCCTGGCGATCTTCGACCGGGACGCCACCATAATTTCCAGCCGGCGCACGGCTTACGCCTGCTACCGGGAGGCTTTCGCCCGGGTGATCTCCTTGGTCCGCCCCGCCCTCCGCCCGGTTTCTGTCGCCGTCTACTGGAGCGAATACCACCCTTTCGTGCCGGATCTTTTCTATCGCCGGCGCTACGGGGATCTGCCGGCGGAGACCCTGGCGACGGTGAAGGAGACGACCTGGCGTTATTACCTGGAGCATTGCCGGGAGCCCGCGCTCAACCGGCCGATTCCGGGGATGCCCGGGTTGCTCCAGGATCTGGCCGGTTCCGGAATCGAGGTGGTCATCCTCACCGCCGGGGACTTCGACGGCGCCATTCTCCGCGGCCATGGGATCCCGTTTTCCGAGTGCTATTCCATGGTCAGGATGAAAGCGGACGGTCTGGTCAAGGATAAGATCGGAGCGGTCGATCTCATCCTCTCCCGGCGCGGCCTGAGCCCCGGCGAGGCCGTGACGGTGGGAGATAACCCCAATGACCACGTGCCCGGGGTCACCTCGGTCGGGACCGGTTTCGGACTGGGTTCCCGCGAGGCCCGCTACGTCCTGCGCCGGAGCGTGGATTATTACGCCGATACCGTCGCCCAACTCCGGCGAATTTTCCGCCTCCCCCCGCGCCGATGCCGATAGCCCCGCGCATCTTGGGCGTGCTGGCCGCCGCCGCGCTGGGGGCTGTGCTCCCCCGGGCCGGAGCGGGGGAATGGAAGGGGCTGAAATACACCGTGGAGTTCAGGGGGATTCCGGGTCCGGTGAGCCGGTCCTGGCTGGAGTCGGTCACGGGGACGCTCCTTTACTCAGACCGGCTTCCGGAATCTCTGACGGAGCTGGAGCGGCGGGCCGGCCGGGATGTTCCCGTCCTGGTCCGCGCTCTCCGGGCCGAAGGCTATTACGCTGCCAGGGTGGTTGCGGAGGTGATTCCCGGGAAAATTCCCCTCCTGGTGGTTTTCGCCCTCGATTCCGGACCCGAATACCGGTTTACCACGGTGGAAATCGAGGTGAATCCCGGATTTCCCGGCCTTCGGGAGAGCCTTCCTTCCCCGGAGGCCTTGGGACTTGTCCCCGGTCGCCGGGCCCGGGCCGAGATCATCCTCGCATCTTCCGAAGCCTGCCTGGCGGTACTGGAGGCAGAGGGTTATCCTTTCGCCGCCGAAGCTTCCCGGCGGGTGGTGGTTGATCACGCGGCCGCTTCTGTCTCGGTGAGACTGGTTTTCGCTCCCGGCCCCCCCGCCCGCTTCGGCGCCGTCTCTTTTTCGGGCCTGGAACGGACCCGGGAAGAATACTGCCGTGAGCACCTGCCCTGGCGCGAGGGAGAGCCCTACAACGCCGGGCTGGTCCGGCGTTTCCGGGACTGGCTTTCCGCGACGCGGCTTTTTTCCCTGGTTCGGATCGAGCATCCTCCCGCCCTGGGTGAGGACAATCTTCTTCCCCTGGAGGTGAGTGTGCGGGAACGGGCCCGGCGCACCCTTAAGGCCGGGGTCGGTTACCGGACCGACGAGGGTCCCATGGGCCTGGTCTCGTGGGAAGACCGCAACCTCCTGGGCCGGGCCGAGGTCCTGGGATTCGAGGCCCGGGCTTCTGGGATCGGATTTTCCGGTCGCGCCGGTTACCGCAAGCCCGATTTTCTTGCCTCCGGTCAAGTTTTGGATTTATCGGTTAAGGGGGCTCGGGAATTCCCCGACGCCTATACCAGTAGCTGGCTCCGCGCGCTCGGCCTGCTGGAAAGAAAACTGGGAACTACCGTGACCGCGGGCGCGGGCGCCGGGATCAGGTTCTCCCGGGTCGAGCAGTCGGGGGATGAGGAGAATTACGTGTTCCTGCTCCTGCCCCTCAAGCTGGATTGGGACGGGAGCGACGACCTGCTCGATCCCGCCCGGGGGTTCCGCCTCGCCCTGGAGGGCCGTAACTTTCTCGATGCCCGCGACGCATCGATCGGCTTCCTGGCCTGGTCGGCCAACGCCTCCGCCTACCTGGAGATCTTCTCCGGGCGGAGGCTGGTCCTGGCCGGGAGGGCCGAAGCGGGGGGTACGGTGGGCGCGGGGCAGTTCACGGTTCCCGCCGACGAGAGGTTTTATGCCGGGGGCGGGGGGTCGATCCGAGGCTATCCATACCAGACCGTGGGCCCGCTCGACGCCGATGACGATCCCGTCGGGGGCAGGGCCCTGGTGGAAATCAACGCCGAATTGCGCGCCCGGATCTGGGGGGATCTGGGGCTGGCCGCCTTCCTGGACGGGGGCACGGCTTTCGAGGCCCCCTACCCGGAGTTCGAAGAGCGGCCGCTGCTCTGGGGGACCGGTTTCGGCTTTCGCTACTACCTGGCCGGGCTCCCGCTCCGGGCAGACGTCGGGTTTCCCCTCAACCGGCGCCCCGGGGTGGATGGTTCCTTCCAGGTCTATGTCAGCCTCGGCCAGGCCTTCTAAAACAGGAGACAGGGAAAATTGTAATCCGTATTCCGTCGAAACCCAGGACACAGAAAACAGGATTCAGGAGCCGGAAAAGATCGTAATCCGTAATCAGTGATCCGTAATCCGGCAGAAAACCGGAAATTCGAAACTCGAATGACGAAATTCGAAACAAAAACCAAACTCGAATTCCTCAAACCATCTTGCAGTTTCGAATTTCGAGTTTCTGATTTCGAATTTAACTACATGATCTACATGGTTGAAAAGGCGACGGTTCTACATGTCTACATGTGAATGCGGCGGCGGTTCCTTCAGCCTTCAGCCTGTAGTTCAATCTGTGAAATCTGTGGACAGATCGGTTTTCTACATGTGCTACATGACTACATGTGAACGTGCCCTCGGTTATTTCAGCCGAATCCGTGGATGATGAGGACACCGAAGCGGATAATCGTTTGGGGCGCCAAGGCGCTCGCGGGGGTGATTTTTACGCTCCTGACGGCGTTTGCTCTGCTCCAGACTCCGCCGGTCCAGCGGACGCTGGCGCGGGCGCTTTCCCGGAGCTTGAGTGCACCCGGCTCCGGAATCCGGCTGGAGGGACTCTCCGGCTTTGTCCCCTTCCGGTTCCGCCTGAAGAGCTTCTCGTTGAGTGACGAAGCGGGCCCCTGGCTCTTGTTTCAGGATCTGGATATCCGGCTGTCCGCCGCCTCCCTGCTCCGTAACCGGGTGGATATTCGCGCGACTGCCTCTGCCTTCTTCCCCGGCCCCCCCGCGCTTTCGGCCCGCGTGCGCATCTCGGCCGCCGGGAAGCTCCTGGCCTGGGAGGGACGGCTGGAGGCGGAGGGGACAGCTCCGGAAACGGAGGGCTTGAGGATCGGCTCCGGTTTCCGCTTTTCGGAGACGGAGATCGAATTCCGGAACCTGTCCGTCGTTTATCCCGGGCTGGAACTGGAAGGCGCCTTGACCTTGGGGCTGGAGGATTTTTTCCTCCGCGGCCGAATGGAGGGGGATTTCCGGGACATTTCTCCCCTGGGTGCGTTCCTGGGAGCGGACTTGGCCGGTTCAGGTCGGCTCCGGGCGCAAAACCTGGCCGGGGATGCCGGAGACCTGCTCACCTTCGATCTTTCCATGCGCGATATGAGGGGCGCTTTCGGAACCCTGGCGGGGTTGCAAATCCGGGCCGAAATCTCCGAGCCCTTTGGGGATCCGGCGGGAACTTTCTCCCTGAAGGCCGAGGGTTACGCCGACGGGGAGACCTCCCCGGTGGACTTCGGGTTCCGGGCCCGGGGCCGCCGCCGCCTTGACCAGGCGGAGTTGGCCGTGGAGTTTCGGGACGTTCCCCTGGGCCTGCTGGCCCCGGCCGGGATTGAAGGTCCGGACGGCTTGCTCGACCTGGATCTGGCCGCCTCCGGTCCGGTTGCTCGGCCCGAGCTCGAAGGCTTTCTTTCCCTTTCCCGCCTGACCCTGCCCGGGGTGGCCGGGGAAGGCGAACTTCGGGCCCGGATCGAGTCGCTCCAGGGCTTGGCCCTGGTGGCGGGCCGCCTGGAGGGGTTCGAGGGGAGCTGGGTCGTGTTTACCGCCCGGGCCGAAGCCGGCTTATCCCTGGAGCCGTTTTCATTGGGTTTTTCCCCGGAATCCCCCTGGGGAGGAGAGTTGGAATTCGGCCTGGAACTGGCTTCCTGGACGGGATTGCTCGATCCGGAGTCGGGCAGGTTTTCCGGGCGAATGGAGGGCAAGATCGAAGGGGGAGGCACGCCGGCCGTCCCGTCCGGGACCGGGTTCATCGCCTTGGAAGAAGGAAGCTGCGCCGTCCCCGCCGCCGGGCTTGTGCTCGCGGGAGTCTCCTTCCGGGCGGTCCTGCGGGAGCGGGAGCTGATCCTGGAAGACCTGAGGGCCGGCGACGGGGGCAAGGGGAGGTTGACGGCTTCCGGAAAGGTGACGCTCGCGGACGACGGTTTCCCGGCTTTCGCTTTCAGGGTGGTTTTGCGGGATTTTGCGGCCGTGCGGCGGGACGACCTTCAGCTTGTCCTGGGGGCGGACCTGGTCTTGACCGGCTCCCGGGAAGGAATCAGGACGGAAGGGAAGCTGGAGACCGGACCGTCCCGCTTCAGCGTTCCGGAACGGTTTCCCGGGAGCATTCCCGATCTCGAGGTGGTGGAGGTTCCCTCCCCCCCGGAGAAGGTTTCCCCGCCCGCTCCGGGCGCGGGATACCCGGTTTTCCTGGATCTGGCCCTGGAAATTCCCGGGCGTTTTTTCGCCCAGGGGCGGCAGTTCGAGTCGGAATGGGCCGGTTCTTTCCGGGCCCGGGGGCAACTGCCCTCGCCGGCGATTTCGGGGGAACTGCGCCCCCTGAAAGGCCATTTCGATTTTCTCACCCGCCGCTTCGAAATCCGGGAAGGAGCCTTGAGCCTGATCAGCGCCGAGCCCCTGGTTTTTGGGGTGTTTCTGCTCGCCGAGGCCCGGGCCGGGGAAGTCACCGCCCGGATCGAGGTCTCCGGGATTTTTCCGGACCTGAAGGTGGCGTTGAGCTCGGAGCCGGCCTTGCCCGAGGACGAGGTTCTGGCCCGCGTCCTGTTCGGGACGAGCCTCGATCGCATCACCGCCTTTCAAGCCGTCAAGCTGGCGCTGGCCCTCAACGACCTGCGCCAGGGGCCGGGCGGGGGAGGGGGGATCATGGCCGGGACCCGCGACCTGCTGGCGGTGGACCGGCTGGAACTTCGTGAGGCCGCGACCTCCTCCGGCCCGGCCACCACCCTGGGGGTGGGGAAATACCTGGCCGAGGGAGTCTACCTCGATCTTGAGTCCGGGACGGCCTCGGGCACCGGCAAGGTCCGGGTCGAACTCCGGCTCGCCGAGCGTCTGTACCTGGAGAGCCTCTTGGACGATAATCTTAACAACGGCGTTATGCTCTATTGGAACTACGACTACTGATTCCGCCCTCCCCGGATTAACCGCGAATCTCGCGAATCCAGGCGACGGATTACGGATCACTGATTACGGATTACGGGGTTTCCTGCATGTCCTTCATGCTCTCATGGTGAGAAAACCAGGCTGAAGGCTGAAGACTGAAGGCTGAAGGGAAAGCCGCCATATCACGCAAAGACGCAAAGACGCCAAGAACCAATCTGGGGCAAGGAAGTTAAGCAAAGGAAACCGCGAATCTCGCGAATCCCCGCAAATCCAGGCGACGGTTCACGGATCACTGATTACGGATTACGGGGTTTCCTGTCTTCTGACTCCTGTCTCCGGTCTCCTGTTTCCTGGTTTTCCTGAACCCTGTATCCTGACCCGGGCCACGATAATGATAGCGATGGAAATCGGGAGATGATTTCATGAAGAGGATTACGACCTGGGCGGGCCTGGGCCTGGCGATCTGCTGGATGTTGGCGTCGGCCTCGGCGGAAACCGAAGGAGACGGGCTGATGCAGAACGTGCTGGAAGGAATTCCTTATAGCGATGCGGGGATGGGAAAAAGAAAGCTCATCGACACCAAGCACCTGCTGGTCATGCAGGCGGCGCTTCATCCCGGGCAGACGGTCCCGACGCACCAGGCCAATTCCAATGTCCATTTGCTCATTCTCCGGGGCGAGGTCAACCTCGACCTCGCCGGGCCGGTTCACCGGCTCCGGCAAGGAGACCTGATGCCGGTGGATTTCGGTACGACGATGACGATCAAGAACGTTTCGGCTCAGGACGCCTCTTTCCTGATCATCAAGACGCCCAACCCCAGCGAAATGGGAAAGTGAAACCGGCCCCGGGAGGTTTTTCATGAGACGAGCGATTTTAGCCCTGATCACGGTTATGTGCCTGAGCTTGGCGTTGGCCGGCAACGCGCAGGAGGCTCTGCTTCCCCCCGTCGCGCTGCCCGCCCCCCGGACCGAGGGGGGGATGCCCCTGCTGGAAGCTCTCAAAGAGCGCCGCTCCGAGCGCGATTTCAGCTCCCGGACCATCCCGTCCCAGGAACTCTCCAACCTCCTCTGGGCCGCCGTCGGGATCAACCGACCGGAATCGGGCAAACGGACCTCGCCCACCGCCCGCGACCGGCAGGAGATCGACGTCTACGTCGTGACCGCGGGCGGGGTCTTCCTTTACCGCCCCAAGGAAAACGACCTGGTCCAGGTCAAACCCGGCGACCTTCGGTCCCTGACCGGGAGCCAGGCTTTTGCCGCTTCCGCCCCGGTCAACCTGGTCTTCGTGGCCGACTATTCCCGGATGTCGGGGTCGGAAACGGACAAGGACTTTTACGCCGCCGCCGACACCGGGTTCGTGAGCCAGAACGTCTACCTCTATTGCGCTTCCGCCGGGCTTTCCACGGTGGTGCGGGGTTTGCTCGACCGAACCGCCCTGGGGGCGGCCATGGGTCTCAAGCCCGAGCAGAAGATCGTCCTGGCCCAGAGCGTGGGCTACCCCCCGGAGCCGGAAGGGAAAAAACCTTGAAGAAAGCCAGGAAAGAGCGGGATTTTTTCCGGCATCCCCAGATGGATTTCGAGTTCCGGATCGCCCTGGGGAGTTGCGCTTACGGCGCGGCCGAGCCCGGGGAACTGCTGGCGGCATCTTCCCGGATCGCCGCCGGGGACTGCGAGAGCTGGTTTCAGGAGTGGCACGCCCTGGCGGAGCGGGTTGGAGGCATCGCCCAAAACTGCCTGGAGGCGGGAAACCGGGAGAGCGCCTGTTGGGCTTTCCTGCGTTCGGCCGGCTATTACTCCCTGGCCAACTCCATGGCCGACGGGAGCGCGGACCCCAGCCGCCTGCTCTCGACCTGGAAGAAGAGCCGGGAGTGCTGGGACCGCTTCTGCGAGCTCCTGCGGCCCCCGGCGGAGCGGGTGGAAATTCCTTACGGCCAGACCGCGCTGCCGGGCTATTTTTTCACCCCCGCCGGCGGAGGCCCCCGGCCGGTCGTGATCTTCGCCAACGGCTCCGACGGGCCCACTCACGCGATGTGGGCCTCCGGGATCGCCGGGGCCCTGGAGCGAGGCTATGCCGCCCTCACCTTCGACGGGCCGGGGCAGAACGCGCTCCTCTGGCTCCAAAACATCCCCTTCCGCCCCGACTGGGAAGAGGTGATCGGACCGGTCGTGGATTATCTTCTGCTTCGTCCGGATATTGACCCGGACCGGATCGCCCTCTCCGGGATCAGCCAGGGCGGCTACTGGGTCCTGCGCGCGCTCGCCTTCGAGCGGCGGCTCGCGGCCGGGATCGCCGACCCGGGGGTGATGGACGTCTCCGCCGCTATGATCTCGCGTTTTCCCCCGGAGATGCTCGAATTGCTGGATTCGGGCCGGCAGGAGGAGTTCGACCGTTTCTTCGCCGAGAGCGTGAGAAACGCACCGCCGGCCGCCCGGCAGGAGCTCGAGTTCCGGATGAAGCCTTACGGCGTCAAAAGCTGTTTCGACTGGATTTCGGCCGCCCGGCAGTACCATCTCCGGGACGTGATCGAAAAAATCCGCTGCCCTGTTTTCATCGCCGACCCCGAGGACGAGCAGTTCTGGCCCGGGCAGCCGGCGGAGGTTTACGCGGCCCTGCGCTGCCCCAAGACCATCGTGCGCTTCACCCGGGAGGAGGGGGCGAACCTCCACTGCCAGCCTCTGGCCCGCCGCTTTTACGACCAGCGGATGTTCGACTGGCTTGCCTCCGTGCTCGGCCCGGCAAAAGCTGCCGCTCGGAAAGGTTCTTGAAATGATCCAGAAACTCCTCTGGCTGGCCCTGGCCGGAGCGCTGGGGACCCTGGCCCGCTACGGCCTCTCCGGCTGGGTGCAGCGGGGCGCCAACTCGGGGTTCCCCTGGGGGACCCTGGCCGTGAACGTGCTGGGGTGTTTTCTCTTTGGCCTGGTCTGGACCTTGACCCAGGAGCGCCTGCCGATTCCCGGCGCGGTCCGCATGGTTGTCTTGATCGGGTTCTTGGGCTCCTTCACCACCTTCAGCGCCTTCCTCTTCGAAACCGATCAGATGCTGGAACAATCCCAGTGGCTGCTGGCGGGACTGAACGTGACGGGGGAACTGGCCGCCGGCCTGGCGGCTTACCTGTCGGGCGCCGCGATCGGCCGCCTGATCTGAAGGAGGTTTTTTCGTGAATCCGCCCTTGGAAGCGCAACTGCTGCGAATCTTCATCGAGGAAGCCTACAAGCACGGACATCGGCCGCTTTACGAGGTTATCGTGGAAAAAGCCCACGATTTCGGCCTCTCCGGCGCCACGGTCCTGCGGGGCATCATGGGTTTCGGCCGTTCCAACCGGATCCACACCGCCCGGATCCTGCGCCTTTCGGAAGATCTGCCCATCGTGATCGAGATCGTGGATCAGCCCGAACGCATCGAGGCGTTCCTGCCCGTTCTGGAGGGACTGATCCAAAACGGGATGGTCACCCTGGAAAAGGTCCGGGTGTTCGCCTACCGGAACAACCCCGAATCCTGAAGTCCCCCCGTGAGAAGCGCAATAGCGGCTGCTTTGCCGCTTATGTCATTGCGCCCTGTTTGCCATCGCCCGCCTGAAGCCAAGCCTGGGCGGCCGTTTGCATCGGGTCCCAGGGGCTGGAGAGCGGCGGGGTGTAGCTGAGGTCGAGGTCGCACAGTTCCCCGACCCGCAGGCGGTTATGGAGCGCGGCGGCGGCGATATCCACCCGTTTCGAGATCTCCGAGTTGGAGCTTCCCACCAGTTGCGCCCCCAGCAGGCGTCCGCTCTGGAGGTCTCCGGTGAGGCGGATCCATAACTTCTCCGCCCCCGGGTAATAAGCCTTGTGGTCGTCGGTTTTGAGCTGCACGGTCAGGGGGCGATAACCGGCTGCCTCCGCCTCGGCGTCGCGCAGGCCCGTTCGGGCCGCCACCAGGCCGAAGACTTTCACCGCCTGGGTCCCCAGTGACCCCGCGTATTCCCGCTTCCCGCCGAGGGCGTTTTCCCCCGCCGCCCGCCCCTGCTTGTGGGCGGTGGTCCCCAGGGGGAGGTAATCGTAGCGCTGGAGAATCCGGTGCCAAGTTTCGACGCAGTCGCCGGCGGCATAGACATCGGGAAGGTTGGTCCGCATCATCCGGTCCACCTTGAGCGCCCCCTTGATTCCGGTTTCCGCCCCGGCCGCGCGGGCCGGTTCGGTCCGGGGCCGGGCCCCGGCTGCCACCAGGACCAGCCCGGCGGAAGCGGAGAACCCCGCCCCGCCCCGTACTGTCAGCCCATCGCCTTCC
>CAZIEA010000081.1:7420-9984 GCA_964538495.1 uncultured bacterium | reverse complement strand
GTGTTTGCGCTGATGAGGCGGGGATGAAGGGATTACCGGGGCCGCTTCGCGGCGCGGCTTAATTCGGGCATTGAGCCGCCGCGCCGGCTCAGCGGCCGCGCAGGGAGTCCAGGAGGAAGCCGCGGAAGGCCGCGTAGTCGCAGGGCAGGGGGATGGGCTCCCCCGAACGGGCGTCCAGGTTTTTCAGACTTTCCGGGGGCTTGGGGCTGATGCCCAGAAGGGACTCGATCTCTTCCGGGAACTTGGCCGGGTGGGCGGTCTCCACCGCGAGGCAGGGTTCGAAGTCGCCCTGTTCGCTCAGGTAGCTTTGCAGCCCCTTCCAGCCCACCGCCCCGTGAGGCTCGAGCAGGAGCCCGTTCTCCCGCCAGGCCCGGACGATGGTTTCGCGGGTTTCCCCGTCGCTGACGCTGACGGAAAAAATCCGGCGGCGCAGCTCGTCCAGATCGGGGCGGCGGTGGACTTTTCCGTCCTTGTCCACGGTGCCCCCGTAGAGGTCGAAAAAACGGGCCAGGTTGCTCGGGTGCCCGACGTTCATGGCGTTGGAGAGGCACTTGAGGGAAGGGGCGATTTTGCGGTAGTCCCCGGAGGCGAGAAAATTGGGGAACTCGCGGTTGGCGTTGGTGGGCATCAGGAGCTTTCTCAGGGGCAGGCCCATCCGGCGGGCGATTTCGCAGCCCAAGGCGTTGCCGAAATTGCCGGAAGGGACGGAGACGACGATTTCCTCCCCGGGTTCGGCGATCTGGGCGCCGGCCCAGATGTAATAGATGCTCTGGGGGAGGACCCGGCCGATGTTGATCGAGTTGGCCGAGGTCAGGTTGAGCTTGCGGAGCCCGGAATCGAGGAAGGCCCGCTTGACCAGGTCCTGACAGTCGTCGAACTTGCCCTCGACCGTCAGGGTGCGGACGTTGCCCCCGATGGTATCAAGCTGTTTTTTCTGCCGCGGGCTCACTTCCTGCCGGGGGTAGAGGATGCAGACGTCTATTCCTTCCACCCCTTTGAAGGCTTCCCCGATGGCGCTCCCGGTGTCGCCCGAGGTGGCGACCAGGACGTTGAGGCGGGATTCGGGATCCTTGAGCCGGCTCATCAGCCGCGACATCAGGCGGGCGGCGAAGTCCTTGAAGGAGGCGGTGGGGCCTTGGTCGAGCCGGAGCACGTATTTTCGCCCCGTCACCTTTTCCAGGGGGACCGGGTAGTCGTAGGCGTCCCGGACCACGGCCTCGAGCTCGTCCCGGCGCAGGGTTTCCCCCAGGTATCCCTCCAGCACCAGCCGGGCGGCTTCCCAGTAAGGACGGTCCCGGAGACCCGCCCGGTCGTTGCGGTCCAGCGCGGGAAAACGCTCGGGGAGAAAGAGCCCCCCGTCCGGGGCCTGCCCCGCCAGCAGGGCCTCGCGGAAGCTCGCGGTCCCGGTAAAGGGCTTTGCCCCCCGCCCGGTGAGATGCCGGTTGGTGCTGTAGTAGCGGATCTCGCTCATGACGGCGGATTATACCCCGGTTCCCTCAGGCCGCTTCAACCGGGAATATTTACGCGCATATTCACCATGTGGAAAATCAGGCTGAAGGAACCGTCGCCGCATTCACATGTAGAACATGTAGGGCATGTAGAAGGGTTCAGGGTTCAGTTGCGAATCGGGGTCGGAATCGGAATCGGGATCGCTATCGGGCGCGCGTAATCATCACACCACCTTCATGTTCTTCATGATCTTCATGGTGAAAAAAACAGGCTGAAGGCTGAAGGAACCGCCGCAACGATTGAACCGCGAATCTCGCGAATCCACACAAATCAAGGCGACGGATTACTGATTACGGATCACGGATTACCGGGGAAAAGTGCCGGGAGGAAAGTAGAAGCGGGTCAGGCCCCGGATAAACCAGAGCGCGGCGGACGGACGGTAAATCCCCGCGTCGGCGCTCCCGTCTCCGTCGAAGTCCCCGAGCAGCGGGAAGTCTCCCGGCCGCCCGAAGTAAAAGCGGGTCAGGCCCCGCACCGCCCATAACCCCGCGGCAGGCCGGTAAACGGCGGGAGAGTCTTTCCCTTCTCCGCGGAAATCCCCGGGCACCGGCATATCCGAAGGCGCCCCGAACCAGGCCCGGGTCAGAGCCCGAATCGCCCAGAGACCGGAAGCGGGGCGGAAGGCGGCGATTTCGGCGGTTCCCTTTCCGGAGTAATCCCCGGGGACGGGGACATCCCCCGCGCGTCCCCAGTGAAAGCGGGTGGAGTCCCGGACCAGCCAGAGCGAATCGCGCTCTCGGAAAAGGGCGGCCTCGGCCCGGCCCGTTCCCGAGTAATCGCCCGGGAGGGGAAGATCGGGGGCAAGTCCGAAATGGAACCTGGTGATTCCAAGCAGGGCCCAGCGCCCGTCCCGGCTCCGGAAGACCGCGACCCCGGCCGGGCCGCTCCCGGAGTAGTCCTCCGGCGCCGGCCGGTCCCCGGGGCCTCCGAAGTAGATTTGGGTCAGGCCCCGGATCCGCCAGAGGCCGGATTCGGGCTGGAAGGAAAAAATCTCGTCGCCGCGGGCCCCGTCGAAGTCCCGGCCCCGGAGGGCGGCGGCCGGGTCGAACTCGAAC
>CAZIEA010000081.1:5521-7390 GCA_964538495.1 uncultured bacterium | reverse complement strand
GGCCGGGAGCGGCCCCAGATCGCCGCTCCCGGAGTCGACGCCGGGGGCCCCGGGGGCGGTGGCGAAATCCCTTTCTCCGGGAGAAAGCAGGAGCGGATCCCCGCCCCGGTTCCCTCCGCAGCCGGGCAGGGCGTTAAGAGCGGCGGGGTCTCCGGCCGCTGCCGCCCCGGAAAAAAGGCCCCCCGGCATGTCGTGGAAGAGGCAGTTGCGGACGGCCAGCGCGGCGGAGCCGGAATAAAAAGTGTGATCCAGGTCCAGGAAGATGGAGTTGACGATTTCCAGGCTCCGGGCGCTTTCCGCCCCGTAGGCGAAGGTGGCGCAATAACCGGGGGTTTTCCTCCCGAGCAGGGAGTGGACGATCCGCCCCGGCCCTTCGGCGAAGATGAGAGCGCCGTCGTCGATGGGGGAGCAGTCGTAGAGGATGGAGTTGATCAGCTCGCCGTTGCGCCAGAACTTGACCGCGTTGCGGGTTGCGCCCGTGAGCATGGTGTTGACCACGGAACAGTCCGCGGATTTCAGGTCGATCCCGTCGCCGTTGGTTCCCCGGATCCGGCAGTTGTCGATCAGGACTTTGAAGGAATTGACCACGGCAATGGCATCCTGGGCGGTGTCGTTTCCCCCGGTTTCGAAGCTGAAATCGCATCTCGTGATGCGCAAGCCTTTGACATTGGGATCGTTCTCGTCGCCGATGTTGACCCCGAGATCGGCGCCCGCCACTTCCAAGCCGCTCAGGATCAGGTTCTCGATCTGATAAGGAAGCCCGGTTTCGTCGGGGACGAAAACGGGGGGCGACCCCAGAATATCGTCCAGCCGGTAGGCCGAGGTGAAGAACTCGGCCAGGAAACCGCCCGGCCGCCGCCGGAACTCCCGGGCCCGGACATCGACGACAGCCAGGTTGCGCATGACCCCGTCGCCGCCTCCCAGGTAAAACGGGTTCTGCCATCCCTCGAGGACGAGGTTCCGGAAGGTCAGGTTTTCCAGCGGGCCTTCGGCCTGGAAGAGGTTGCCTTCCCCCCAGGAATCCGGATAACCCGGCCAGGTCGAGGGCCGGATCACGGCTTGCTCGCCCGCGGCCCCGGCGATCAGGAGGTTCCCGCGCCGGATCACCCGGTACTCGTGCTCGGGGGGGCGGAGGTAAATCCCGCCGCGCAGCCGGATCTCGATCTCGCTGCCGGGGAGAAGGTGGGCGGACTCGATCGCGCTGCCCAGGGTCTTTTTCGGGAAGTCGGGGCCGACGTGGATGACCAGGGCCGCGGTCGGCTCGTAAGGGGCCGCGGGAATATCGCCGTCCTGGAGGTAGCGGCAAGCCTGCAGGATCTCCCGGATTTCCTGGGCCCCGGCGCTTCCGGCCGCCAGAGCCAGGCCGGCGCCCAGGACCAGGATCTTCGCCTTCCGTTCTTGTCGCCGGAAGCGCTTCACATATTATTATAGCGTATTATCCCGGCGTCCTCCATCCTGCGGCGTGGATGGCGCGCTTATTCACCGTGAAAAAATGAAGAAAAATTCGTGAAATCTGCGGCGCGAGATCTTCCATGAAGGCGACGGTGCTCGGATCCGGGGTCTGCCTGCCCTCGAAGCGGCGCCGGGGCCCGGGGCTCCTGGTGGAGACGGGCGGGGGCAGGTTCCTGCTCGATTGCGGGCCCGACGTCATGCACTCCCTGGCGGCGGAGGGCTTCCGGCACCAGGATATCGACCTGGTCTTCATCAGCCATTTTCACCCCGACCACACCCTGGGGCTTCCCCATTTGCTCTTTGCCTCCCGCTACGAACTCGAGCCCCGGACGAAAGAGCTTGTCGTCATGG
Source organism: uncultured bacterium (assembly GCA_964538495.1). Lineage (GTDB taxonomy): Bacteria > Auribacterota > Erginobacteria > Erginobacterales > DAOSXE01 > CAZIEA01. Next base: position 5,587 of record CAZIEA010000081.1, on the reverse strand, counting down.
GCCCGCGAGGGCTGGGGCGCCTGCTCGAGGGCTTCCGGCGGATTTACCCGCGCTGGCTGGAAGCTG
>CAZIEA010000081.1:0-5511 GCA_964538495.1 uncultured bacterium | reverse complement strand
CCACCGGCCCGAGAGCCTCTCCTGCCGGATCAGGGACGGGGCCGCCTCGTTGGTTTATACCGGGGACACGGAATACTCCCCCGAGGTGGTGGGGTTGGCCCGGGGGGCGGGGCTTTTGATCTCGGAATGCTCCTTCCCGTCCGGGATGGGAATTCCCTCCCACCTGACCCCGGAAGGGGCCGGCCGGATGGCCCGGGAAGCGGGGGTGGGGGCGCTGCTGCTTACTCATCTCTACCCCCCCTGCGATCAGGCCGACATCGCCGCCGCCGCCGCCGCCGAGTTTTCGGGCCGGATCCTGGTGGCCGAGGACGGCCTCTCCCTGGAGCTTGAATCATGAGGATCGTCCACGGCTTTCACGGATTTTTCTTCATGCTCTTCATGTTCTTCATGGTGAGGAAAAATTTCTCTGTGCCCTCATGGTTGCTCTGTGAACTCTGTGGTGAGGAAGTTAGGCTGAAAACTACAGGCTGAAGGCTGAAGGAACCGACGCGCCTATTAACCGCGAATCTCGCGAATCCGCGCTAACATTAACTAAGATTTCGCAGATTACCGCAGATTATTTCTTTCCACAGATTTCACAGATTAAAACTTCATGCTCTTCATGTTCTTCATGGTGAGGAAAAATTTCTCTGTGCCCTCATGGTTGCTCTGTGAACTCTGTGGTGAGGAAGTTAGCCTGTCTTTCCTACCATGAAGAAAAAATCTGTGGGAATCTGTGAATCTGTGGAAAGAGACAGGGCGGCTCAATTCGTGAAAAAGGGAAGGATTCATTTTTGCGGGGTGGGGGGGACCGGATTGAGCGCCCTGGCCCGGCTGGCGGTCCGGCGGGGGAGAAGGGTGAGCGGCTCCGACCGCTCTTTCGACCGGGGGGAGATGAGCGCCGAGCTCTCGGCCCTGGCCGCGGAGGGAATCGTGATCGTTCCCCAGGACGGCTCGGCGGCGGTCGAGGCTGAAATCCCCGACCTGGTCGAGGCCCGGAACATGGGCGTCCCGATCGTCTCCCGGGCCGGGTTTTTGCGCGAGTTGGGGAAAGGCAAAAGGCTCCTGGCGGTGGCGGGCACCAACGGAAAATCATCCACCACCGCGATGCTGGGGTGGATCCTGCACCGGGCCGGATTGGATCCTTCCGTGATCCTGGGCGCGGCCGTGCTGGGGGATTGGGGCGGGACCGCCAACGCCCGCTCCGGGGGAGGGGAAATCTTCCTGTTCGAGGCCGACGAAAGCGACGGAGAGCTTTCGTTTTACCGTCCCGAAACCGGGGTGATCACCAACATCTCGGCCGATCATTACCCCCTCCCCGAGACCGAGAAGGTCTTTTCGGATTTCGCCGCTTCGGTGACCGGGCGTCTGCTGGTGGGAAGCGACAGCGAACCCGTCCGCCGTCTTGGCGCCTCCGGCGCGGAGCGCCTGAGTTTCGGCTTTGCGCCCGGCGCCGGGCTCTTGGGCTCCGATCTGGCCCTCTCCGGGACCGGGACGTCTTTTCAGGCGGGAGGAGTCGAATTCAAGGTTCCCCAGCCCGGCCGCTACAACGCCTTAAACGCCCTGGGGGCCGCCGCCGCCGCCGCCGCCCTGGGAGTGGGATTGAAAGTTTCCGCCCTGGCTCTGGCGGATTTTCCCGGGATCGCCCGCCGAATGGAGGTGGTGGCCTCCCGCGGCTCCGTCATTGTGCTCGACGATTACGCTCACAACCCGGACAAAATCGCCTCCGCCCTGGCCGCCGCCCGGCTGTTCGCCCCCCGTCTGATCGTGATCTACCGGCCGCACGGATTTGCCCCCCTGCGCAAGTCGCTGACCGCTTACGCCGCGGCCTTCCGCTCCGGCCTCGCGGGGGGGGATTTGCTGCTCTTGCTGCCGGTCTATGACGCCGGGGGAACCGCCCCGCGGGACGTCTCGAGCGTTGATCTGGCCCGGGCCGTCGGGGGCGGAGTGGAGGTCCGGTCGGCGGCTTCCTGGGAGGAGGCGTCCGGCCTGGCGGCCGCGGCGGTTGCCCCGGGGACGGCCGTGATCTTCATGGGCGCCCGCGATCCCGGCCTATCCCCGGCGGCCCGGGCTTTCGGGGCGGAGTTGGAGACCGGGGGTGAATGACTACGCCGGGGCGCTGGAGTACCTCTACGGCCTGCAGTTGTTCGGGACCAAGCTCGGCCTCAACAACATCGGCCGCCTGCTGGATTTGCTCGGGCATCCCGAGCGGGGGATGGACTTTTACCACGTGGCCGGAACCAACGGCAAAGGCTCGACCGTCGCCTTCCTGGAAGTGCTTCTGCGCGCCTCGGGCTTGAAGACCGGCCGGTTTATCTCTCCGCACCTGAACGACTTCCGGGAACGGATCGCCCTGGACGGTCTCCCGGTCCCGCCCGGGGAAGTCGCGGAGTTGACCGCCGAGATCAAGCCCCTGGTTGCCGAGGTGGAGAGGACCCCGGACTGCACCCATCCCACTTTTTTCGAGGCGGTTACCGCCCTGGCGGTCATGGTCTTTGCCCGCTCCGGGGTCGAGGCGGTTGCCTGGGAGACCGGGATGGGCGGGAGGCTGGACGCTACCAGCGCCGTGGTCCCGGTGGTGGCGGCGATTACCGCCCTCGGGCTCGATCACGCCGCCTACCTGGGGAAGAGCCTGGAGGAAATCGCCGTCGAGAAAGCCGGGATCGTCAAAACCGGCGTTCCCGTCGTGATCGGGGAGATCTCGGGCCGGCCCCGGGAGACGATCGAGAGAATTTGCCGGGAGCGCCGCAGCCCCTTGCTCGAGGCGCGCGGGCTTTTCCGGGCCTCCTCGGTGCGGCCCCGGAGATCGGGAATGATTTTCGACCTGGAAACCCCCTGGGGGCGGGAAAGAGACGTGGAGATCCCGCTTTACGGGGTTCATCAGGCCCGCAACTGCGAGACGGCCCTGGCGGCCTGGTGGACGGGGACCGGGGGGCGTTTCCCGGGTCGTTCGGTCCTGGAATCGCTGCGGCGGGTTCAGTGGCCGGGCCGGTTCGAGATCCGCCGGAAGGCGGGTTTGACCTTCGTGATCGACGGGGCGCACAACCCCTCCGGGGCGGAAGCGCTGGCGGCGGCCCTGAAGATGTTTCTCCGGGGGCGGGAACTGACCTGGCTTTTCGGGGTCTTCGCCGACAAGGACCGCCAAGGGATAATCCGGCGCCTCGGCCCCCTGGCCCGGAGGATTGTCACCGTGCCCGCCGGGGGCGAGAGAGGCTTGGAGCCCTTCGGCCTGGCCGAAACCTGCCGGGATTTATCCCCCGGGGTTGAGATCCTGACCCGGAAAACGGTTGAGGAGGGGCTGGCGGCCTGCTATGATTTGTGCCCGCGCGGGTCGGTGGTTTGCGCCGCCGGTTCTCTGCGCCTGGCGGGTGAAGTCCGCCGGGTTTTCCGGGTCGCTTAAATCGCCGTCGCGCCTTTTTCCAACCGAGGGAGGGGGAAATTGAGTCAGAAAGCGGGAAAAATCACGGCCATCACCCATGCCCTCATTGTCCGGCCTCATCATTCTCCGCGCCAGGGGAGCATCCTGATCCGCGACGGGAAGATACTGGAGATCCTGCACGACCAGTTTCCCAGCCTGCCGCGGGGGGTGTCCCGGATCGACGCCGGGACCAGGTTTGTTTGCCCCGGCTTCATCGATCTCCACGTTCATGGGGCCGGGGGCTATCACTTTATCGACAAACCCTACCGGAACCTTGCGCAGATCGCCGCCGCCCTGTTCCGCTGCGGGACCACCGCTTTTCTCCCCACCGTCTCGGCCGCCTCCCCGCCGGAGATCCTGGATTACATCAAGTTCATCCGCGGGGTAATGTCGCGGGGGCCGCTGAAAGGCTCGGTTCTCGGACTCAACCTGGAAGGGCCGTTTTTGAGCATCGGGAAGAGGGGGGCGCAGCCCTTGAAAACCCTGCGTCCGCCCGATCCCGCTCTGCTCGAGGAATTCTTAAGCGCGGCGGACGGCCTGGTCCGGATCATGACCCTGGCCCCGGAACTGGAAGGCGCCCTGCCGCTGGTCAAGCGGCTGTGCAAGGCAGGGGTGATTGCCGCGATCGGGCATACCCAGGCCGACTACGGCACCACCCGGAAAGCCCTGGATTCGGGCCTGTCTTACGCCACCCATATTTTCAACAGCTACTCCCCGCTGCATCATCGTGACCCCGGGGCCCTGGCCGCCTTGCTCGAGGACGACCGGGTGAACCTGGAGCTGATCGCCGACGGGGTCCATGTCTCCCCGGTCATGATCCGGCTGCTTTTCCGGCTCAAGGCCTTCGAAAAGATCATCCTGGTCACCGACGGCACCGTTCCCATCGGCTGCAAGATCAAAAAATTCACCATGGGCGGCCGGGAGGTCGGGGTCGAGGGCGGGATGGCCTGCCTCCGGGACGGGACGCTGGTCGGCTCGGTCATTCCCATCAACCTGGCCCTGAAAAACCTGGTGGAATACACCGGCGAGCCCTTTCACCGGGCGCTTTCCCTGGCCACCCTGCACCCGGCCCGGGTTCTGGGCCTGGCCGAGAAAAAAGGGGATCTCAGGGAGGGAATGGACGCCGATTTGGTCGTGATGGACCGCAAGTTCAATATTTACCGGACCATCGCCGGCGGGAAGGTCGTGCATCCCGCCCCCTGACTGTAGTCCACAGATTTCACAGATTTCTTCTTCATGTCCTTCATGGTCTTCATGGTGAAAAAATAGGCTGAAGGCTGAAGGAACCGCCGCCGCATTCACATGTAGACATGTAGGGCATGTAGATCAAAGAGGAGGACAAGGGATGCTCAAATTTTTGTTTCGGGTCCTGATTATCATCGTGCTGGCGGCTTTGGTTTACGGGCTTTTCCTGACCTATGGGGAAAAATCTCCGGAGGAACAAGCCGCGATCAAAAAGAGTTTCGTGGAAACCGTCGCCTTCGTGGCCCGGACCACGTCCGGGGCCCTGCTCAAGAGCTACGACAAGGTCAAGGAGATGATCACCGCCCCCGAACCCGGAAAGACCCCTGAACCCTGAAACCGACCTCCGCCGCGCCTATTAACCGCGAATCTCGCGAATCCGCGCTAACGTTAACTAAGATTTCGCAGATTACCGCAGATTATTTCTTTCCACGGATTTCACGGATTTCTTCTTCATGTCCTTCATGGTCTTCATGGTGAAAAAAGCAGGCTGACGACTGAAGGCTGAAGGAACCGCCGCCGCATTCACATGTAGATCATGTAGCGTTCGCTATCGGTATCGGGCTCGCGCGCCGGGCCAGGGCGAAGAGCAGCAGCAAATAGAGCCCGCCCAACCCGGCCACGGTAGCGGTTAAGTCTACCTTAAGCCCGCCGAGTCCGCAGAGATTGAGCGGGGCGAGCGCCGTCAGGGCGGCCGCGAGGACGGCGGCGGCTTTCCAGAACGCCGGCAGCCCCGCCGCCGGGGAGATCAGGAAGAGGGCGGCGGGGAGGGCGAGGACGGAGTAATGCACCCAGACCAGGGGGGAGCCGAGCAGGAAGGCCATTATCCCCAGGCAGATAGCGCCGGCCGCCCGCACCGGGGTTTTCTCGGC